>CAIUOC010000106.1 GCA_903900685.1 uncultured Candidatus Saccharibacteria bacterium | reverse complement strand
TAGCAGCATTACTCTCAAAAAATGGATCTATTTGATCTACCCTGTGATTATTGAAAAAAATTTTTACTGGATTAAATCCTGAAAGGTAACGATGAAACACTAGGGCTATGTGAGACATTGCAATATCGATTTTTTCATCGAATAATTTTTCTGGTTGCGTAGATCCATTCAATAACCTATCAAAATTTTCCCAATATATAATAGTTCCGCTAGTTTGGTTTTTTAATATATCAACAAATTTGATAGAATCTATCTCATTATTGTCCAGTCGCTGCAATGACCAATCCTTAGTTTCAATAATATGATCTAAATCCCATTTTGCCGCAGAAATTATATTATTTTTTTTAGTAATTACAGTCAAAGCCCGACATTGAGACATAGAGGCTAATTTAAGCCCTAACCCAAATCTACCTAGATCTTTAGCATCTCTTTGTTCTAATGAGCTCTGACTACCAAAACGCATGGCAAATTCTAGTTCATTCTGATCCATACCACAGCCATCATCAATTATTGCAATATAAGGTTCATTTTTAGATAAAAAGTTAACATTAATTGTTTTAGCATCTTTGCCAACACTGTTATCGATAATGTCTGCCAAAGCTGCTTCAAAAGAGTAGCCTATAGATCTTGTAGATTCGACAAGAATTGGTGCAAATGGAGTTAGTATTATATCTTTAATATTAGTATCCTCTATGAGATTATATCACTTATCCACAGTAATAATTATTTAACCGCTGCATTTTTCGCTTATGTTCTATATAATAGCTTTAGGAGGGCCTAATGAGCACAAAAAAACAACTTGAAGTATTAGACTATGTTAAGAAATTTAAGAAGGATGAGGGTACTTACCCGACTCTACATCAAATAGCTGAAGCAATTGGAGTAAAATCTGTTTCGACAGTTCATGCTCATATAACTAAACTTGTTGAGGAGGACAAACTTATCAAAGTTAGTGGCTATTCAGGTTATGAACTACCTATAAGCGATAATCAAGATGAATATGTTCCATTAATTGGATATATTACGGCTGGTTTCCCGATCGAAGCCATAGAAAATGATACAGATATATCAATAAAAATGTCCGAAAGACCTAAGTCTGGAAAATTTTATGCGCTTAAGGTCAGAGGTGACAGCATGGTTGATGAAGGCATATTTGATGGTGACACGGTTATTATAAAGAAACAAGATTATGCAGATAACGGGCAAACAGTAGTAGCTGTAATAGACGAAAATCAGGCTACTTTAAAAAAGATATATAAAGAGAAGAAAGGCTACCGGCTTCAACCGGCTAACCAAACTTTTATGCCGATCTATAGGGATGAAGTTGAAATACGTGGCATAGTCTGGGAGGTTCAAAGATCTTTCGATAATAATGACAATAAAAAGAAGACTAAAAAGTATAAAACACTAGACTTATTTGCAGGGGTCGGTGGAATTAGAAAAGGTTTTGAAAATGCAGGGTTCACCACTGTGTTTGCTAATGACTTTGAAAAGAATTGTAAGATAACGTACGATTTAAATTACAATGACGCAAAACTTGTAGTCGAAGATATTACCAAGATTGAAGCCGACGAACTGCCTGAGTTTGATTTCCTGCTTGGTGGTTTTCCGTGCCAGGCATTCTCCATTGCTGGATATAGAAAAGGCTTCGAAGATGAAAGAGGTAGAGGAAACCTTTTCTTTGATATAGCTAGAATTATAGAAGCAAGGAAACCTGAGGGTTTTCTTCTTGAGAATGTTAAGAATCTTAAGTCGCATGACAATGGAAATACATTCAAGGTTATCCAAGAAACTTTAGAGGATCTTGGGTACCACTTGAAGCACATGGTTCTAAATAGTATGGATTACGGTAACATACCCCAAAATAGAGAGAGAATATATATCGTAGGATTCAAAGATAAGGAATGCATTGAAAGATTTGAATTTCCAAAACCAATAAAGCTCACGAAAACTATTAAAGATATTCTTGATAAAAAAGTTGACGAAAAATACTATTACAATGGTAAGCCGCTTTTTGATCGCATCAAGGATGACGTAACCGAACAGGGCAAAGTTTATCAATGGAGACGTCAATATGTTAGAGAAAACAAAAAGGGAGTTAGTCCTACGCTAACTGCAAATATGGGAATGGGCGGTCATAATGTGCCAATAATATTTGATGGAATTGGTATAAGAAAACTAACTCCTAGGGAATGTTTTAGGCTTCAGGGCTTTGATAATGACTACAGGCTTCCAGAAAATCTTGCAGATTCAGCGTTATATAAACAAGCCGGAAATTCGGTCACTGTTACTGTGGTTGAGAGGGTCGCCAAACAGATGCAGAATGCAATCTAAAACTATTCAATATTAATTTCAAGATCCTTGAACTGATCGAATCTTTTTTCGATGAAATCTTTTTCAGCGATACTTTCCCTTAAGTTATCGTTAATAGAATTGAAATTAGATGTAAACTTTATTGCAAGGCCCTTATCTACCCAGTTCTTGGGACGCAGACGAAGTTCTAGTCTTTTTTTAGCTTTATAGATTTTTGTATTACCCAAATCATCAGCAATAAAATTAGATAAATAAACTGATGATTTTGTATTTCTGTTTACTTTTACCGTATCGATTTGATCAAGATTAATTTTTGCACCAACTAAATAAAAGTTATTTTCCGTTCTCAATATGAAAAAATAGTAAAAATACTTCACATCATATGTGCTCTTAACTGAATCGAATTTTTCTTTATAAAGGTTGACCCATCTGTCTTTGATGATTTCGAAAGACTTGCTATCAAAAAGCTGGTCAAGATCTATTCCCGCATCCCTAAAGTTCTGGCCTAAAGATGCTTCACCAGATTCGCCACCAGTAATATTGCCATTGTTATCAACATGTACCGATAACATTTTAATATCAGCTCCCCATTGATTTTTCTCATTATAAATATCAATCGGATATGAACCACTTCCAACTGGTTTAACGTCTAAGGCTTGTGTAAACCATTGCTCAATATGCTCTTTGGGTACCTGTACTGGAAGATTCTTTTGGCCAGGCAAGGACTCCGGTTGAGAAAATAGTGCCTTTATCATGAAATACTTTATGACATCCTTTGAGACATCATCGAAGAAATCCATTAACTCTGATTTACTTAATGGTTCAATTACATAACTCATTTTTTAATGTTAGCAGATTTATTAGCTATTCCTAATTAAAGTCCCATACCTCATCCTAGACTCCCTCATAACGGCCCCAAATCTTTTGCTACTACCAATATCAGTATTAACAATCGTCATCCCTGACATAGGCTCCTGAGCATCTAAGGAAGCTAACTTTGCATAGAATGTATATGCCGGAAGATTGGATATATCTCCTCTAGATATAAAAGGTTTAAATAAGGGTAATATAAAGTCTTCATCAGCTGGACTTCCTGTTCTAAAGCATATTACAGTCCCAACGTTCGCAAGTATTATATCTACAAGACGTTTCTGGTCTTGCTGTGAGGTAGATTGCTCTGCCATAGTTAGATATAGCTTATATTTCCTAGCTTCACTCAGCATCTGCACAAAGCTTGTTGTTGCGAAGTTTTGAAACTCATCTACGTATAAATAGAATGGTCGTCTATCTTTTTGGTTTATTCGTGCCCTCCTCAGTGATGCAACTTGTAGCTTTGAAAGAATTGCGGTTCCAAATAAGGTAGATGTATCCTCTCCAAGTAGTCCCTTTGAAAAGTTACATACTAGTATCTTCCCTTCATTTATTATCTCCATGAAATCTATTGTCGATTTTTCCTGTTCTAGAATCCGTTTAGCACTGGCCGAGAATAGGAATCTACCAATCTTTGATGTTATACCGGCAGACATTTTAACTTTCTGGAAACTACCGGCTTTTCCAATCTCATTGTTCCAAAAGTTTTTTAGATTATCATCTTCGAGGGCCTTTACGACTTTTCTTCTATATTTAGAATCATTGAGAAGATCAAAGATAGTAAATAGAGTAGCTCCTTCAATTGTTAGTGCAGTTTGAATACAGTTACGAAGGATATACTCGACTCTATGACCACCACTATCGTCGCTTGAGAATATCTTACGCATTACAGAAATAACCGACTCAGTTATTAAATCCTTTTCACGAAGCAGATCATCTCCAGTTAGAGTTCTGTCTATTTCTAGTAAATTAATTCCGATTGGTCGTTCTAGATCATCCGGGTTTAAATATATAACGTCCTTTATTCTATGTTCAGGTATTCGAGACAAGATACTCTCAGCTAGGTCTCCATGCGGATCAATAACAGCGAGTCCCTTGCCGCTTTTAATGTCTTGCAGGATTGCATACTCTAATGTTGTTGTCTTACCGTTGCCGGTTCCACCTAATATATAGATATGCTTTTCTCGCTCTTCGGCAGTTAGTCCAATTGGCGTCGTTACTCCCTGGTAATGATTTTCTCCTAAATACAGATCTATATTTCTATTTTTCTTTAGGGATAGTGGTGCTGGAAGTAGTTTACTAAGTACAGTGTCGACATTCTCAGCAGTGCCTGATGAATAGTTTGGAAAGTGATAGAAGTTACTAAGCTCATTAACAGACAATATCATCGGCTTAGATAGTGCGCGCAGTTTAAAATCGGACAATATTTTACTCCCAGATTTATCTATAACTTGTAGTGTTTGGTAGTGCCGACTGGTATATGACTTTAAAGCCGCAGTGATTCTGCCTAGCCTGTTGTGTCTAATCTCCTCGTCACTGGATACTACTAAAGCTCTTACGGAAACTAAAAATAGTGGTTCTAATATCTTTTGCTCGATACTCCTAATTCGCTCTTCCTCAAAACTACTAATCCGCCGACTTGGCATCGTTTCGTTTTGTATCTTCTTATTTTCTCCAGCATCTTTAAGCGAAGAGTTTAGGTACTGCTTTGTATCTCCATGATAGGCTAGCGTCACAAGATCAGTTAGTTTTAGGGACGCCTTACTAAGCCCACTTAGGATTCTAGTAGATTTAGAACTACCACTACTACTAAGCAAATTATCTACATGCTCACTCCTTAGTACTGCATGGTGAATCTTTTCAATGTCTTTTGGCACATGGCCACTAACAACTAATTGAAAAGATATGAGCTCACCAGAAGCTAGTTTTGTCATGGCGCCAGTTAGGTAGGTCATAGGATCAACTTCTTCTATCTCATCAATTCGTTTTAATGGATAGGCGTAGTGCTTATTTTGAGCGTAGTAAACAAGACTGGTATTTTCTAGTTCAACTGAGCTCATGTAATCGACAGTTGGTTCAATGTTAGTTCCTGGTAGGTATGAACGGATGGCTTGCTCTATAGACGCCTGCAAGTGACTCTCAAAGCCAACAATAAAGCTAATGCCAGTGCTATAGGTGCTCATAATTTCAAAAGACAATGGACTACTGCCGGCTAGATCTCCAAGTACTGTAAATAACTGGTTCGTTGAATATACCGGCGTGTTATTAAGGGTTGGTGGAATTAGCTTTAAGTATTTAAGCTGACTCAT
>CAIUOC010000105.1 GCA_903900685.1 uncultured Candidatus Saccharibacteria bacterium | reverse complement strand
TACAGCTCCTATAAGACCAACTATAACTATTACCATTACTATCTCTACTACACTAAACCCTGATTCATTGTTTTTAATTCTATTCATAAACAAAGCATAAGCTAGATAATAGTAAATGTAAATAAAAATGACCACAAATTACTGTGGTCATAATACTTATGCTTGGTGCATTAACTGGGAAAAAGTTTACAACCAATCAGGGAAGAATTAGAAAGATGGATGACTATTCTGGAAGTTCCGTATCAAGAATATTTACTATCTAGGTAAGAGCAGAGAGTTACACTTATTTTTTCATGTAGTTTTATAGAGTATTGAATGATTTCATGATTAGTAATGCATTGACTCAATTATTAATTTATTTGTCTGAAGCACTGGATCTTTTATTGCTTGATCTACGGTTGTTGTTGTAAAAGTTTGACCTGGGGTTTCACAAGCTAAAATGTATAAATTATTATTTCCGTTGTTATCTATTGCATTTTTGGCTACAGGTAGCTTTGCATTATCGCTAGATGATATAGGTAATGTAGAAACAAGAACTGAGCAACCTAAACTATTAGGGTCTAAACCTGGATGCATTGCCTTTGCAAATAAAAGATAATTATTGTTTCCAATAAATTTAACATTTACGGGATTCGCATATAAAAGGCTTGATGTTGATAATGGAATGTTGTTTTCATTTGCGCCATCTTCTATAGATAAAGTGCTATTTCCTTTAGTAACTCCAGGCGCTGATAAGTCAACTTTATCTGTATTCTGCGACGAGCCTGATGCATTTGTTGAACTTAAATATTCCGATAAGGTCCAGTCACTAGGATATTTAAATGTGAGTTTTTCATATTTCAAAGTGTATGTTTTCCACCCAGCATAAGGATTTGAAGCTGTTGAGCTAGGGCTTGAAGAGCTAGCTGGAGCCTTAACCACCTTAGTTACTACTACTGTCTTTGTTGTCTTTTGCTGATTCTTATATACCAAGTATCCTACAGCTCCTATAAGACCAACTATAACTATTACCATTACTATCTCTACTACACTAAACCCTGATTCATTGTTTTTAATTCTATTCATAAACAAAGCATAAGCTAGATAATAGTAAATGTAAATATTTAATAAAGTAATGGTGGGGATAAGAGGACTTGAACCTCCACAAACATAAGTTTACTAGCTTCTGAAGCTAGCGCGTCTACCAATTCCGCCATATCCCCAAATATCTGTTTATATTTTATACTAAATGATTAACAATTAATTCTTATTAGTGAATTTATCTTGCCTTATTTCCCAATTCACAACATTGCTATATCTATCTGTTGAATTATTAATTTCATGAGGCTTTAAGCCAAAAATATTAATACTAGAAATGTAGAGGTATCTTGGTTGGTAAAGACCAATGGCCGGAGCATCAGCTTGAAAGGCTTGTAAAAATGGCTGATATTTAATTACCCTAAGATTTAAATCTAATCTAGTTCTGCCCTGTTCCAAGGCATTGTCAGCTGTCGATGATGAATATTCAGATAAATTTAATCTAAATGGTGATCGAGGATCAACTTGAGAACTATCCCAGTAGGCATAAACGTCAGGATCAGCACCGATTGATATGCCATAAAGGATTGCATCGTAATTATGATAACTTAAAGCATATTGTAAATCACTATCATTTAAAAGGTGAAGATTAACACTAGCTCCAACTGCCTGCCACTGTTTCTTAAGTAGTTGAGCATCAACAGTTGCTTCTTTGGAATTTGACGCAGTTAAACTAATATTTAAGGGTTGGCCATTCTTATACCTAATGTTGCCTTTTCCAATAATCCAACCATTTGAGGTTAGAATTTCTGAGGCTTTAATAGGGTTAAATTGAGCTTGAGCATACTTAGGATCATAGGCTATTTGGTTTTTTAAAAGTGGCTCATCGACTGCTATAGACGTATAATTAAGGCTATTGATTATCTCAGTCTGATTTGTAGCCATAACTAAAGCTTTTCTTACATTCAAGTCCTTGAGTGGTGAAGAAGTAGTTTTTAGAAATACCATTTCAGCTGCAGTTAAAGGAAATGTATACTGAACAGCTGATTTGTTTATTCCATTAGGAACAGTTGTTAATCCTGACATCGCATCAAGTGATCTATTTTTAAAGCTATTAATCATATTGTCTTGATCGTTATATGCAGAAATAGCAAAACTCGAGAGCTTTGGTTTTCCCTGCCAATATTTTGCGAATGGAGAAAGTTGAATAATCTCCTTCCTTGTTTGTGGAGTATCTCCCTTAACTTTTACAGCAGTTAGAGAGAAAGGACCAGCGCCAACTGCGCTTATGGTGTTGAAATTAATAGTTCTCATTGTTCCTGGCTGAATATTCTTAAGTATATGACTAGGAATGATTCCGGTTGTTAATGAATAAACAAAAGAGCTTAATGGATTCGGCAATGTAAATACAATAGTTAAAGGATTTGGGGTGGATACTGAGATTCCTTGCCATGAAGCAAACAGTGGCGATCCCGTGTTAGGATTTTTAATTAAATTAAAAGTAAATGCCACATCATCTGACGTTAAAGGTTCACCATCTTGCCAGGTTAAATTAGGTCTTATCGAAAAAGTATAATTTAGACCTGAACTATCTACGGTATATGCCGATGCTAAGTCTCCAACTAATTTATTTTCAGAATTATATTTTAATAATCCAGAAAAAACCAAACTAGATACGGCGTGATCAACATTAGTTTTAGCATAGATTGGATTTGCATTCGTATAATTACCTAATATTCCTTCACTAAAACTTCCGCCTGGGACTGGCTTTAGGGTTTGAAAATAATTAGATAGATTTAAGGTTTGGGTAATGACGGCAAAAATTAGAATTCCAATACCAAGAATCCATACAACAGTAAATCGACCTACAGTCTCAAGACGGTGTAATCTTTTTACAAAGTTTTTTTCAAAATTATCGCTAGTCTTATCACTAATCTGCTCAAATTGTATCAAACGTTTAGAGTATCTTTTTTTAAATACTTTTTTAAATTTATTAGAAATCATAAATGCCCCTAAATATTAGACGGCTATGCCAAGTATGAGAGAAGCTGCAAAAAGAAATGCCATAATAATAGTCAATTGATGTATGGATTTATCTGTACCACGTCTCATTGTATTGACCTCGCCACCACCGCCTAGTCCAGCTCCAAGTGAAGCCCCTCTAGTTTGAATCAATATAAGAACTGACATGATGGCCATAGAAACAATTGTAATGTAATTAAATATACTCATCGTTCCTCAATTATAGCTGTTACAAGATAGTTTACCAAGCCAATTATCATACCAGCAAGTATTGCAACCCAAAAACTAGTTACATGTAATGGGGTATATAGCTTACTAGCTATAAAAACCATTAATCCATTTACTATAATCATGAATAACCCTAAAGATAATAGAATTGCAGGTAACGATAATATTACGACTAGTGGCTTTACGAATACATTGACAAGTGCTATAACAAATCCTGCAATTAATATTGTTGATAGTTTTGAGCCATAGCTAATTTTATCTGTTCCAAGCAATCCAACAGCTATCCATATTCCAAGACTGCAGACAACCCACCTAAGGAAAAACCTAATTAATGTCAGATTAAAAGCATTCATAACCTTTTTATTGTATGCCACTTATAAACCTCTCGGCAAGCGCTCACTAAGAACTATGTTACCATCATCAGTAATAAGGACATCATCTTCTAGTCTAACCCCTATAGATTCTTCTGGTATGTAAATTCCAGGTTCGCAGGTTATAACCATATTTTTCACTAATGGCATAGAATAATCCCCAACGTCGTGTACATCAATCCCTAAATAATGACTAACTAAATGAGGAAAATATTTTCTAACATTAGCTTTATCGATAATTTTTATAAGACCCAGCTCTCTTAACTTTTCGCCAATATAATGTTCCATTTCTAGCTCATATTCGGATAAAATGAGTCCTGGTTTAAGCATTGAAAGTGCATGTTCTTGAGCTGCGACGACAGCTTCATAGACTAATCTTATACGTGCTGAAACTTTTCCCGGAACAACTGTTCTTGTAATATCGGCGCAGTAATTATTAAATCTTGCACCAACATCAATTACAATTGGTAAATTTTTGGAAATTACAGAATTGTTAGTCGTCGAATGAATGATTGTTGAGTTAAGACCTGAGCCAACTATTGGATCAAAGGCATGTCCAAAAGCACCCCTTGATCTAATACCAGAACTTATATCAGCTTCTATCTCATACTCAAAAGAGTATTTATCTAATTTATTAGGCTTCATGATTGGCTTTAGGGTATTTACAGTTATATCTATTGCTGACTTAATTGCTTGTATTTCTTCATCAGTTTTAACTACTCTCATATTCATAAGATGTGCTCTTAGATCAAGTAATTCAATATCTGGATTAATAACCTTTATTTTTTTAATAAGGTTTTTACGACTCGGATTAGTATACATACCGTAGCTCTTAATGAAGCTTGGTGGTGGAGCTAAGGTGGCAACATGTTTAGTTTTTTTGAGTTTTGATTTTAGTTGCTTCCAGCCTTCAAGCTCTGAATAACATAGTTCAATACCAGATATTTCAGTAAGCTCATCACTTACAAGTTCTCCGTCGAAATAATCATGAATATCTGAATGCTCAGGCAATATTAAATACTCTTTTTGTTTATCAATTACCAAAATTATATCTGGATGATCAATGCCGGTTAAGTACCAAAAATTACTATCTTGAGCAAACCCTAATGACTCGCCACCATTCTTTTGCAAAAGTCCATTGGCTGTAATGATAATTGGAGCTGTACCGAGAAATAACTCTCTAAGTTTCGCTCTATTATTGATAAAAAAATCTTTTTTAAATACTGGTGTATTCATAACTAAAGTACTAGTATAGCATTTACTTAATTATTTATCATGTTATAAGACTAAAATAGATTAACCGAACCGCTATTTTTTGGCCCTTAAAACTACATGCTTAGATGTTCGCTTCACGAGTTTATATTCTGCAAAATTTTGCTTTAATGATCTAGCTACCCAAGATTTTAGTCTAGCTTCGACAACTAGATAAAGGCTACCGCCTTTATCTAAATGGTTATAGCTTTCACTTATCATGTCTTCAACTATTTGCCTACCTCTATGCGTAGGGGGATGAGAAACTATAAGATCATATGTAATATTTTTTCCTAGACCATCATATC
>CAIUOC010000104.1 GCA_903900685.1 uncultured Candidatus Saccharibacteria bacterium | reverse complement strand
TGGTACACCTGCGGCTCGTAAATCTCTAATTAAAGGATCACCAGTCGCCTTGGCTTCTATTAAACAAACATCAACTTTGCCTATAGTGTTATATACAGGTTTATTTATTCCTGTGTCTTTGTAATCTTTGGTCAAACGTTGCGCCCTAACTCTAAGTTCAGGATAGCCTACTCTCCCTCGCCACATAGATAATAACATTATATCCTGTCTCTCGTTATCTTCACTACTTTTCCATACACCCCAAGTAGTACAAGCCGAGTAAGCAGCATCTGCTTTATCTGAAAAAGCCGTATCCCAGCTTTGTATAATAAAATCAAACTTGGGTTGATTAGGCATAATCCATTTTTTAAACCATTCTTTCTTAATATGACCGCCACCTATTGGACTTGGTCGTTGTTGAAACTGACCAGCATAACCATAAGAACCCAATTCTCTTTGATATTTTTTAGTTTCAATCTCGCCTATCCTTAATGGTGATAACAATTCACCTTCTTTAGTTCTAGGGTCTTGCCAAATTTTACCATTAAGAATAGTATTACTTCTTTCTTTAATTTCATACTCATTAGGCAACACTAAACACATCCATTCTTCTTGAGTATCATTTTTGAGTATATACCCAGTCATATCTAACGCATTTAATCGTTGTTGCACGACAATCATCACATCTTCTTTGGGATTATTAAGTCTAGTAGTCCATTCTTGAGATAACCATTTATTTACATTGTTGAATTGTAGTTCAGAATCACCTGCTGAATTGGGGTCATCACAAACTAAAAAACTGCCTCCTTTTCCAGTAGCACCTCTAGATTCAACGGAAGTAGCCATACGATAACCACCATTTATATTTTGAAAATAACCCTTAGCATTTTGATCTTTAACAAACTTAATTTTGCCGTTTGAAATAGATTGATACCAATTCGACTCAATTAACATTCTACACTTTCTTGAGTGATCTAAACTTAACGAATTAGCATAACTCGCATAGACAAATTTTTCTTCTTGATTTTGCAACCAAATCCAAGCAGGAAAAGCTATTGATATCAAAGTAGTTTTACCGCTACGAGGAGGTACATTTATTATCAGTCTTTTAATTTCTCTTCTATAACAAGCCTCTAAATGTTGGGCTACAACTTCTAAATGCCAATTATCCATAAAAGGTGTATTACCCTCTATAATAGGCCAAGCTTGTTTTAAAAATTCATAGAGAGAATTTTTAGCTGATTTAACTGATATTAAGAAATCTAACCTTTCTGAAAGTTCTTTTACATAAAAAGGATCTTTTAGTTTATCGTTTTTCATCACCTAAACTTTCTAAATGTAAATCAACGATACTTTTTGATTCTAAAAGCTCTTCAATAGATTTATCTTTTATTTCAGAATCAGAATAATTATTTATTTCAATATTGAATAAATCTATAATCAATTTAAAACTAGCTAAAGTATCTTTTATATTTTCATTTGATGATCTGATAGAATTTTTATATTCGTCTAATCTATATAAAGCGATATCTGTTAATTTGCATGCTACATCCATCATTTTATTTCTTAGAATAACAGGTATTTCTTCAGGTTTATAATTACTATAGTCAGTATAAACAAGATTTGTTTTTTCTA
>CAIUOC010000103.1 GCA_903900685.1 uncultured Candidatus Saccharibacteria bacterium | reverse complement strand
GTGATATATCTCACTACACATTATATAAGGTTAGTCTAAAAAACTTTGCATTTTAATCTTTATAGGGGTAGTATATAGACTTGTTTTTATAAATCTAAGAAGGAAGCATAACATTATGACCTCGGGAGAACTTAAAACCACTACTATTGATTCAGTTGAGCCTGAATTAATAACAACAGTTGAGAGTGATGCATTAAAAGATATTAAGGATAGATTAGGAGAAATATCATATATGAGTGCAGATATTGTTAATTTGGGGAGTATTGCCGAAATTGTAAAAAATCCATCTAGTAAGGATATTTGGCGTGGTTCTATTTCCTTAACAGAAACTCACAGAGAGTCTAAGATTAGTGCGCAGGAACTTGATCAAGCTGCTGAAATATTATCTGAATCATATATTGAAACAAAACCAGGTGCTCCAATAAGATGTATTCATGCTGGTTCAGTTGCTGGCTATGATAGTAATAATGCATCAGATTTTGAAAGACCATTAGGTCCACAATTCCCTGGCGGTAATGTAGGCTTTGCAATTGCCCGAGGTATTACTGAAGTTGGTCGAGGCACTATGATAAATAAAAATGCCTTTGAGGATGATTTTGAATTCGAAGCTGAAGTTACTAAAAAATTAGGATACTCTGTCGGTAATCATCAAGGTGAAAATCCATCAGAAGATCAAACAGGTTGTGGTGCGGTTGACGGTGCAGAAGATATACTAGATATATTCCTTGATGAAGATAGATCTAAGACGGCTAAGGCTTTGACTCAAGAGTTATTAGATGCTTCTTTTGGTGATGATGATGGCTACAAGAAAGCCAATAATGAAGTTTTTGAGGATGCTAAAATAATTGCTTCTAAGAAAGAAATCTATTTACCTAGAAAAAAAGCAATGTTAGAAATTGTTGAAAAATCTAATAAGGATGGTGTTCCAAAAACTGAAAATAATGCCAATACTAGCTTTATTGTAATCAACAATGAAATAGGGACTACATTACACACCGATGAATTTGATATTAAGACTGACAACAACTCAAAAGCATTCAATCTTGATCTATGGAACATTGTTGATACGGCAAACGAAAGTTATGAAAAAGAAAATGATCGTCAAAGATTTATAGCGGCTTCAGTTGCTTTATCTATTTCAGCGGCTATGACTCTTACAGATGGTAGTATACGTCTAATGGCACGAATGCCAGAAGAAGTATAGCCTGATTAACCTTGTAGTTGTGTATAACTACTTTACACAGCTCAAACATCATGTTACTATTTTTCTAATAAATTAAATGTTCCTGGAGGGTTAATAAATGAAGAAAAAAATGTATGCTATGCTTGTGACTGAATTTATCGGTACAGCTCTACTAACGCTAGTAGTATTATCTATTAAGAATTCACCTATAGGTATTCCTTACTTTATAGCATTAGGTGTAGGTCTTGCTTATGCAGGTCTTATCTTCTTTGCAAATTTTGAGGAAGAAGAAGCAGGCGTAACTTGGATTCCACAATTCAATCCAGCCTTGTCTTTAGCTCTTTGGACAGTTAAAAAAATAAAAACTCTAGAAACTGCGCTTAATATAGCTATGCAATTTGCTGGAGCATATCTTGCATTCATGCTTTATGGCTACTTATTCAACAATAAACTACCTAATATTGCTGGTCACTACTCAACAAGAGTCCTTTTGGCTGAAGCTATAGGAACATTTATTTTCGTCTTAGTCATTGCAGCATCTGTTTATAGAAAAGCTTATGTTGGTGCTACTTCTGCAGTAATTGGTGGTATCGCTTATACACTAGGTATAATCGTTGCTTCACCAGCTGCTGGTAATGCACTAATCAACCCAGCTGTTGCCCTAGGTATTAATTCATTCTCTTGGAACGTATATGTATTAGGCCCAGTTGTTGGTGGTGTAATTGCAATCAATTTATATAGCTTACTCTACACTTCTAAAAAAACTAGTGTTGCTAAAGTAGTAGCAAAAGTTTCTAGTGTAAGGGGTAAGACTAACACTAACACTAAGAAGAAAAAATAAGATAAAACTCTAAAACAAAAGAACACCTTCTAAATTTTTTAGAGGTGTTCTTTTTATTTTCCTTTAATTAAGTCTTGTTCAAATCTTTTAATACCTGCAAGAGTCTTTGGGTAATGGCTAATGTCAGTAAAATCTAGCTCAATAATTTTTTTGTAAATAGCTTCTACTAATTTTCTAGTCATCTCTTGTTTTTCTGGATCAAACTTAATATGTAGTTGATTAATCTTACCGGCTTGATCAGGTTCAACAAACTCTAAGTAAGCATCAACTACTTTATATTTATTAAATGATCTAGAATTTTCGAGTAGAATTTTATAGAAATATAGCTGTTGTTCGTAATTATGCATCTTAACTTCACTAGTCCATTTATTATGACTTTTTCCAGTCTTATAGTCGACAATTGTAATATGTTTAGTCTTAGGATCAACAATAAGTTTATCTATATTTCCAGTTAGGTGGGCATCACCAACGAAAACATTTTCGTTCACAAAAGGAATTTCAGCAAGACTCATTTTAGTTGGATCTAATTTAACTTGATTTAGATATATTTTGAGATTTTCCTGCCCTCTATCGCTAAGCAGTTTCTTTTCAGCCTTTGAAATATCTTTTGATGCTAAATTTGCTTCAAAAACTTTGATTAAACTTTCTAAATTTGGTAGCTGATTATTGATATCTGCTTGCTTATATAGCCATTCAAGAGATGTATGAATTGAGGTTCCATATTCAGCAATTGGTGATTTAGCTTTTGGAAAACGTAAAAGGCTGTCCATGAAAAATGCTCTTGGTCCTTCCCTTTCTACATTTATAAATTTATTTAAATTAGTTGGGCTTAATTTGAAATTATTTAGTCTATCTATTAATAGATCTTTCATTTTAATATTTTTGGTAGATTCAATATGTTTTGTCTGCCAAGAGCTAATAATTTGGTTTATTGTTGGCACGGTAATGGTGTCTATAGTTACTAGTTGAGCTGACTCTGGTAAATAAGGACTAATTAATTTTCCATCTATATCATCTGACTCTGAAAGGTATTTAAGACCCATAGTTGATTTATTTGAATTAGTTCTTTGATAATCTGTTAAGTAGAGTATATTTTTGGATCTGGTTATAGCAACATAAAATAATCTTATTCTTTCGTCATCGTTTGTTCCTATGGACTGTAATGATTCTAGTGATGGTGGTGAGGTGATCTTATTGGAAGCATCTTTAGATTTACTTCCCCAGACTGTTTCTAAGACGTCTAGAACGAATACGCATTCAAATTCCAATCCTTTTACACTATGGGCTGTAGAGACAAACACAGCATCGTCTGATTCTATTATAGGGCTATTATTTGTTATCCGAATGTCGGATTTTATATTATCGTCGATGAAGTCTATGAAATTTTCTAATTTAAGACCATCCTCAGTGTTCGCGCTGTAGTCCCTTAGGTGTTGCCTAAGTACGGTTAAATTTTGCAGGAGTTCCCAAAATGTAATCGGAGACTTAGCTTGTGATTCTTCAGAGAAATAATATTCATAAAACTTTGAAGTCATTTTAAGATTATCTTCTTCATGTAAATCAAGTTCTGAAATGCCAATTAGATAATCCATAATAGTTTCTAATGTCTCATTCTCTGAAATTAAAGCTAAACGATAAAAAAATATACATATAAGTTTAGTCTTGGGGTTTTCAAATAATTCATCTCGCCATGGCTTACGATTATCGTGGCATGCCCAGGAAAATTGCCAGATAGTTGAAGTTGGTATCTCGAAGAAGTCAGCCGATAAAACTTCAGGCCAAAGTTCGTCAAGTTCAGAATTTTTATTGTGCTTTAGAGCTAAAATTAATTTAGACATTGAAACTAATATTTTTATATGGCTATCGTCTAGAATATTATCTCTTTTGTCATATCTCATTTTTATTCCCTGCTTATGTAGATAAGGCACAATGGACATTAGATTTTTATGCTTGCGCCCAATAATAGAAATTTCTTTAGCAGGAAGACCACTATCGATTAATTGTTTAATCTTTTTAGCTATGAAACTATACTGAGATATGTCAGATTGAAATTGAACTCTTTTAACTACAGATTTTGAATTTGATGTCTTGTGAGCGATTAGACTTTTATTGCCATGCTGATTGCTTATAAGTCTTTCTTTAATTTGACTACCTATATTATCTGCAAGATTTAAAATATCTGGAGATGATCTATAGTTATCTTTTAGGTTTATTATTAATACATCATTATATAACTTAATAAAATTAGCCATATGTGAGTAGTTAGCTCCTTGGAATGAGTATATTGCCTGATCGTCATCACCAACTGCCATAATATTTGGACGTTTCTCGAAGATAACATTATTTGTTAAAAGTTCAACTAGCTTAAATTGAGCTCCATTTGTATCTTGAAATTCATCAAGCATAATATATTGATATTTCTCTTGAACGTTATATCTGAATTCATCATTATTTTTAAGAGCATTTAATGTCAAACCTATCATATCATCGTAGTCATATATACCCTGTTCATGGAGTTTGTTCTCGTAAGACATATAAACACCCGATAAAGCAGCTATTTTCTGATTTTGATTAATACCTTTTAAGACTAGTCTATTAGAGCTATCCTTTTCAAGCCATCTATCTTTCCATATAGTCAAATTTTTAGTTGACTTATTTATTTCAAAATCTTCTAAAACTTCACTAAGTTCAGCAATAATCATATGGCTTAATTCTATATTATCGGTCTTTACTTTTAATATTTGCTCTAAGAAATTGCTGAACAAAATAACTGTTTTATTGCTCATTCTATCAAAATTTAAAAAACATTTTTCCGCTAATTTATTAAGCTGATTTAAATATTCTAAATTGGATGATGCTTTATTTTGTAAGTCCTCGGGAGATATGAATTCCCTTTTAGCGTTAGATATTAATTGTTTAATTGACTGTATGAATGTATCAGATTTGATTGGATTACCATAAGGCAATTCTGATTGAATATGTCTCAATATTTTATCCAATATTAATTGCTCAGCTGGTCTTGTAACTCGAAAGTCTGGAAAATATTCATAATATCCGTGGATAAGTTCGTTACCAAATCCATGGTAGGTATTAATGTTTACATTATATGATTCTTTGCCAATCATATTATTTAATCGATTGCGCATATTTGAAGCTCCAGCTTCAGTGAAAGTAAGACATAATATTTGACTTGCATCAGTATCTGTTTTTTGAAGTATATTCGCCACGCGAGTTGATAGAAGCTGAGTTTTTCCGGTTCCAGGCCCAGCAACCACTAACATAGGGCCATCAATATGGTCTACTGCCTTCCTTTGAGAACTATTAAGATTTTTATATGCTTTTTCAAATTCAGTCATACTTACATCTTAACAAACAAATTAAAAACTCTGTATTTTATCAATCACAAATCGAACATTTATGCTCTTCTTGAAATTCTGTTGACCATTGTGCACCAGCTTTCCACCAAGGCTCTAAATCGTGAAAAGCTATAAGGTCTGCCATTTCGCGTAGTATCCAACCTAAATATCCATTGATCTTCAGTTTACCCCAAACAACAGCTGCCCAATTTTTACCAGCCGGTATAACTGAAATTGGTTTTTTAGGGATATCTTTAATTAGTGGTTTATTGTTAGTAGCTCGAATAAAATTCTTAGATACTAAAATAGCATTTGAAAGTGCAGTTTGAGCCATTCCTGAATAAGTTGAGGCGGCGTTATCTCCGATAACATAGATGTTCTCCTCAGCCATAAAGTATTCATCTACAACAACCTTACCTCTTTCATTGAGATTAAACTTATTTTTCTCATAAAATGGGTTATTTGTTACTCCAGCTGTCCATACTACAGTGTGGCTTTTTATTTGTTTGCCACTAACTGTTAAATAATCTATGTTTTCGGCTTGAACTGCATGATTAACTAGCAATTTAACACCGATTTTTGCTAACCTTTTAAAAACTGCACTTGACGTCTCAGCTGGCATTGATGGCAATAATCTAGGCGCAGCTTCAATTAAATCTATATTGAGTTTATGATTTTTAATCTTATGCTTGGTTAAAATATTTCTAAGGTAGAAACTTAACTGTCCAGCTAGCTCAATACCAGTTGGTCCAGCGCCAATGACTATGTAATGATGATCAGGCTTTTTATCTTCAATCAAAGTCCGATGTAAATGAACTTTTAGTTTCTCTGCTTGTTCATTAGACTTAATTCCGTAGGAGAATTGGTCGAGACCTGGAATACCAAAATAATTTGTAACAACACCAAGTGCAAGTATTATTTTGTCGTAATGAACTACTACATCATGATCAGTTTTAACTGTCTTATTTTGCTTATCAATAGTTGTAACTTCTGCCTTAATAATTTTTACTGGAAACCCGGCCATTAACTCTGTTAGTAAAATTGAAGATTCATTTGAGCTACCTCCAGTTGCTGTATGGTATAGTCTTGGATAATATCTAAAGTCTGGTTTGTCACTAATTAATGTAACGTCAAATGACTGGTTTTTACTGAGTATCTGAGCTGCTTTGACACCACCAAAACCACCACCAACTATTACAATTTTTTGTCTTATGTTTTGTTCCATTTAACCATTATACAAAATATTTTTAAAAAGTGCTTAAGTATATTATTTGAATCTGATATTATAAATATAATGGATGAATTTAAAAACCTAATTAATGGCTCTGGATTTAGTGGTGACTTAGACAGCTCAGAAAATTCTTTAGAATTTTATTCTCATGATGCTAGCTTATTTGAAATAAAACCTAAGTTAGTAGTATCTCCTAAAGACTCTATTGATGTACAAAAGCTAATTAAATTAGTCGCCGATAATAAGCATAAAATTCACGATTTATCTGTAACTGCCCGTAGTGCAGGAACATGCATGTCTGGTGGAGCTGTTAACGATTCAATAATAGTCGATTTTACTAAATACTTTAATAAGATTGAAGATGTATCGAGTAAGACTGCCCATGCTCAACCTGGCGTATATTATAAAGATTTTGACATTGAGACAAAAAAGCATGGAGCTATACTGCCTAGCTATTCTGCATCGCGTGATCTTTGTACTATTGGCGGTATGGTTGCCAATAATGCCGGTGGTGAAAAATCCTTAGAGTATGGTAAGACTGAAAATTTTGTCAAAGAACTTAAAGTGGTTTTTGCAGACGGCAAGGAATATATTGTTAAGCCATTAAATAAGCTACAACTCGTTAAAAAGATGGCTCAAAAAGATTTCGAAGGTCAAATCTATCGGAAAACGTTTGATTTATGCGAAAAACACTATGATGCAATTAAAGCTGCTAAGCCTAAAGTAAGTAAAAATTCCATGGGTTATAACCTATGGGATGTGTGGGACCGAGAAACAGGTATATTTGATCTTTGTAAATTAATTGTCGGCTCTCAAGGCACTCTTGGTTTTGTTACAGATATTAAGTTTGAGCTAGTTCCCGTCAAGCCACATTCTGGTCTGCTTGTACTTTTCCTTAAAAACATAGATGATCTTGGTGAAATTATTCCAAAAGTCTTAGAGTCCAAGCCTGCAACTTTTGAGAGCTTTGATGATGAAACCCTAAAACTATCTATTAGATTTATGCCGAGTTTTCTAAAAATGCTCGGAGTTAAAAAGTTCATAAACCTATTAATTGGTCTTATTCCTGATGGGTTGCAATTACTCCGGGGCATACCGAAACTCATACTTATGGTTGAGTTTAATGGCCAAACCGAAAAAGAAGTTAGAGAAAAGATTGTTGGGCTACATTCTGAACTGAAAAAGCACCGAGCAAGGTATGAGATTAATGGTTTTGAAGAAGATCCAACTGAACTAAAGAGTGAGAAATTCTGGGTTATGCGTAGACAGAGCTTTAGTCTTCTAAGGAGTAAGATTAAGGACAAGCATACTGCCCCATTTATAGATGACTTTGTTGTTAATCCTGAATACTTATCTGAATTTTTGCCACAAATTAGAGCTATTATTACTAAGTATAAATTATTTGCTACAATTGCTGGACATATGGGCGATGGGAATTTCCATATCATACCACTCATGAAAATTGAAGATCCTAAGGAACGTGCAAAATTACTTCCAGCCATGAAGGAAGTCGATAATCTAGTACTAAAATACAATGGTAGCCTTAGCGGTGAGCATAATGATGGTTTAGTACGCGGTCCATGGCTTAAGGAAATGTATGGTGCAACTGTCTATAAGTACTTAAAAGATGTTAAGGAAATTTTTGATGAAAACAATATCTTTAATCCTCACAAAAAGACTGATGCAGAATGGGACTATAGCTTCTCCCATATACGTGAAAAATTCTAGTTTAATTTTTGGATAGCGGCAAAGCTATTGTTACAGTAGTTCCCTTATCTAATGAGCTTGCAACATGAACTGTTCCTTTGTGTAATTCAATTAGGAACTTAGCGAGTGGCAAGCCTAGTCCATAGCCAGTATCATCCTTGTGGTCTCTAGATCTACTCTGTTCAGCTCTATAAAATCTATCGAAAATATGTGGCATATCTTTTGATGCTATACCGATTCCATTATCTTTTACTTGAATTACTGCGCTGTATTTACGTTTTTTTAGTATCAATTCTATGTCGCTATTTTCTTTAGAGTACTTGATGGCATTATCTAGTAGGATTGATACGGCCTGAATTAAATTATCCTCATTACCGTTGGTCGATACCAGTCTTGAAGAAACGCTAAGGGTTATATTTTTTTTCTTTGCTAGTTTTTGATTATCCACTTTAGCCGCAGTTATTACATTTTCAAGATTAACTTTTACGAATGATTTTTGCAGGTCTTGGGTTTCTAGTTTTGAAATTCTAAGAAGATTATTTATAAGTTTCTCCATTTTTGAAACTTCATCAAGATTACTCCTTATTTGATCTTTAAGGTCTTCGTTAGAAAGTGTCGGATCTAGTAAGCTGACTTCCGATTCTGTTCTCAAGGCACTCAAGGGAGTTCGAAGCTCATGTGAAACGTCACTTGTGAACCTGACCTGTTGTTCATGGGCTTCTTCGAGTGGTTTAAGTGTTCGCCTAGCCAGAGCATAACTGCCGAAGCCAGCGATAATATCTGCAATAAGGTTAAAGTAAATTAGATCAATTAATAAATGATGAGATCTAGCATCTATTTCCTTGTCAGTGTTCGTGGCAATGATTGACGAATGATGTTTTAAGAATGTGCCAGAAAAATTTACTTCTAATTTCCTAACTTGATTATTGAGTCCTGCAGTAATTTCTCTAGAACTAACATGATAGAGTACTAAACTAAATAAAAAACATAGGCCAATTATTGTCGCCATATACCATAAGGTTAGTTTAAGTATTGCTGATTGAAACATTATTTACTGCTTAGCTTGTAGCCGAATCCTCTTACTGTTTTAATTATATCCTCTTCACCCTTGAATGGCTTGTCGATTTTATTTCTAAGGTATCCAATGTAGACTTCAACCGTATTTGGAAGAATGTCGGCATCTCCATCCCATACGTGAGTAATTAATGCATCTTTAGTTAGGACTTGGTTTGGGTGTCTCATCATATATTCAAGCAATGAAAATTCCTTAGCGGCGAGAACTATTGGCTTACCTGATCTTTTAACGTCATATGATGCTGGATTAAGCTCGAGAGTTCCCACTTTGAGCACAATTCCGATTTCTTTTTTTGGACGCCTCAGAAGTGCTTTAATGCGGGCTAGAAGCTCTTCGAACGCAAAAGGCTTTACTAGATAGTCATCGGCACCAGTATTAAGCCCTTCGACCCTATCATTGACACTTCCTTTGGCAGTCAACATGATAATTGGTATATGGACATCACTTTCTCTGAGTTGTTTTATGATTTCAACTCCATCCATGCCACCCGGTAACATGCGGTCCATAATTATAAGGTCATAATCTGGGTCAATGCCATATGATAATGCGCTTTCTGATTCATGAACCATATCTGCAGCATAACCTGAAAGTTCAAGTCCCTTTTTTATAGAGCTCGCTATTTTGATGTCATCTTCAACGACCAGTATTCTCATATATATTAATTATAACGTTTAATATTGAAAACTAACTGATAATTAGTTTATGTACTATTTTCTTTATTTTATATAACATCGGCTATGCTTTTTAATTAGTCTTCTTTTTCCCAGTCTTTTGTGAACCATAGTAAGTAAATTAATGGTAGAAGCCCAGCTGATTCAACAACTAGCAGAATAATGAACCAAACACGATGCTTGTTTCGACTAGCTCTCCATAGAGCAAATCCTTTTAGAACTAAATCTATTAAAAATACTACAGCAACTGCAATTAATATGCCTTGATTTTTACCAGTTACACTACTAAGCATTGATTGATCCCCT
>CAIUOC010000102.1 GCA_903900685.1 uncultured Candidatus Saccharibacteria bacterium | reverse complement strand
AGCAGACAGAGAAGAAAAGCAAGAAGAGAAGAATGAGATCGGGCAATGAAAAAAATCCCCAAAACTTCATTGACTGAAAATCAATGAATAATAACCACGCCATGATTTTCATTAATAATTGTATCCGTCCAACGATCTCAATTCATCGTCAATTAGTGATTGGTCAACACGAGCACTCATCAATTTATTTTGTTTTTCGCTTTTTCTATCATTTTCGAAATATTTGTGTATTTGTATGTTTGTATTATCAATTGATATCGAGCTATTTGTCAAGATATTGTTTAACTGATTTATAGCTATTTTTGTTGAAACTGCGTTTTTATCTGGGTATTCGTTTATAAAGTTTACACACCACCAAAAATGTCGATGCTGGTCGCGCGTCTTTTTTTCAGTAGGAATGGAACAGCAGAATAACATTTCATTACATTGTTCTATTTTTTGTTTGTCTATATCAAAGTCAATATGTGGACATTTTAGATGCTTCCCATTTTGTAATTGATAGGTACTATCGATTAACCCACATGATTTACAAATTTCTAAAAAATAATATGTCATCTATATATTTATCTGAGTTAGTATCAGAGGTATTATTGGGTTCGTCGGAAGAAACAATATCAACACCATCGGCCTCAGCATCGATTTTTGCTTGCTCTATATATCCAGGCAAATGATCATCCAAATGTTTTGTTGATGCTTCTAAGTTATCATCATAGGCTATCTGAGCTGAAGCTATGCTTTGATCAAGGTCGGCAGTTGGTAGGTCTGGATTACGGGATAAGTCTCTAGCCTTATCAAATACAGCGTAAGATAATTCCTGAGCAGCATTTTTATGTTCAGATCTTAAACGAATTGCTTCTTCATTTTGTTCTGGAGTTAAACCCTTAGAGTTATTTTCTTCCATGATATTTCCTTTGTTTTAGAATCTCAACGATATTATACCATAATGCTTATTCTATGTTTTTATCTTGTAATTCCTCGTATCTAAACTTACTATTAGTTTATAGACTAAAAATAGGAGATGAATTATGAGCTACGCCGGGTCAAATGGAGTAGTGAATGCAAAACTTAATTTGAATGGTCAATCTCCAGTTATTAAAATGAACGGGGGTGTCGTAGTTCATTTAATTGCTAAAGGTGATTCAACAGATGAAAGATTTGGACTTTTTAGATGGGATATGCCAGGTAAGGCTGGAGGACCATCACCGCATTTCCATAAAACTTTTTCAGAATCATTCTACGTATTATCTGGACATGTTGATGTTTGGGATGGTAATAATTGGACAAAAACCTCAGCTGGAGATTTCATGTTTGTTAAAGAGGGTGGTATACATGCCTTCAAAAATGAATCAGATGAACCAGCTTCGATGTTAATCTTATTTGCTCCAGGACCACCACGAGAAAAATTCTTTTTTGAGATGGCTGAGATAGGTAAATCAGGTAAAAAACTTAGTCCAGAAGAATGGACAAGTTTTTATGCCAGACATGACCAATTTATGGTTAATCAGTAGTAATACTAGGATTAGCTTATTCAGTAGTGTAATCTATAAATAATTAATAAAAATAATTTAGACAAAGGAGTCTTCAGGCACATGAGTAAAACTAAAAAATTAGATTGGTGGAGAGGCGAAGGCCTAATTGTACTAGTAGGCATAGTAGTTGTGATAACATCACTAGTTATTGCTAATATTTTTGGACTAAATATAATCCATCATCTACTAAATTCACCATCAAGTGTTATCTATCTTATAGTTGCTGCCCTAGTATTTGCTGAAGCTGCACTTTTCCTAGGTTTTATAATTCCTGGAGAAGCCGTAGTAATAATCGGTGGTGTTCTTGCCAGTGGTGAACACATTAGTCTAATACCATTAATAGCTGTAGTTGTGATTGCGGCTATTGCTGGTGACTCAACAGGTTATTGGGTTGGTCAAAAATACGGTAAGCGCCTTATTGGTATTAAATCACTCGAACATCATAAAACAGACATCGATAGTGGTCTTAGAATGCTTCAAAAGCGTGGCGCTATAGCTGTATTCCTTGCTCGTTTCGTTGCTTTCTTACGCGCTGTAATGCCAGGTCTAGCTGGAGCTTCAGAATTATCTTATAGTTCTTTTTTTGCAGCTAACGCACTTGGAGGCATTATCTGGGGAACTTTATTCACCTTAATCGGTTGGTCAGTTGGATATTCATATCACCGAGCTGAATTGACAGCTACTTGGATATCACTAATACTTTTAATTGCAGTGATCTTAATTGCTGGATATGTTTTTCTTCGAGGCAGACGATCAGAAATTAACAATGAAAAGAAATTTGAAGCTAAAAAAGATAATGACGCTATTCTTGAAAAAGAAATGAGCGAAGTTAAGAATAAGAAAAATAAGAAATAATTCTTAAATAGGTAAGGATACTACCTGTCCGGTAGTATCATATAGTGCAATCTTATTATTAAAAGCTGATTTTATTCGGTCTATTGCATTACTATCCTGAGCCAAATCAGAACCAAGTATTAATCCAGCAATACTTGAACTAGGCAGGCCTATTAAGACTGAGGCAAATCTAGACTGAGCTTTTTCAGAGTGCTTATCTACTGGTAAGCTATTCATATCAACAATGCCATCAAACATTGCATCACTACCTTCTTTATAGGGGTCGTTAGCAAGTAATGGCTCAATCTCTGGAATACTAGGATCAAGGATTACTGCTAAAGAATTATTCAGTCCATTCCTACTGGGCAATCTTTTTGATTCTGATGTTTGTGCCTTAATACTTAATCCTTCTTCAGGCATGGAAATATAGTCTACATATTCGGTGATTGCCATATCGCTCTTAACTTTAAAAAAGTCTGCACATAAATGAGTTTCACCATCTTCTGGAATGCCTAGTAATTCTCCACTGACAATTCCATGTTTAGCGATTGACTCTATATTGTCTAATGAAGTTCCATGAAGATATGTGCCTCTAGGTAAGTAACCATTGCCGGTTGAAAGGGAATCTCTTAGCTCTGAAGAAAGATCAGCTGATGATAATTCTTCATAAGTACCATACTGATTATTAACAACTTCCATTTGACTCGGGTTGAGGTTTCTTACAATATTCTCAAGCTTAGGGAAGTCACTTGTTTCTTCTTCTTCAACTTTTATTTCATTTTGGTTGTTACTAAAATCTTCTAACATATTAATAATTATACAGTTTATTCGGATAAGATTTAATCTTTTGTTATTATATTAAAAACTAGGGTTCAACAACAAAAGGTTAAACATGTCTATAGAATTCGTTAACAAATACCGCATCAAAGAAACAATCGATGAGATATTCGAGGACATTCAATACCAAAGTCCAATCCTATTAAGAGGTCATACAATGTTTTCAGTAGAGACAAGGTATGCAGATGCCAAAGATCCAGATACTGAATTTAATTGGATTCTAGGAGACACTATAAAAACTTTTAGGAATCAGAACCAAGATGATAAGAAACTATATACCCAAGAAAGAGAAATTTATTTGCAAAGAGGTCATCAAGATTCTCAGCTAATTTACGAAATGAATTATGACGAATCGACAATCTCTATAGCTGGCCTTGCCATACAGCGCTATATGGGTGATCTACTGGAAGAGTTTAGGGCAGGCCTAGAAATAGTTAGAACCTACAAAGATTGACAAATATACTTTACTTTGGTAAAGTATTATCATGAATAAAGCTTCGAACAGTATATGGAAGGAAACCGCCCCTCAGCAATTAGCTGAGGTTATTTGTCGAATAGGTGATAAAAATAATTTAGAAAACTTTCTGTCTGATGTAATGACTAATAAGGAAATTATAGAAATAAGCTCTCGACTTGAAGCTGCCCGGTTACTTAGCGATGGAGTTAAATATACCGATATAACTAGGCAAACAAAATTAAGCAGCCGTACTGTTGCTCGAATTAGTCAATGGATTAAAAACGGATATGGTGGTTATCTCCTAGCTATAGATATAATCAATAAGCATCATATACATATTCAGCCAGATAGTGCCGATTAATTAGATATTAAAAAATAAAAGAATTGTCAGCACTAAGCTGGCATTTTTTATATATCTAATTTAAAGGAGAGAATATGGAACGGAGAGAATTTATAAATTCAGAGGATATTAAGGAAGACTATCCAGAGATAATACCTGCCTATCAAGAAGCCTATGCAGATGAGCCCTGGTATGAAAGGTCAAAATGCGTTGGGACAAAAGTAAGATGCGAAAGTGGATTTAGTGCACTAGAAGTAAATATGTACTGCACTCAATGTAGTGCCACAACTATTTCACCAGCCTACGAAAATCAAGAACTGATAGATAATTTTAATGAAATAGGTCAAACCAAAAAAACTAGCTGGTATATAGAAAGAAACGAACTAGGCATTACTCTAGCCGCTTTATTTTGGATTACAAACAATGAGCAGCTATACACTTCTAAATATTCAGCAGTTCCAGAAATGGGACCATGGCTAGAGCAAAATATGAATATAGATGAGTTTATCTGGATGGACGAAATATTTGCAGTAAAATCTTTAAAGAAAAATCGTAACTTAGACTACTTTGGTCAAACAATCAGAGAAGTTTCAGATATCTTAGACAATAAAACAGTTGCTTTTAGGACTAAAAACCTAGCGCTCAAAAGAGCAGCGAATAGAGATTTTGATTCCAATGCACTTAATGATGTTCCGGATAACCGTGACCTTATAGT
>CAIUOC010000101.1 GCA_903900685.1 uncultured Candidatus Saccharibacteria bacterium | reverse complement strand
TGCTCCTACTTTTAATTTAAACGCTTTAAATGCGTCTTTAACTTCATCAGTCCATGCGGCATTAGCAATGTTTTGAACTTTCTGTTCTTGGTTGCTAATGTCTGAATCAGGAGTTAATACCCAGCGATGGTATGTTTTTGATACAAATTCTCCATTTCGCTCAATAACAGTAACTTGACGAACTTGAATGTTCCAACCGTTTACAATTTCAATTTGGTCAATGCTTGTGTTTTCTGTAAGTGCCATAATTTAATCCTTAAGAAATTTGATATGACAAAGTGCCAATTAATCTTGCACTATTGCCAAAAATAGCTACTGCATTAGTACTTGTTGTTTGTGAACCAGTTGTAGCCGCAGTTCCTATAGAAGTTGCACCTAAATCTATCCTCATAGCAATATAATTTACGGCTGTAGCTAAACTAGCAAAATAACCAACGCTACCTGATTGTCCTTGCGAATTTCCACCAGCAGCAAAAGGAAGTCCAGAAATAATATTTGTGCTACCTGTTCCAATAACATTAATAGTTAAATCAAAAGTAGCAATAACAAGTCTACCAATCTTTACATATTGTCCTGTTGCACTTGAATATGTAGCAGTTCCACCAACACTAGGTGTCCAAGTTCCTTCTTCATAATCATCTAATGTGTTAGCGTCCGCACTAGGAACTTGAGTTGCAGGAAAAGAAACTCCATTAGTTGTTACGGAAGGAGCTGTAACAGTTGTTGATGATGCAGTAAGAACTGTTGTACCATTAGATTGCAAAGATAGTGTTCCACTCAAGTCTGATGTCATTACAAGCCCAGCTGTCGTGCTGGCATTTATCGTAACCATTTATGTATTCTCCGCTGGTAAAGGTGTATTGCCTTGTTCACACCAAAGCAAATAGGCTTGGTAGTCTGTGTTGTCAGGGTCAATAGGAATCCAACAGCTATTTGTTACATCAAAAATCATTTGTGCTGGATTGCCACGCCAATCATTAGGTTGTAATTTATACATTTTTTATAACTCCGCAGAAGCAGTAAACATTCCGTAATGCACATTTGAATCAGTATTGATGCCTGAATTTGACCAACCAAACATATATTGGTTATTGGTTACAGCAGCAGGAGTGTAAGTGCTTTCAGTTTGACCTTGCTTACCTTGTAACCATTGGTTAATTGTTCCATCTCTATTATAAAAAGTAATAGTTGGCGATGTCCTTTTTGATACTTTAAATGGAATAGAGCCTGTTAATTGTCCGTTTGTAGTGCAAATTGTTTGTTGAAACAATGCTGTTTGCGAACCAAAACTTGTTCCTACTGCTGTACCAGCGTTGTAATTATTTTCATAATAGCGTTGGCAAAGTTGTAATTCAGTAGTGTACTGACGATATTCATAACCAGTAGCGTTTGTTCCTACTTCTAGTTGTACACCTGTTATGTAGAATGTTGCTCCGTTTGTGCCTACTACTGATGTTGCTCCTGTGGCTGAATAGATATATGTACTTGAATTCCAAGAACCCGCTGTAGCACTGTAAGTTG
>CAIUOC010000100.1 GCA_903900685.1 uncultured Candidatus Saccharibacteria bacterium | reverse complement strand
GTCTATCAGAATCAAAATAAGAAAACTGCTAGTAAGAGCACAGCACATGCTGGCAGTCCTACCCCATTTGGAACATCCTACGGTATAATGACTTCAGCATGTAAAACATATAGTTCTGTTTATGGTGGTATATATTCCGTTCAAGTGTTTATCACAAAAGCAGCTACTACACCAGCATATGCTTATGATATATCTGACCGAAACGGAACAACTGGTGCTATATCTCAACACACATTTTCAGCTGCTTACTACGCAGGTACTATCGCAAGTTATACTATAAACATGTCTGTGGTGAATAAAGATTATATAACTATAATTGCTCCTAATACTATTACTTCTACTACGATACATATAGTCCCTGGATCACCTTGGTCAGGTTACGATAGAGGTATAAACAATATTGTAGCCTGTTAATGATTCGTTAGTACTGAATAGTTCTAGAATCTGACTCTAGTCCGAGTCAAGCACAATAACATTGACCATCTATGAAAGTAGGTGGTCATTAATTTTTCGCATAGAATGACTTGGAGTATAATATTAATATGAGTGAAGATGAATTTAATAAACTATTCAAATATGTCGAAAAACGTTTTAACGAAATGGACAAAAAAATCGATACTGTACAAGATGAATTGACTGACATTAGAGGTGCGATTGGTGAATTGAGTGCACAAGTTAGGGATTATCATAATGAGATGAAATTCATGTCTCATCAAATAGACAAACTTAGAGATGCAATTCTGCAGATTGCTAAAGCTACTGGTGTAAAACTTACTGTTGAAATATAGGATATAGTTAAAACCAGATAATTAAAATCCGATAAGATTCCGAGCTAATCATAATAATATTAACCATCTATGAGAGTAGATGGATTTTTTTATTTCCTTGCAATTTCCATATATATTTATATATAATCTGACTAAGTAAACATAAAAACTATATAGAAAGAAGTATATGAATATAAAAAGAACTAACAAACTAAAAACAAACACATCAGGCTTTGGCCACATAGAAATGCTACTCCTAGTAGTAGCCGTAGTAGTCATAGGAGGCGTAGGCTTCTTCGTCTATCAGAATCAAAATAAGAAAACTGCTAGTAAGAGCACTGCTCATGCTGGGGGCTGGAATTATGGCTATATCGGCACAGCAACAAATGGATATTACGGGGTTACATATACAGTTAAGGCTTGTAGGATTCTACAAGCGACTGGGTTTGGTAAATTATGGAGCATCAATACACTAGCAGCAATTTCACCTGCAAATGCTACAGTAGCTTCGCACTCTGGAGTTGTTGTAAATGTAAGTGAACAGCATAATGCTTCTGGTGGTTACACACCACAGTCGGTAATTAATACATGGTGGGCAAATAGTGTTGGTACTTCATCGGTTTGGGCAAACCCAAATATCAATCCGGTCATTTGGTGGGAGGGTAAATATAACCCAGATGGAATAAGTAATAACAACGGTGGCGGAGTAAATATCCAATTTAAACAAGTCAGTTCTATAAACAACTGTTAATAGCCCACTGAACACAGAGTCCGATTATGCCCGAGTCAAGTACAATAACAATGACCATCTATGAAAGTAGGTGGTCTTTTAATTTTATCGGGCTGGCAAAGTTGGAGTATAATAAAATTATGAGTAGTGACGATAATTATATGAGCATATTGTTAGAAGATATTCGCGACCAGAATAAAGCCGTATTGGAAGCAGTTGGCCAAATACAAAAAACCGTTGGCAGTCTTGCAACTAAAGATGAGCTTCAAGATGTTGCAGATGACATTAAAACCATTAAGATTGCGGTTACTGAGACTAATAAAGATTTAGGGATGCAAGACATCCGAATTACAGCACTAGAACAGGCATCTTAAAAAAGTTTAAATAACTTCTACTTTGCAAACTATATGGTTCTATATCTGACTGGAGCCCGAGCCAAGCATATGCCTTTTGACCTTCTATGAATGTAGGTGGTCATTAATTAAGGTCATTAAGAACAAATAGCGGATATATTCATGCTACGGAAGTTTCTAGTTCTGTAATTCTATCTTCATGCTTATTTATCTGGATATTTTGTTCTTTAATTGCTAATTGCTGGGCAGGAATTAAATTTGTATTGTCTTCTATATTAATAAGTCGGTCTTCTATAGTATTTACTTTTTCATTTAGTCCAGAGACTGATTCAGCAATACCTTTTAGCTGAGATTCAATGTTTTCAAGAATTACATTAGTATAATTATCTTTACTAGTCATATATACATATTATCATGCTTATTTGTATTCAAGTGTTCAAAACTTCGACTGAAGTCTGAGCCAAGAAAATAATCATTGGCGAATTAATGTGCCTATGTTATAATCATTATTAATGGTTTACGATAAATGGAATAGATTTTTATTACCGGTTTTCATTGCAGTTATTGAATTGCTTGCTGGTTATAAGCTAATATGGGGTTCTATTGGGGGCTTCAGCATAGGGAATCTACCTACATCTTTTGGTATCGCCCTTGGCATACTACTTATTATTTTCGGCATATTTATTTTAACAGGATTTGTCTATTTTAGATTTTATAGAAAATTATCTTACGAAAAAACACCAAGTTATTTCAAATTTATTAGCTACTTCATAAGCATATTATCCGCTCTATCTATTGCAGCAGTATTTATTGGATTTTTAATTATGGTCGGCAAAAGTTAAAATATTATAAAAAAATCTAATACTCCAATATCGGAATAAGTACTTTGACAATCTTTAAAAGCAGATTGTCTTTTAATTTACCGCATAGAATGACTTAGAGTATACTGTTAATATGAGTGGCGTTGAATTCACAAAATTATTTCAATATATGACTAAAAGATTTGATAAAATAGACATAGCACTTGCTTCAAAAGCAAATAATGATGATCTGCAACGAGTTTTAGGATTATTAGATAAAATATCTAAGGACATTGAGATTTCTGAAGATGAAAGACTGGTAATATCTCATCAATTGACACAGATACATGATTGGGTAGAGAAAGCAGCTAAAAAAATTGATCTAGAATTCGCTCATTAGGGTACAAAAATCCGATTATAAGAATAGATGGTCTTCTATATAGTATGATAT
>CAIUOC010000099.1 GCA_903900685.1 uncultured Candidatus Saccharibacteria bacterium | reverse complement strand
TTATGAAGCAGTTATACCCCGAAGAATAGTAGCGGACAGGTCGTTTTTAGTGTATATTTAGGGTTAAATACATTAACACAAGGATTATTCAGATGGGCAAAATCAGGAAGAATGAAGAAGGCTTTAGTGTCGTAGAAGTCGTACTAGTTTTAGTTATCGTGGGCTTAATCGGAGTGGTAGGCTGGTTTGTGTATAACAACCACAACAAAAAGACCACCCCTTCGGTATCAACCAACACAACTACAAAATCTTCTACAACGCCAGCTAAGACCACTACACCAGACCCCTATTCAGGCTGGAAAACCTATACCTCGTCCAATAGCCTAGGGCTGGGCTTTAAGTATCCTGCTTCTTGGACTGTAACCGAGAACAAACCTAGTGATATGTGTGCAGGTCAAAGTACTACCACCATCACTCCTCCTGCAAGCGAGGCAGAGACTGCATTTAAGCAAATTGGCGCAAGCTATACGCCCACTTCTACGCAGAATAATGGCGCAACTCTAGGTAGTTACTATGAAGTCGGTATAACAAAGGCTGGTCAATCATTGCCAAGCAAGTGCGGTAGCGATAATGGCTCAACAGGTGTTTATAACTGGAATGGAATAAGCGAAACATACCTGACATCAACTGACCAGGTTCAGTCTGGTGCATTAAAAGGAGACTGGCTAACTTTTTATGGACCGACTGACGGCCACACTAAGTCAAACCCAGATACGATAATTGTTTCAGGCAACCAATATAGCAGTCCTGGTAAGTTTACAGATAGCACTATACTTGCACTCAAGGGCGCACAGTATCAGGTAGTGCCTGGAATGGGTGAGAAGTTTGGTCAGTATTCCGTTAACACCACAATTAACCCTACAACTTTCAAGACCACTGACCTGTACAAAGATACATTGCTTGTTCTCAACTCCGTACAATAGTCATACTCTAAGTTCGAGGTGTGTTAGCCTAATACTTATTTGCTGTTTGTTGGTCGAGGACCATCTTTGATTGGCTTGGGTGTGATGTCGCCAGGGTTTAGTTTTACTGGTTGACCGTAGTCGTCATCAAGTTCAGTTGGATTAGTGCCAGGGTCGGGAGTGCCACCGCCCTGTATACCTTCTAATTCTTCGCCAGTTTCTTCTTGGTTGCCCATTTTAACTCCTTGTAAAGCTGTTAATGGAATTATAGCACCACTAAAGCGGTGTCGGTAGGCTGGTAGGCTCTGATGGCTTCTAGCTCCTTACACATATCCGTGAAGTAATCGGCTTCACTAGTGATAAAATTATAAAGTTCGAGACCAGTAGGTAACTCTCGACCAGTAGATATTTTGCCTAAATCCACCAGCATATTGTATGGTGGATTTAGCTTTATAACAGATACATAATCATCGCCAGCCCGTAGGTTCAACACCACCTCATTCAGGACAGCGTCTAGTTCCAGTAAATCCCGTGTTTGGTTGATGGTTTTCAGATACGAACGGGTAAGTTCGTAGAATTGTTCACGGGTTGGCAAGGCGTTCTTTAATCGCTCTAACTCCGTATTAGCCACCTTGATGTTGGCTTGCGCTACGTTGATAAGGTTCTGGTGGTACTCTAGCTTGCCGTTATGGTGCTTGGCATACTCTTTCGGGAAGTCCCGTTGGAAGTCCTGATACTTGGCATACTGCCTGTTATTTTCGGTTACGCTGGACTTGGCTTCACTTAGTTTGCGCTTGGCAACAGCCTTTTCCTGAGCGACTTTAACCTCTAATTTGTCGATATAAAACTTGTAGGCTTGCTCACTCTCTTTGGTACAGTTCAGTAACATTTCTTTGACAGGGTCGACCACGAACTTGCCCCTGACACTCTTTTTCAGTTTCTTGCCGTACAGCTCTTTGGCACGTTTTTCATCGTGTCTAACACAGTTTTGGCGGTTACGGCAATAGTAGCTAATCAGCCACTTACCAGTGTTCTTACCCCGCTTAATTTCTTGGTGCTGGAACTGCATATTGGAGTCGCAGAAATCACAGATAACCTTGCCCCGTAATAGCCCGTACTCAAGACCAGCCGAAGCAGAGCCTTTGCCAGCGTACTGCTTGCCGAAGTCGTCAGCCGCTTCACGGTTCAGTAGTATGTACTCGTCTACGGTTGTGAGTGGCAGAAAGTCGTATAGGTCTATCAGGTTCGCCATTGTTTCGCCGTGTCGGTACAAGCCGAAGTAAAAGGGGTCTTCAAACAGATTGCCTAGCTTGTTCTTGGTCATCTTGACGACTCGGTATTCATCATCGGCGTGGACGTGTTCGCTGAAATGGGAGTCGTTTAAGAAGTTGGCTATTTCTTCGTTACCCTTAGCTTGGTTTAGGCGCATATCCACCGCTTCACGCAAGAGTTGCCAGTTGTAGCCGTCTGGTATGAAATGCCCCGAATCCTTATCAACGTAGTAGCCTTTTTTGACCACGCCATTGTACTTGCCGTCCTTGATGTTACCACTTGTTCCTCTGCTTACATCCACTGACAGCTTATCGGAATACTGTTTAGAGGTGGCAAACAAAATGCCTAGCAACATCTTACCGTTCGGGTTGTTTTCGAACTGGTAGGTTCTGAACGCAAGGTCTTGGATTTGTTCCAAGTCGACCATTTCAATTAGTTCACCCGCTTCTTTCATATTGCGGGATAAGCGGTCTGGCGACCACGAAATTAAGCCGTGATACTTGCCAGTTTTGAACCCCTCAACCATTCTGTCGAAGATAGGGCGGTTGCCTGATTTTTTAGCCGACCCCGATTCGCTAATAATTTTTACTCGGCTGACATCAAGCTTCATATGTTCGGCTAGTTCAAGGCACTCAGTTTCTTGGTCTTCTAGGGAACGTACTTGCTTGGCTTCGTCATCGGTACTTTTGCGAAGATAGATAACATACTTCCGTTTTTCTTTTGGCAAAATCTTGATAACACTCTCTTGTTGCTTGGCAAAATAATCAGTCAATTCGTCAATACTCCGCTTGCTGGCGGGTAGTTTGAAGACGTTGGGGTTGTCCTGCATACGTTGCTGAACGGCACGTTCCGTTTTGAGGCGTTTCTGTTCCGACAGAGTTACTATCTTGCGCTTTTTGCGGGTCTTCTTGGTGTTGTCGTCTTCGGTGTCAGTAGCCATACCACGATTATAGCTGTTTTACCCTATAAATACCCACGTTTTACCGTATCTGTAAGGTGTTAGGCTTAAATAGTTAGGGTGCTGGGGTGGTACAATATCGGGCTAGTTTTGGTATCTAACCACGCCAAGTATCCTTTTCGGTAGTAGTCGTGTTTTCAATATCGAACATTTTATACGGTTTAACGACTGGCTCGGACTTGAATTGCACGTTGTAGGCTTCGTTTTTCAACTTTTCGCTTAACGTGTCCAGTAGTTCAATCAGCTTTGCCGTTGGTATGTCGCCCAAACCCCGTGTTTTCAGCTCTGTTCGCACCGCTTCTAGCTGTTCTGACCACATTTCTAGGCGGTGTTGCTGACCAACCTTGTAGCGTTCGTGCAGGGCTTCGTAGCTAATGGCTCGTAAGTTCTGAATATCCAGTTCGTGTTCTTTCGCCCAAGCAATTAGGGTGGTTTTGCTGACCTTTAATTTCTTGGCAATCTTAGTAAGGCTCTCATTGTCTGCACGGAGTTCAATAAATTGTTGCTTGGTTTTTAGGGTTGCTGACATCTACATATTATTATGAAGCAGTTATACCCCGAAGAATAGTAGCGGACAGGTCGTTTTTAGTGTATATTTAGGGTTAAATACATTAACACAAGGATTATTCAGATGGGCAAAATCAGGAAGAATGAAGAAGGCTTTAGTGCCGTTGAGCTACTAATTATACTGGTTGTCGTGGCTGTAATAGGTGGTGTGGGCTACTTTGTGTACAAGAACCATAACAAGACTACACCAACTTCGGTTACAACAAGTACAACCACCAAACCCACTACCAAAACGACTACACCAGCCCCTGTAGACCCTTACGCTGGCTGGCAATCCTACAGTGATAGCCACCTTAGCTTCAAGTATCCAAGCGGCTGGCAAGCTGGTGCAGGAGCTGATAAGTATGCGGCTGTAAGTGTTACCGCAACTTCTCCTGCTTTCACAACGTCTTCTATGACAACAGGAGACAATCCAAACGCACCTGTAACGCTTTCACTTCAACTTAGCTCAAATAGTTCAACTGTCTACTGTAGCAATGACCCCTGCAAAGTTACGGCTGTTGCGCCACTTAGCAACGCACAACTACCTAATTCCGTGCTTGCACTAGTGAACCAGACTAGCGGTAACGGTACTAATTACAGCCAGTACGTTGTGGTTAGCGACAGCACCAAAGTAGGTGATACCACTATTAACGCCCTAAAGGCTGGCAGTAGCAGTGTCTATGTTTTTGGTCAGCCCTACTACACACCCAAAGACGGTGGGCTTACTGTTGCGGCTAGAGTTACGGATACTACCGCACTTCAAGCTGACAGCCACTTCAAAGACCTAGTTAATCTAATCAACAGTACCAAGTTTAACTAGACCAGTTAATTTAGAATCCCTTAGCCTAGTGCTAGGTTCTACAGTTATTTAGTTATTACTCTGACAGAGGTTTCTTGATAACTTTTGGAGCTTCCACATCTAAATCTAGTATGTGTTCACGCCCGTCTGGTGTGCTGTAAGGCACGGTTTCAGATTCGATAGGTTCTGGTTCATCTTGATTATCATTGTTCGACATACCTTAATTATACCAAAAAGCTCTTGTCCGCAATACGGCTGGACGGTGTTAGCGTACCAACTAAGGAACGTAGACCCGCCAATCGCTCTTTGAAGTCTTGGTAACTAAGTAAGGCTTCATACATCTGTAGTAAAATAGGTTCGACAGCAGTATCGGTCTGTCGACCAATAACGATATTATTTATTTTTTGAATCTATTTGTTCGTTAATTGCATCTTGAATTAGCGCAACACCTAATACTTGAATTAGCCATAATACCAGGAAGGATACTGCGGTACTCATTTTACCCTTAGTATATTCATTGATTGCTTTTGAGAATTTAAAGAACCAAATTAATGATGTAATAAGAAATGTTACTCCTGATACAAGTATTATTATGGCCCCAGTTATATATAAGTTTTCGTTTATATTACTGTTAAGAGGTGCATCCGTTGGACAGGTATAATACATTTGGGGTATACAATTCATGGTGGATGGCTGATTATATGCACCCGAGATACCGAATATCACATAGCCTGAAATAAAGGTTATAAATGGGAAAATTAATATCCATATACTAGGAATATTTTGCTTAGTTTTCCTGTTCAATACATTTTTTGTAACTACTAACCAGTAGACGTCATATATACCAAAAGTTACAATACTCAGAAATAATACCGTCAATGGCGATCTTTTTTTCATTTTTACGCTAGATCTTTTTTTCATTTTTCATTTGCCTTTTTATTTTATTTTTATAAATGTATTGTATAACTACTTTGAAACTATATCAAGGAGAGCTATTGAAGTAATTATAAATATCGTTAAACTGTATATATGTTACATTTACTTTATGCTATTACAGGAACAGCCGTTTTATTTGTAATAACTGAAAATATCTGGCGAAGTAAAAAGATAAGTCATGAATCAACTAGAAAATTTTTACATATTTTTCTTGGAACATTTATAGCCTTCTGGCCTTTCTTCCTGTCCTGGGCTTCTATTTATTTACTTGTTTTAGTATTTATTGCTGGAATTATTGTAGCTAGAAATTCCAAAAAATTATCTAAGAAATTCACTATCTTTAAAACAATTAATAAACTAGATCGACAATCATATGGTGAAATATACTTTTCTGTAGGCATAGGCCTTACTTCTTTACTGACTCATAACAAGTACATTTTCATGGCTGCAATACTCAATCTAAGTATTGCTGATGGACTTGCAGCATTAATAGGTAAGAAATATGGTAAGAAATCGGTATACACTGTTTTTGGAGCCAAAAAGAGCATAGCTGGCTCTCTAACCTTTTTAGTATGTTCTCTAGCAATACTATTATTTTATTATGCAGTTTCTGGATATAATCCAAATATCTTTATGATAATTCTTTTACCACCAATTGCGACTTTTATTGAGAGTCTTAGCAGTAGTGGAGTAGATAATTTAGTCCTGCCACTAGCTATTTTAATTGCCCTAAAGAATTTTTAGACAATTTAGTTTTTTTCCAAGTACCATGAGCTCTTAGTGCGTTGAATATTACGAACACATCAACTAGTTCTTGTAATACCGCTCCATATATAGGTTGAAATTTACCAGTAGAGAATACTAGCATCAAAACTAAACTCATAGCGATTCCAATAACAATACTTTGCTGAGCAATCTTGAAAGTATTTTTTGCTATTTCTCTTGCCGTAGCAACCTTAGTAAAATCATCAAGCATTATAACCATATCAGCTGATTCACTTGCAGCGGTCTTTCCTTGGGCTCCTAGAGCTATTCCAACGTCTGCTACTGTTAACACTGGCGCATCATTCACTCCATCACCAACAAACACGACAGGACGGTTAGTAATCGCTTCTATGGCTCTTATTTTATCACCAGGCAATGCCTCGGCTTTAACTTCATGAATACCAAGTTTTTTCGCAACAGCTTTTGTTTTTTGCTCTAAGTCACCACTAACAAGTAACATGTTTTTAAATCCAAGTTTTTTTAGTCTATCTAAAGTACTTTTAGTTTCTATTCTTATTTGATCATCAAAGGTTATCATTCCAGATAATACAGAATCTATAGCAACATAAGTCACGGTATCCTTATTTTTCTTATAATCAAAACTATTCGGTATTTCAACATTATTGTTTTTCATTAATGTCATATTTCCAGCTAGTATACTTTTGCCAGCAACTATAGCTTCAAGTCCCGTACCTGAATAATCTTTAAGACCTGAGGATTTAGGAATTTTAATAGCTTCCTGCTTTGCCTCTTTTACTATAGCCAGTGCCAGAATATGATTTGAATTTTGCTCTAAAGAACTAGCAAATTTTAGTATGTCTGCTTTTTGATATTGTCCAAATGTTTTAATTTCTTTTATAGCTGCAATTCCCGTAGTTAAGGTGCCAGTTTTATCAAAAGCAATAGTTTTAGCTTCTGCAAGCCGTTCAAGTGCACCACCGGTTTTTATTATAATTCCATTTTTTGCAGCTCTACTCATTCCAGAAATTACAGCAATTGGTGCGGCTAGAATTAGCGGGCAAGGTGTGGCCACTACCAACACTTCAACAAACCTAATCGACTCTTTACTAATTATCCAAGCAGCAATAGCAATTCCAAATGCGAGAATTGTAAATGGAACACTATACCGGTCTGCAAGTCTTACGAATGGTGTTTGACTATTTTTAGCCGACTTTACTAATTTAATGATTTGTTCATATTGTGAATCTGAAGCTGGTCGAATAGTTTTTGCAGTTATAGCACCTTCGATGTTAACTGAGCCACTTAGAAGTTCATCTCCGATTTCTCTAGAAATTGGAACGCTTTCGCCAGTTAAGCTGGATTGATCAAAACTACTTGCACCTTCAATTATAATTGCATCTACCGGCACAAGTTCCCCGGGCTTTATAATTATTTTATTACCTATCTGAACTTCAGAAGCTTTAACATCAATGATTTTTCCTGCTCGCAAAATATGAGCAATTTGTGGGGCCTTACTTAAAAGGGCATCCAGTTCGGTTTCGGCTCTTCTTTCGGCATAGTCCTCGAGCGCTTCACCACCAGTTAACATTATTACAATTATTATAGCTGCCCAGTATTGATTTAGAAGTACTGAGCTAACAATAGCTGTTGCTGCTAAAACATCTATTCCATAAGTTCCAACCCGAAGATCCTTAAACATAGACCAAACGAGAGGGATTACTTCAACAAGGGCAATTACTGAAAGTAAATATTTAGTAATCTTCGGTTCACCTGAAAAATATAAGACTAGCCCAATTATTAAGCTTAGTAAAGCCAAGCCAAACAATTTATATTTTTTTAAAAAAACCCAAGATTTAGATAAATGTTTCATTTTCCCTCTGCTAATTATTTATCTAATGGGGCGAGAAATGGGAATTGAACCCACGGCCTCCGGAACCACAACCCGGCGCTCTAACCAACTGAGCTACTCCCGCCATATTTGTTATTTGTTAAGTTATTGGTGCCCTGAGAGGGATTCGAACCCCCGACCTTGAGCTTAGAAGTCTCCTGCTCTATCCAGCTGAGCTATCAGGGCGGTTTTGTTATTTTGGTGCGGGTGGCGAGAATCGAACTCGCGTCTCAAGCTTGGAAGGCTAGCATATTAGCCACTATACGACACCCGCATGTATTAACAAAAGTATATTATAACATTATATTTGATTTATAGACCATGCAAAACTGTTATTTTTGCACCTAGACTATTAAGTCTCGCGGCCAAATCTTCGTACCCCCTGTTTATAGTGTAAACATTTCTGAGCGTGCTAATTCCATTAGCAGCTAACATTCCTATGAGTATAATAACGGCCGGACGTATTCCGGAAGGACAACTTAAATCTGCAGTTCTCCATTTGGTTGGTCCATTAACAAAAGCTCGGTGTGGATCGGCAAGATCTAAATCGACTCCTATTTTCTTCATTTCAGTAAACATTAGAGCTCTGTCTTCATACACCCAGTCATGAATTAAAGTTCTTCCTTTAGCAACTGCGCAAATTGGAACGAAGTAGGGAAGATTGTCTATATTTAGGCCAGGGAACGGTCGACCATAAATTTTCTCCTCAGCTGCTTTTAGGCTTCCATTATGTTTAAATACTTTCAAGTCTACTAAATCTGTTTTAGTATTATCCGCCTTAAAAATCTTACTAATTTCATATTTAAGTCCCATTTTTTCAAGTTTGAGTAACTCTAATTCAATAAAATCAATAGGTACTCGTTTGATGGTAATGCATGAATTAGTCGTAATAGCAGCTGCAATAAATGTCATCGCTTCGACTGGATCCTCGGATGGATAATAAACTACATTTTTCTTAATATAGTTAAGTCCTTTAACTTTTAATGTAGTCGTCCCAATTCCGTCAATCTTTACTCCAAGTTTTTCTAGATAAAAACATAGGTCTTGGACAGAATAATTTGCGCTGGCCATTTTAATAATACTTATACCATCAAAACCAGCCGCCGCGATTAAAGCATTCTCGGTAGTTGTGTCTCCAGATTCATATAGGACAACATCCCTCGTTGGAAGTTTTTTCTTAACTTTTACCTGATAATGTCCAGTTTTAGCGGTAATATTAACACCAAATTCTTCTAGTGCATATATATGCGGTAGTACAGTCCTCCTACCAAGTTCACAACCTCCTGCGTATGGTATTTCAAACTCCTTAACACTATGCATTATTGAGCCGATGAACATAATTACACTTCTTGTTTTTCTGGCTGCCACCTTATTCATCTTCTCCATATTTAATGTTTTAGGAGATTTAATTTCCAAATCAGTGTCATTAATCCATCTAACTGTTGCGCCTAAACTTTTTATAACTTCAACTAAACGATTCACTTCTTCTATTTTTGGAGCCTTTTTAATTAAGGTTGTGCCTTTATTAATTAAACTTGCACAGATTATTCCAACAACAGCATTTTTACTTGTCTTTAAAGCAATTTCTCCACTGAGCTCATGACCACCCTCAATTCTTAAACTTACTGAGCCACCTGCAATACTAACAATCTGTTGGTTTAAAACATCACTAATTCGTCCTAGAGTTTCTAAACTTAGATTTTGTTTCCCGTGTTCAATTCTATTTATAGCAGACTGACTAGTTCCAAGACGTTGTGCAAATGCTGCCTGAGTTAATCCTTTTTCTTGCCTTATATGAG
>CAIUOC010000098.1 GCA_903900685.1 uncultured Candidatus Saccharibacteria bacterium | reverse complement strand
TTGCCGCAATCGGAAAGTCGCAACTACCCAGTAGAGAAGACCAACTCGAAGAATTTAAGCGAGGACTTGTTAGTAAGTTTGCTGACTCTGAAGGTGGAGCTTCTCAGCGCCGCACTCAAATGGTTAAGTACCTTGCAAATCATTTTATTGATGATCCTAGACTTATTAAACAAATTCAGCAGCAAAATAATCTGGCATTTCTCACAAGACCTGAGTTTGCTCAAGCATATCCACCACGTGACTGGTTAGATGAATTTAAGACCGATAGAGACCAGTTATTGGAATTGGTAAGTGATATGGCTGAAAGCCCACTTTTGAAAGTTTAATATGGACTTAAATAGTAATAATCTCCGCAATAAAGTTGACAATCTTATGGATCGTTTTTTTGGTGCGGGCGTTGCAAGCCATCAAACCATCATTGAGCAGATTAACTATCTTTTATTTATGAGGGCTCTTTCAGAAAAAGACGATGAATACTTAGAGCTTGGCGTTAGTGATCCAGACAAAATAGTATTCGACGGAGAACTATCTAAATACAAATGGGATAATCTTATGAGCTTGAACGCGGAAGCACTTTTTATAGCTATTCAGAAATGTTTTGACGAGATTCCTAAAAGCACTACGAATAGTACGGTAAGGTTAATTTTTAGAAACGCACATCTAAAGCTTTATGACAAACCAACTTTAAGGATTGTTTTACACGAACTTGATGAATTTGCTAATAGCGCAGAAGAATTAAACAGGAGTGGTAAGCGTGATATATTCGGGGACATTTATGAGTATTTACTTAGTAAACTTTCGCAAGCTGGTACTTCTGGTCAATTCCGTACCCCTCGACACATTATCGAGTTTATTATTGAAGCGATTGAACCCAAAAAGGGAGAAACAATATTAGATCCTGCCGTAGGTACTGCAGGATTTTTAGTAAAAGCATTTGAATATCTTGAGAAAGAATACACTAGTACAGAGTTCGCAGCTACGGGGGGTGCTTTTGATAAGTTAACAGCTAAAGAACAGTCATTTCTGTATGAGCACACATTTAGTGGGTTTGATAGTGATGAAGACATGATTAAGTTTGGAATGATGAATCTGTACTTACACGGTCTTGAAAATGCACATTTGGTTCGTCAAAACAGTCTCACGGACACTGCTGGTAATAGAGATAAATACGATATTATAGTCGCCAATCCGCCGTTTAGCGGTAAAATAGATCGAGATAGTGTAGCCCAAGAGCTACAGATGAATACTGCAGCAACCGAAGTTCTGTTTCTCAGATATATACTAGAGCATATAAACGCTAACGGTCGCGGTGGAGTTATTGTACCAGAGGGAGTGTTGTTTAACGCCTCTGCTGCGCACACTAAGATACGAGAGTTATTACTTGAGAATGGTCTGTGGTGTGTCGTTAGTCTACCTGCAGGAGTGTTTAATCCTTACGCTGGTGTAAAAACTTCTATAGTCTTTTTTGATAAGTCCAGAGTAAACAATAAAGAGGTTCTCTTTGCTAACGTAGAGCGTGATGGTTTTTCTTTAAGTGCGCAACGTCGTGTGATAGCTCAAAATGACCTTCCGAACATTATGGAAGATATCAAAAATTATCAATTAGGTGAACCTCTTCAACATTTAAGTGGACATATTGTTAGCTACGATGCAATCGCTAAATCACAACAATATCTTCTTAGCGCTAGCAGATATAAGGTAGTTGAACTTACTACCAATCAAAAGTATGAGGAAATCGCGCTCGGTGATATTTTCGATATGCAAAATGGGAGAGCTTTCAAGAAAGATGAATGGAGAGACAAAGGTATTCCAATTATCCGTATAGCTAACTTAAACAATGTTGACTCAACATATAATTATTACGATGGTGAGTATGACTTAAAGATACTGATAAAGACTAATGATTTACTTTTTTCATGGTCGGGCACAAAAGGAACGTCGTTTGGTCCTCATATATGGAACCGAGGAGACGGATTATTAAACCAACACATTTTTAAGCTTATTCCAAAGATTGAAATAAACACAAATTATGCCTATCTAGTACTAAAACAACTAGTTCCAGAAATAGAGTCTAAAGCTCACGGTGCTGGTGGACTTGTACATATAACAAAATCAGAACTAAACAAGTTCAAAATACCATTACCACCAATGAAGATACAGAATGAAATAGTATCTGAGCTTAATACTTATCAAAGAATTATCGACGGCGCCCGCCAAGTTATAGAGAACTATAGTCCGACAATAACAATAAATACTAGTTGGCCTATAAAGACACTGAGTGAAATCACAAATAAGATAACAGACGGCTCACATAATCCACCAAAGTCTTCAGATAATATTGACTCAATACCGATGCTTAGCTCTAAGAATATATATGACGGAATAGTTATTTTTGACGAAGCCCGTATGCTTAGCCCTGAGGATTTTGAAAGAGAGAATAAAAGAACGAATATATCTGATGGAGACGTATTGCTAACCATTGTAGGGACAGTTGGAAGAACGGCTGTCGTACGTAATTACAAGCCCTTTACCTTACAAAGAAGCGTTGCAGTTATTAAGCCAGATAATAATCTTGTAATATCCGAATTTCTAAAATCTGTTCTTGATACTCAAGACATTCAACAATATATGCAATTACACGCGCATGGAGTAGCTCAAAAAGGAATCTATTTAGGCCAGGTATCAAAAATAGAGATACCAATTCCACCACTTGATATACAAAAACAGATAGTTGAACGGCTGGAGTTTGAGCAAAAACTTATAAATTCGAATAAAGAACTTATTAAAATATATGATAAAAAAATTAGCGATCGGCTAAATAAGATCTGAGGAAGATAAATATGTCTGAATATCACAAGGCAAAAAGAACTAGAAACTTATTTAACAAGAACGACGTTAAAAGATATAGGCTGAGCCGATCAAAGATTGATTTGTTCTTAGCTTGCCCGCGCTGCTTTTATCTTGACCGTAAGTTAGGAATTGGTCGTCCGCCAGGTTTCCCATTTAACTTAAATAGTGCTGTCGACGCTTTATTGAAGAAGGAGTTTGATCAGCATCGAGTTAGTGGCACTGTTCACCCTTTAGTTAAAAACTTTGGGTTAGACTTAGTGCCGTTCAAACATGAATTTATCGAGGAATGGAGAGATAGCTTACGTCGCGGTATAACTTACGAAGTACTTGACACTAATATAACCTTAACAGGTGGTGTTGATGATGTTTGGGTAAACCCTACTACTGAGGAAATCACGATTGTTGACTATAAGGCTACTTCTAAAAATGGTGAAGTAAACCTCGATGCAGATTGGCAGATTGGCTATAAACGACAGATGGAGATTTATCAGTGGCTATTTCGCCAAAACGGATTCAAGGTATCAAAAACAGGATACTTTGTTTACTGCAACGGCAAGACAGATAATGAAGCCTTTGATTCCAAGCTGGAGTTTGATATTAAGCTGTTGCCATATGATGGTGACGATAGTTGGGTAGAGAGCGCCGTAATTGATGCTTACAAAGTTCTTTGTAGCGAAACTGTACCTTTAGGTATAGAAGATTGTGACTATTGTGGTTATTATGAAGCAAGAAAAGAGGAAGATAATGAAAATAACACCCGATAATCAAAATCTGTTTACGTTAGTTGAAAAAGCTCAAAAAAAGCAGATCGTACTTCCTGATTTTCAGCGAAGTTTTGTTTGGCCTTACTCTGCAATAAAAGATATTTTAATATCGATCTTCAAAGGTTACTACATAGGTTCGATACTTTTACTAGAAGCGGATAGTAAAAGTCTACCATTTGCCTTTCGTCCTATTGAGGGAGTTGAAGGAGCTCCAGACGAAGATCAGATACAAAAATACATACTTGACGGTCAGCAACGAATAACGACACTTCACTATGTTTTATATGCCCCTGATAATGTAAATCTTAAATACACATCAAACCCGTATCGTTTTTTTCTTAATTTAGATAATTTTATGGCCGATGATCTAGATCAGGCTATCTACGGTCAGCGAACGCAGGATTGTAGGCGTCTCATAGAGAACACAGAGCTGCAGTTTAAGCAAAAGGTAGTTCCATTTACTTCGCTAACCCAGAACGGTTGGCAGAAATGGCTTCAGGAATATGTAAATGTATCAGAGAATGATGCTCAAAAAGCCAAGCGCGCAGTAGAAGTATTAGACTGGAGCAATAAATTAAATAGCTTCTTTAACTTCCAAGCTACGTCAATGACTCTTGATAAGGTTGCTGAAGATGATGCGGATGGAATATCCGAGATATGCGCGGTTTTTGAAAAAATGAATAGTACTGGGGTACAACTTACGGTATTTGATCTGCTTACTGCTAGGTTATATCGATCGAACATTTCGCTGCGTCAACTTTGGAAAGACACTTATCAGAAATATGAAAATCTTAATTATTTTTCTGATGAAGAACCTGGAATTTATGCAGTGCAAATACTCAGAGTTATAGGTCTTATCAGAGGTCTAGATGTAAAAGCATCGAATCTAATAAATCTTTCACCGAATAATTTTAATGAAGATTTTGAAAGAGCAGCAGATGCTTTAGATAAAGCTTTACAAAAAATAAGAAGCACTCAAGGATATGGAGTCTTTGATAAGAAATGGTTACCATATCCACCAATGGCGGCCGCATTAGCAGCTTTAATAGACGTTGCTACAACAAATAAACTTGATTCTACCGCCACTAAAACTATTGATAAGTGGTATTGGGGTTCAGTGTTTAATGAGCGTTATTCCAGTGCGGTTGAGTCAACAACAACACGAGATTTTAGAGATATTAGAGATTTTCTAACTGGAGAAAAAGCTCAGAGCGAAGTTCTCACAGAAATAAACCTAGGTTTAACTGAGCAGAATATAATGAATAAACTTTATGCTACTAATCGTACTAGGAGTTCAGTTTATAGGGGTGTAATGTGTCTAATAGCTATTAACGGCGCTAGAGACTTCAGGCTAGATGATCCGATTACCCTTCATACACTAGATGACCATCATATTTTCCCTAAAAACTATCTTGCAAAAAGATACAAAAAATCAGAGATCAGATTAACAGATAATCAAATAAACTGTATATTAAATAAAACTTTAATATCTGACAGGACTAACAGAAAAATAAGCAATAAAGCTCCCGCTGAATATATAAAGGATACTGAACTTGTTGATACTACTCAGACCGACGCAATCTTAAACAAGCACTTTATAAATTCAGAAGCAAAAAAAGCCATGGAAGATGATGATTTTGCTATGTTCCAGGAAGCGCGATCTCTAGAAATAGCTAAGTTAGTAATATATAAGACTAGTTGAGCACCATATTCGATGAACGACTCTCCGAAAAATATTCCCTCTATCACGCAATTCAAAAATCGTCTTAATGAGATCTTGGAGATCGACGCGACGACAGTAAGAACCAAAGCTTTAGCGAAGAATTTTGTTGAAAAAAATATCTGACTGGATCAACTTTATAGAGGGAGACAAGTTACATAAACAAATAGTAGAGTCACTCTATAAGAACAGTCAATTCGTAGAAGCTGACGGCGAAGTTAAGTTAGCTGGAAACAACGTTATTACCCAAATTAAAAGTATGCTAAAAACCGCAAAGAGATTTATATCTGAAAACGAAATAGTATTACCTACACGCGATGACGTTATAAATTCGCATCTTAACAGGGGTGTATATACTTTAACAGTTGCAGAAAGTTTAGGATCTGATTTGGGAAATCTTGAGCAACTTAATCAACGCGATCTCAATATACCAATATCTGATTTATCTAATTACTACGGCAGCGTGCACCACACAGTTTTTGATTTTAATACTCTTGAGGGCAAGCACCCGTATTCTGAATCTCAAATTCGAAAACTAGATGCGCTGTATAAGACATTCGAGGAAAAGAAACATAATTTTGATGTACAGCAGCGTACCAGTGGGGTAAGAGACTATAGTGATCTTAAAGGAGTGTGGGAGTGGCAAAATGGAAAGAGCCTAACTTTTAATCAGATAGAAATACTAACCAGCGCTTTAGGTGCAATAATTCAATCGAGTAACTTTAGTACTACTTATCATACTGTCGATGAAGTTATAAGAGACGTTCAGACTTACCAACAAGCTGTAAAAACAATAGCCAACAGAATCAACGAAGCTTATGTGGCTCGTATGTACTCTTGGCCGAAAAGAACTAAAAGGATATTGTTCGCTATTATAAGCTGGTTCATAAACAAAATAGCGGGATGGTTTAACCCTCTGAAGCCCTAGATCGGTTGATATATGCGACTTGTTTGAGGCTCTTAGGTTCTACTAGCTGCGGGTATATCTAACGACCACTGTTTAATATCTAATAACTCCTGCCATCTGATTATTTCTAAACGGATAGAGTTCCACTTCGACTCTATTAGGGTCACCAAGATTGAATCTCATTTTTTATTTGCTATGATAAAGAAGTGGAACACTCAGTAAAAATAAAAAATCTATCAGTTACCCTCGGGGGACATCTTAAAGTTCTTAAAAATATAAATCTTGAGCTGCCCGTTAGTAAAACCATTGGTTTCATTGGACCATCAGGTGCAGGGAAAACTACCCTAATTCGTGGGATTGTTGGGAGTTTGAAAATAAATTCAGGCGAGATAAGTGTATTTGATATGCCTGCAGGTTCACGAGTATTACGGGAACAAGTTAACTATATGACCCAGGAACTATCTGTTTATCCTGACCTGACTGTTAAAGAAAATCTAAAATACTTCATAACGATGGCTGGTCAATCTAGAAAAATGTCGAGAGATATACTGGTTGAAGCGCTTAGCTTGGTAGATATGACTAGTAAGTCCGACAGTTTAGTAAGTGATCTTTCAAGTGGTCAAAAACAAAGAGTGTCCTTGGCTGTGGCCCTAATTGGGTCACCAAAGCTAATGGTTCTGGATGAACCTACGGTTGGGCTAGACCCAGTACTTAGGGAAAAGCTTTGGAATTTGTTTGCTAAGTTATCCAAACAAGGTACAACGTTAATTATTTCTAGTCATTCTATGGACGAAGCTGAAAGATGTGATGATTTAGTTCTTATAAGAAATGGTGAGTTAGTCTCTCACAGCTCACCGAAAGAGCTGCTTCGAACGACCGGTACGAAAACAGTAGAGGAAAGTTTTTTAAAACTCGTTGGAGATAAAGAATGAGCATTAGAAAAACTTTCGCAACTTCAAAACGTGTATTAAGTCAGCTCAGCCATGACCGAAGAACATTGGCGTTAATTTTTATTGTTCCACCGGTCCTTCTCTCTATTCTTAAATATGTATTTCAGGGTGAACCTAGATTTTTTGGCACTATTGCCCCCATGTTACTTGGGATATTCCCAATGATAATGATGTTTTTAATAACAAGTATTGTTACCCTGCGAGAACGCTCTAGCGGTACCTTAGACAGATTGATGACTATGCCTATATCTAAAACAGACTTTATCTTTGGCTATGCGATAGCTTTTTGCCTATTAGGATTCGTGCAAGCTCTTATCTCCGGGGGGGTGATGCTTGGCTTATTGCATGTTGCGGTATTGGGTGGAACGATACCTACTATGGTAGTAGCCGTACTTGCTGCTTTCTTGGGAACTTCTTTGGGGCTATTTACAAGTGCTTTTGCTAAAAGTGAGTTTCAGGCAGTTCAATTCCTACCAGCATTTATTTTTCCTCAACTACTAGTATGCGGACTATTTGTTGCTCGTGCAGAAATGGCCAAGCCCCTGCAGTTGTTTGCAGACCTAATGCCCTTAACATATAGCGTAGACGCAATGAAGCAAGTAACAATAAATTTGTCATGGACAAGCATTCTTACAAGAGATTTAATTGTGGTTGCTTGTTTTGCGATCGTAGCTTTGATTCTTGGTTCTGCCACCATACGAAGGCAGGAATAGGAAAGTCGTTCCAGCTACTATTCTCATCGTTAATTTCCTTAATATGCTATCCTGAAATATATGAAAGAATCCAAAAAGCCTGCTATTCATAAACTCCCTAACCCTTCACAAAATAAGGTTCATCATTTTGTGAGAATATATTTAGACTACCTTCCCATAAGACAGCATTATCTATAATCGCAATCTTTCGGTGGCGCATATCATCGCACAAATAGACTCTCGCGCCTGCATCCTTCAGTATCCTGCAGGCAATCCAACTTTGTGACTCTAGATTCGACGTGTGGTAAGAAGGATGGCGGGTATATATAGTGATCTTTATACCTTGATTAACTTTTCTTGTGATTAGTTTCACAAACTGTAGAGCACGTCGTTCAGTGAGGTAGGGGCTTTCGACGATTACCGAACTGTGTGCGCTATTTATATCGCTAGCAAATGCATCATAGAATCGTTGTTCATCAAAAAGAATGCTGTCATGGGAGTCAGGTAGAGTTTTATAACGGCTAGATGTAAGTGGCCACTTCATTTTGAATACCTCTCGGGGATATAAGTTACGCCATCTTTGCCTAGATCTAATCCAAGCTCCTCTAGCTTGCTATCAAGTGCTACAATACTATCGTATAAAGTGTTCCTCCCTGGTTGCATATGGCTCACCAAAGAATATTACAGTAAAGAAAAAAGCGTCCAAGTTTAGAAATAGACTCTAGGCGTTTTTTTGTATCTGTTAATTATGTTTGATTTACCTTAGGTCTTTGATATTATGAGTTCGTAATGCATACAGAAATTGAAGCTAAGTTCTTGAACATTAATCCTGATTTGCTAAGAGCAAAACTCAATTCGCTTAATGCAAGGTTGGTATTCCCTGAGAGAACAATGAAACGCAAGAACTATGACTTTGAAGATGAGAGGTTACAAAAGATAAGTGGTTGGGTTCGTGTCAGAGATGAAGGCGACAAAGTTACGCTATCCTACAAACAGCTAAATGACCGTAGCATTCATGGTACTAAGGAAGCTAATGTAACTGTTTTAGATTTTGAAGATACATGTAATTTTCTTGAAAGCATCGGAATGAAGCAGAAATCTTATCAAGTAACAAAACGAGAGAGTTGGTTGCTTGATGGGGTAGAAATAGAGATTGATACATGGCCTTGGATACCACAATTTGTTGAACTTGAGGGAAAGTCAAAACAATCAATTAAAAGGGTTGCCTCAAAGCTTGAATTTGACTGGCAAAAAGCTTTACATGGTAGTGTAGAAATTGCCTATCAAGCATATTTTGATGTGACCGAAGATGAAATAGATGCATGGAAAGAAATTACCTTTATTCCAACACCCGATTGGCTAGAAATCAAAAGAATTAAACACTAAATAAAGTAGTATTTATTATCTCGTTCCACCTAATAATCTCTCCTATGATTTTTTGTAGAAAGGTCTTTTTTATTCAACAACTTTAAACAGGCAATAGATGTTTGTACTGATAAAATGCTTAACAATGAGTTTAAAAAATAATAAACAGATACTACCTGACAAGCTTTTGATATTTCTATTAATTTTTCCAACCTTGATGATCATTATTAATTTCTTGCCAGGGTTTATATTTACTATGGCGAATCAGTCTGAAACACTCCAGTATCCAAAAGAAAAGCTTCATATTCTAGCAAATGTTCATATCCTAAATTCCAAAGCGCTCATACTGACAATAATCTTTGCATTATTTATTTCTCAATATACTAAGCGTTTCACGGATATAGAGAGTCGCTTCAAGAAGGCTAATATTTTAATTGAAATCAACTTTTATGTAGCAATAATAAGCATTTTTTTGCTAATTTTGAAATCAGTATGGACTCACGCAAGTCTGTTTTAATATCTCAGTAAATAAATTTAAGAACGTTTGTTTTTTAATTAACATTTAGTATTTTTTTGAGTTTTGGACTTTTTATAATAGATTGATTGCCGTTGAGTCTTCCAATAAATCTATCTTCATACTTTTCTGTAATAATTACTGATATTTTTAGGGTTATGAGCCACACAGTTGCTGTCCAGGCTGTCATGATCATTAATCCTATCAACGATCCAGGAAATGTATGGTAATTGATGGTATGGACTATTATTACCGCTGGTATGGCTGCAACTAAAAGCGAAAATGTTGCGCCAGCATAAGCCAGAACCATAAAAACAAGATATTCGAAAACTTGTAGTCTGTCATGCCGAATTTTTAGAATCGAGACTGGCTTATATACCCACAAGGTGGACACAATATTCCCAAGACCAAGGCAAATTATTACAGCAGATAATCCCACAACAATTGACTGAACAAAAATTGACCAGTCATGGAGTAATGTGCAGGCAAGAGATATAAGAAGTATATCTATTGGAAGAGCAAGGACTAGCAGAGAAATATTCTTAATTAAGAATAGCTTTTTAAATATTATCGTTGATGAAGCCCACAATATTTTGTCCGTTAACTCCGAAAGAGAAAGTGAGCAGTGGAAAGACTACCGCTTGGAGACTTTTGAGGAAATTATTAAAGAGGGTCGTAAGTTTGGAGTATTTCTAACAATCGCTAGTCAGAGGCCATTCGACATCTCACCCACAATAATCTCACAGCTGCACAACTACTTCCTGCACCGTTTAATCAACAGTAACGACATTAGGGCTATAGAGAAGACTGTTTCTTACCTAGATAATCTATCATTTGAATCGCTCCCTATTCTGCCAACAGGAACGTGTATTCTAGCCGGTTTACTGGCTCAAGTGCCTGTCGTGGTAGATGTTGGCCGTATTCCGAAACTATACGAGCCTAATAATAAAACAATGAGCCTAGTCGATAAGTGGTGAAATATAATATTTTTTGCGCGCCCACTAAGTAGAGAGAATGAAAAAGCAAAAGAGAAGGTAGGGGTCAGTAATCTCCCCCGAAACAACCTTAAAATAGTTGTTAATTGTCATAAAAAATGGCATGATACATAAAATAATATTCGTCAAGGAGCTCCATGACAGAAAGAATGAATCTCGAACCTAATAACAGTGACTTCAAAGGAGAGCAAATGTCGAATAATCAAATATTAATCAACGAAATGCTTTTAGAACTTGGTGTTCATGCTAAGGGAGAAGCTACATCGCCTGATGAGGGCTTAATTGCATCAAATTATTTTATTGATACTGTTGAAAAAGGCCAGATTGTCATTCGTGCTAACGAGCTTGGAGATAATACAGGAGTCGGGTTTGAAGTAAAGGCACTAGATTTTTTGGGCAAGCATGGTGCACCAGTCCCTACTGTTCTGCGTTTCAATGACGATTCCCTGGAAAAGCACGTTGAGAATAAAAGAGTGATTGCGTATAAGCCAATAGATGGCGATACTTTAGGCTCCAATGAGTTGAATAGTTGTGCGCTCGCCACTGAAGCTGGTAGCCTCTTGCGCAACATGATTGTGCCGGCAGCTTTGTATGAGCCAGATGGTACGGAGCCGGATGGTGATGTTGAATTCATCAAACAGATAACAACTGAATTTTTAGATAGGTATCCCGACTTGGCTAACCATTCATTCTTTAAAGATGCGGT
>CAIUOC010000097.1 GCA_903900685.1 uncultured Candidatus Saccharibacteria bacterium | reverse complement strand
TAAGGAAGATGTTACCTAGGATAGTGGTGGCTGTAATACTTATTAATCTATCTATATATGTAGTTGCTATATTAGAGGATATTTTCAATATATTGGGTGGTGGTTTGTATGATCTTATAAAGGCGCCGTTTGGAAGTAACTGGAAGCTTGAAATCCACAATTCCTTTGGAGGAGATGTTTTTATGTATATGTTTGGTGGTTTAGGTGTCCTTGCTGGTGGTCTTGCAATCGGTGGCTTACTTCATGCCATTAAAGACCAAAAGGTTGCAAGTGGTAAAATCGGTAAGGGTCCGTCAATATTAGCGGGCCTAGGAGACGCAGCGCTCTATTTAATTATGTTTGTGGTCATACCTATAGTAATTGCCATATTCGGGGTTGTTTTAACGCTCATGTTCCGGCAAGCAATTCTAATTTTTCTTCTAATGATATCTCCTGTGGCTTTTGCTTTATATTGTTTGCCTAATACTGAGCAATACTTTAGGAAATGGTGGGATCTGCTACTTAAGACGCTTATGGTTTATCCAGTAGTAATTGCAGTTTTTTGCATGGCTGAAGTGATGGCTATAATTTTTGACAGCAATCCTTTCAGTCTTGAAGATTTCTTGGCAAAAATGTTAACAATTCTTGCCGTTGCCGCACCAATATTTCTAATACCTTTTGCTTTTAGAATATCTGGTGGCCTTATGGGTACAATACATGGTGGACTCAACAAAGCTACCGGCAAACTAAATGATGCCTACAGGGGTAAGGCCAATGACCCCAATAGCCGTCAAAACAAATATAGAAAGAATATGAAATACAGACAAGAGCAATGGGGTACTTCTGGTAGTGCTATTGCCAACAGAGGTAAATCCATGTTGCGTAGAAAGAAAAATAGAACTGATAGTGCCGGTAATGTTATGAGTAGAAATCAATGGGCAAACGTTAGTGCAGACACAAGAATGGTTGGTGTAGAAAATAAGCGTGCAGCCGATAAACTATCAACTAACGATACTTATCAGGCATTCCAAAATAATGATAAATTCCATACAGCTATGTTAGAGCCAGAAGAAGCACTAAAGCAACGTAATGCTGCAACTGATCCTACTGAGGTGGCAGCTTGGGATAGTGCAATTGCGGCTGGTAAGGCAGTACCGAAATCGCCAGGAACATTGCATGCTGTGGCCCTAAAACGTGCCGAAAGTGGGCTATATAAGGATAAGGCCGAGGGCCATGATCAAATGTATGAAGATGCAGCACGATCAGCTGGTCCTGGTACGATTGTAACCTATGATGATGCGGTAAATAAAAAAGGTGCAAATGGATTCAGCGGTAGCTCTGCGGGGGTTGCTAAAAGTATGGTCACTGATCTAAAATCTGCTACTAAGCCAAAAAGAGCTGACTTGGCGACTCTTGGAAGTGATAGATATACCCCAACCGGTCCAGGTTCTGCAATGGATAGCCTTGATTTTGAAGGGATGGCAGCCCAGACAGTTAAAGCCCATGAGGCTCAAAATGATCATTATGAGACAACAGCATTGACTGTTTCAACACCTGGCGATATGTCTAGACTGAGTCAGCATGTTGAAGAGTTAAGAAGCATGGCGACAAGTGGACGCGTGCCACCAGCAATTGCAGCTGAAGCTGCGAGAAGCTTGTTGGTTATAGAGCCTAGATTACTCAGCAATGATACTTATATGCACTGGTCAACCGACCCACCTACAGGTGGAGGCACAAACAATAATCTCAGCGACGCTGCAGCACGAGCAAGGAAACCATTATAAAAATACGAGGGCATTATGGCATCATATAAAGTTATACAAGATATTGAAGCGGACGATAAACTACTTGGGCCACTATCCCTAATTCAGTTTATTTTTGCTTGCATGAGTGCCGGTTTTCTTTACATGTGTTATTTAGGAGTCGTCAAAAACATACCCTTCCTATTGGCTATTTTTTTACCCCTAGCTGCGATTGGTATTTTTTTTGCAATTCCTTGGGGGAGAGAACAATCCACCGAAATATGGGCACTTGCCAAGTTAAAATATTTACTATATCCACACGTAAGAATATGGGATCAAAGTGGAGCAAAAAATTTAGTTACAATTACAGCACCAAAAAAAATCCAAATTCAATACACGAATGGACTGAGTCAAGAAGAAGCTCAGGGTAGATTAAAAGCTCTGGCTGAAACAATCGATAGCAGGGGCTGGGCTACTAAAAACTCAAATGTGAACCTAGTTTCATCGACAGCAGTTGCAAGCCCAGTAATAATGAGCGACGACAGGTTAGCTTCTGGAAGCATGGAAACAGAAGCGAGTACAGCTGAAGTAAAAGCATCAGATGATGTTTTAGATGAAAAAAATAATCCAACAGCTTCTAAATTCACCGAAAAGATCAAGGAAGCATCCGAAAAACATAGAAGAGAATTAGAGGCATCAATCGCTAAAAAACAAACAAACACACCAACCAATAAGTGGTTTTCGGGTCCAACAACAGATAAAAGTAAGGAAAATATTAGTACACTTAATTCAAATTTGATTAATAATGGCTATACTCCTGAGCAAGAAAAAGCCATAAGTGAAGAATTGGCTGCGAAACATGAAAAATGGGTTAAGCAGTTTAGTGGTTGGCGAATCGAGAAGCCTTCAACAGAGTCAAAAAAACCAGTAAATAAGGCTCAAACCGCTCCTGTTAATAATGTGACACAGCCAACTGACCCTGCTATAATTAATATGGCTCGGAGCAATGATCTTTTCGTTTCCACTATTGCGCATGAAGCTAACAAACAATACCAACTCACTCAGGGTGATGAAGTGGTTATTAATCTTCATTAGAATGAATGTGGTTATTAATTTTTACTAAGTTTAGGGGTGGCAAAAGTTTAAAATGAATTCTTCTTCAAATCAAATCGGCACACAACCAATCCAGGATCAAGCTGGCAGTGTAGTGCCATCACAAACAGCCAAGCAAGCTAAGGCAAGCGCTCACAGCACTCAGAACCTCTTAAAAATTTCTGAGATCAGAGATGGTGTTGCTATTATGAACGATGCGTCTTACCGGGCGGTAATAATGTGTAAGGCTATTAATTTTGATCTTATGAGCGAAAGTGAACAGGAGGCAGTGGAGTTTAGCTATCAAGGTTTCTTGAATTCTCTTTATTTTCCTGTTCAAATTTTTATTCATTCAATCCAGGTTGATTTGTCTGGTTATATTGATAAGTTAGAGAAATTAAAAAATCAACAAGATAATATGTTGCTTTCAATGTTAATGGATGATTATATGGACTTTATTGATCAAATTAGTAGCCAAACAAATATTATGGATAAAGACTTTTATGTGGTTGTGCCTTTCTTTCCAGGCCCTGAAGTTAACACCAATATAACATCTGGTAGCAGAAACTTTATTACAGGTTTCTCTGATTTATTTGGAAAAAAAGAAAAGCACCTAACGGTTGATGAAATTAGTCTTGAGAATGCCAAGGACGAGCTTAGAAATAGGGTCCAAGGAACTATACAAGGACTTCAACAGTGTGGCGTAAAGGGGTTGCCTTTAGATACTCAAGAATTAATTGAGCTTTATTATAATATATATAATCCAGATACTGCTGTTATGCAACCCTTACTTCCAATCGACAGCCTAACTGCGGATGTAGTCGAAAAAGGCGATGGAACAACTCCAAAGCTAAATATGCAGGGGGGATTATAGATGGCTTTTGGCAAGCAAAAAAATAATCCTCAGCTATCTCCCCAAGCTCAAAGACAGCAAGAAGATCAGGAGATAATGCTAGCCTTTCAAAAGGGTATTACTGCGCTTAGAGATTTTATCGCCCCGAGTTCAGTCGAACTCCAGAATAAATATTTTAGAATTGGCACAAGGTTTGCAAGAAGTTTCTTTGTTTATGGCTACCCTAGACAGATCAATACTGGTTGGATGAGCGGTTTAGTGAACGTTGATGAGGTTATAGATATAAGTATTTACGTTTATCCAGTTCAAAGTCAGGTAATAATGCAAAATCTTAGAAAAAAAGTTACGCGTCTTGAGGCAGGAATTCAAATAGACAACGACAAAGGTAAGGTTAGAGATCCTGCTAAACAAGCAGCTATTTTAGATGCTGAAGAAATGAGAGACAAACTTCAAGTTGGTGAAGAAAAATTCTTTCGGTTTGGTTTATATTTCAATGTTTATGCGAACAGCTTGGATGACCTGGAGTTTGTTTCCCATAAGGTTGAAACAATGCTTGGGCAAGGTTTAGTTTATTCAAAACCTGGAACATCTCAGCAAGAGCAGGGATTAAACACAGTTGTGCCTCAGTTTGTTGATGAGATGCAGATTAGACGAAACATGAATACCGGAGCAATATCTACAAGTTTTCCATTCACAAGCGCCAATTTAAGCCAAGATAACGGTATACTTTATGGTATTAACATGCACAACTCAGGGCTTGTTATATTCGACAGGTTTAGTTTAGAAAATGGTAATTCAGTCGTGTTTGCAAAATCTGGAGCCGGGAAATCTTTCGCTGTTAAGCTTGAAGCTCTTAGAAGCATGATGTTTGGTACTGAAGTTATCATTATTGACCCCGAAAATGAATACCAAAAACTGGCCGACTCTGTTGCAGGCTCTTATGTTAGGTTAAGTTTGAGTTCAACTACTAGAATAAATCCTTTTGATTTACCTAAGGTTATTGATCCAGAGGAAGCAGATAACGCTCTCAGAAGTAACCTTATTATGCTCCATGGCCTACTTAGGCTGATGATGGGTGGAGCACAGGCAATGCTTGTGGGTGGCAGTAGTTCTGTAACCCCAGCCTTGAACCCCATAGAAGAGGCTGACTTAGATACCGGATTAATAGAGACCTATGCCAAGGCTGGCATTACCAACGACCCGTTAACGCACCAAACCCTTCCACCAACTATTGCTGATCTTTATGATACTTTACTGCATATGGGCGGCTCTGGTCCTCAACTTGCACAGAGAATACGAAAATATACAACAGGAACATTTGCTGGTATTTTCTCTCAGCAAAGCAATATTATGATAGACAATCCCTTTGTGGTCTTTAACGTTAGAGACCTAGAAGACGAATTAAGACCAGTCGCTATGTATATTGTGCTTAATTACATTTGGAATAAAACCAAATCCGATAAAAGAAAACGACTACTTATAATTGATGAGGCTTGGCAATTAATGAAGTATGAAGATTCTGCTAATTTTATATTTTCATTGGCTAAAAGAGCCAGAAAATATAACCTAGGTATAACTACAATTTCTCAGGATGTTGAGGATTTCATGGGTAGCCGAATGGGTAGGGCAATTGTCGCCAATGCTTCAATGCAGCTTCTTTTTAAGCAATCTCCTTCGTCGGTAGATGTTTTAGCAGATGTTTTCAAGCTAACCGAAGAAGAAAAAAAGCGTTTAAGTCAGTTCCCTGTGGGTCAAGGGCTATTCTTTGCTGGGCCTAACCATGTTCATATACAGGTTGTTGGGTCGCCGACCGAAATGAATCTTGTTAATACTAATCCGAATATACCGTCGGGTGGGTTTCAAGAGGGGACTATTGATCTAACCAATACATTGGCACCAGGAACTACTAACATGGTGAACTAGAGGAATTATGGACAATAAGCTTAATAGTGTTTACGATAAAGATTCTGAAAAACCAATAATTGGTCCGGATTTAAAGTCTTTAGAACAAGGCAGTAGTTCAATTAGTCAAAAAAAACCCAGCACTTCCACAAAGTCAGTTGCAGATCAAGAGAAAGGGAAGACGGCTGGAGCTTCATCGACCTTAGGTTCAAGAGGTGGTGCAACAGGTGGTGTTGCTAGTGAGTCGGGTTTAGCTAAAAAGTCTGGTAAGTTTTCTTCAGCTAATAAATTATTCGGTAAAATATCTCAGAATAAGAAAAAGTTTGCAATTGGTGGGGGTATTCTTGGTACTGCAATAACTCTCATGATAGTTGGTTCAATAATATTTATACCTTTAATGCTTGAACATATTGGACAAGTCATACTTGCAGAGGAAAGTGCATTGTTGCAAAGGTTTGAAGGCAAGGCAGCAAATGAAATAGAAAAAGAGCTAATTAAGCATGCTTGTGGTGGTGCTGTGGTGGTGAATGGTGTGCCAGTATGTACTAAATTTACTGAAGGGGAAACCGATAAGGCAAAGACGGGGAACAAAACTGACACTCTGGTAGATGATACAGAAAATTTTGACTGGAGTAATGAGCACCTTCAAAGCGCATTAGGCGATGCCGGCTTGTCTGCTACCGTAAAAGCCGATGGTAGCGTTAGTGTTATAACCGATAGCTCTGGGACAGAAATTTACAATGAGGCTACAGATCCTGGATCATCAATTGATTCTAATACAAATGGTGCGGCCGATAAAATTGCTAAAGGTTTGCCTGAATATAGAACTGGGCAACTAAAAGGATTTAATGATTTGAATATTGCACAGGCACATGCTCCTGTTGAGGGCTTTCCCGAAGACACAAAACTTACTCCTGATGAACAAATTGAGAGTGAAATTTTAAGTCCCGAAGACCCTGCACATTTTGCAGCGGAAATAACAAAAGAATCACTTAATGGAGTAGATCCTACTTCTGATCTTGGAAAGGCGATTGCAGCCGCTGAAGAAGCAATGATAGCAGGTCAGCCTGAACCTGCGGTGATAGATGCTGCAAAAGCTAAAATAAGCAAAGGATTAGGAGTCCTTCAATATCTTTCAATACTTTGTCAAATATATCTATTAACAGAGACTCTTTCAAGAGACAGAATACCAACAATTATAACCCTTCTAATAAGACATAGTGCTTTTCTAACAGCATCAATTGGTCAAATGAAAGAAGGTAAATTACCTGCTAGTGATGTTAATGCATTAATGAATAAGCTACAAGGAACTTCGGCAGATGTAAAATTGTCATCGGACGGAAAGACTATTGCCGGGCCCGATGTTCCTTCAACCTCATTTTCTAATTCTGAAGCTTGGCAAACAGCTATTGGAAACAATAATGGAGCAAACACTAGTGGAACTTATGGCCCTTTGGGACCAAAACAAGCAGACCAAAGTACAATTAATGGTCTTTTGCCCGATCCATCCTCAATTCCAAATAAAAATTCTTTTCAGGCACTTGTTGATGATATAAATAGTTTATTTGATTTCTTTCCAGGATTAAGGAATATTGCAGATGGAGTGTGCGGTGTTTTGACGAACAATATTGTTTCTTATTTTTTAGCAGGTGAGTCGGTGCTGGAGGCAGCGTTTATAGGTTTAAGCTCAGAAACCGTAATATCAGATCTAGTGAAGGCAGGTATTCAGGCAATAGCAATTACTGTGGTGGTAGATAAAGCTGTGCCCTATATTATAAAAGCATTAACTCCGTTGGGTATTTATGGGCTAGAAAATGGGGCTCAGTGGTTAAATAACGCCGACATGGGGGCTAACTTATCTTATGGAAATTATTCAAGAAAGCTTGGGGCTAATCCTGTAAGCTACCCAACTGCAAATAATCAAATAGCTGAAGCGAATCTTGAAAAAGCAAATTCGGACAAATATCTACCTATAGCCGATAAGTTATTCGCCTTATCTAATACTAATTCATTATTGTCTCGTGTTATGAACGTGATTCCGTTTGGAAAAAGCGCTATATTTGATAGTATGATAAGCTACTTCACTAATTTTCCTAAAATTCTATCTAGTAGTTTTGGAATGGTTTTTTCTCCTAGTATATTTGCCGCCGCATCGGCAGCAGCTCCTGGCCAACAATATGGTATTACACAGTATTCCTTCCAAGACAGCGAAGTAACAAAATATAATATTTACGATAATGAGGCTTATTTATATGATAAAGTTACACTTAATGGGGTAAGTAAATCAAGGTTAGAAATGCTCGGCAATCCTTATGATTATATTAATATACCCGCCGATAAAGCTGATCCAGATCAAAACAGCAACGACTTAGAGCACTGTTACGTAGACTCTTATACAACTATTCAGGAAGATTTATCTAAGGGTGTTGGGAATGGCTTAGACCAAAACTGTACTGTTAGTGTTGGTGTTGGTGGCACAAATTATACGATTGGTGATTTTGATTCAAGTAACATCAATAATGCTTCTAGTTCAACACTAACAACCGATCTTAATTTTTCATTAGATCTTCAGATATGCTATATTTATACTAATGCTTTAAAAGGCACTTCAAATCAAACAGATTGTAATACTAATGTGAAAAATCAAATAGATAACGATATAGTTCATCTTAGGCAGTACATGCTAGACGTAAACACAATGGGTAATTTTAAAATTATAGACGGTAAATAATGATGAAAAAAATATTTCTTCTTTTAATTTCATTCGTATATGTACTATCCTTAGCAGGTGAGGTATTTGCTTTTACACCAGCTCAGCTTCAAACATTATCTAATGACAGTATTTATTATAGGCGCTGTGCCACCCCAACTTCTGCCAGTACTACTACCCCCGGCAATGTGCCCGCTCCAGTAGCCAGTGGTTCAAGTGTTTTTATACTTGGTGATTCGATTACTGTAAGAACTAAAGCTGATTATTTATCTGTCTTTGGTGCTGCAAATGTAACTGCTAACGTAGACGGGTCTACGTCTAGAAGTATTCTTGGCGCAGGACAAGCTGGGTCTGGAACTAACGGAAATGATCTTTCTGGTATAGATGCTGTGGCTTTGCCAACAGATATTTCACAAATAACAGCAGCTTCGGCAATAGTAATAGCGCTAGGAACTAATGGTGGAAATGGTGTGGCCAATGTTGATTTATTAATTGCTGCTATCAAATCTCATAATTCAAAAGCGCCAATTTATTGGGTGGATACAGTGGTTGTAAATAGGGCTTCTTATGCTTCAACTATTGAACAATCAAATGCTGCTATTTATCAACGTGCTGGGCCTGATGGTTATACGGTTATATCCTGGTTTAAAACTGTTGAGGGTGCGAGTAGTAACCCGTTAAGTACCCCTTTGGGTAATTTACCAGATCCTAATAGTTATATAGACAATGGTGATGGTTTAGGTGTTCACCCTTCAGCTGCTGGTAGTACTGCATTATCTTCCTTGGTTGGTGCGTCCGTATTGGGGACATCCCCATCCCCGGCTCCAACCGCCCCTTCAGGTTCAAGCGGTGTCGCTTGTTGCCCTAGTGGATCATCAAACTCTACTGCCAGCACAACCACCTTAAGCGGTTCGGATAATAGCCAGAAAGCGTTTAATTACTTTGTTTCTAAGGGATTATCGCCAATGTTAGCTGCGGCTATTGTTGGTAATCTAATTGCTGAATCATCTGTTATTCCAACGCAAATAGAAGATCCTAATGGTCAAACAGGAGATCCTAGTAATATAGCCGGCCCTGGGTGGGGTATTGCTCAATGGACAGAAGGTCGAAAAGTTCTTGGTTCGGCTACTAAAGGAACCTTACCCTTAGATGTATTTGGACCAGCGCCCACAATAGCCAAAGGACAAACCCTCTCTCCTCCAGCCCAACTAGATCCTGCGACTACTCCAGCCCAAATAGAAACACAGCTTGCTCAGGAATTAGATATTGTTAATTATCAACTAGGTACTGGCGGAGCAACTGGTAGCTTTGATCTTAATACTTTTAAAGCAAAGGCTGATATTGTATCTGCAACAGACTATTTTTTGACAAAATTTGAAGGTCCTTTAGTAGACAATAACGGTGTAAGGTCAGCCCTTGCTCAAGGAGTTCTTGATGCGGGGTCAGGTACTTCCACACCAGCAGCTCCTGGTTCAACTTCTAGTTGTGGCTCCCTAACTTCTTCTGCAGCTAATAACTCTAGCCCTGATTGCGCAGGTGTTACCGGTAATGCAAAGATTTTATGCGCAGCTAAAGTTTATGATCCTATAAGCTATGTTATGGGTGCGGGTCATGGACTTGCTGCCGACTGGCATAAAATTTGTCCAGTCGTTGATGCTAGTTGTTCTTTGGATTGTAGTGGACTGGTTAATATAGCGGTTTTTGATGCAACTGGAGTAGATTTACGAGAGAATACTAATGGTGAAGTCGCCGACACTGTACACTGGAAACAAGTTTCCCTAAGTCAAGTTGTTCCTGGAGACCTAATTCAGCCTGGACAATACAATGGACAACATGTTGAAATCGTTGATCACGTAGTTGGTCCGACTATATATACCTTTGGTGCACATACTTCTAACGCTCCTCAGCCTGATCAAGTTGGGCCATCATCTGGACCAACCTCACCGAGTGATGTTTATCTGCATTATATTGGGACAGGTTTATGATAATGAAAGGTAGTATACTTTAAGCGTATGTTAAATAAATATTCAAAAATATTATTGTTGACTATTGTTGTTCTAATATTGAGTTTGGTCATTAACAAAAGTATCACTGGTGGATATAGTGAAGTTAAGTTAAGTTCTGCACCTTTTCTTTCTGGGGTTATTGCACAAAATATTCAAAAATCTACTGACCAAAAAACACCTCTTAAAGAAGGAGAAAATTTTAAACTAAGTAATATTAAATTTTTCGACAATAACACTTGGTTGGCAGTAGACGTAAAAATTAATAATGGCGATAAAGCAAAGGCTGTTTTTAAAGTTAACAATGGAAGCTACGATCTTGTATTAGGTCCTGGAACAGGATTTGAACGAACTTCTTCATCATCAATGCCAAATGATCTAGCCAAATATTTAAGTTCAGGAGGATTATTCTATGATGCAGAACTATAAAAAACAAATTTATATTTTATTAGTTTTTATACTAATTGTTGTTTTTTTATTTTCTGCTTTATCTATTTTTTCTTCTATTCAAATAAAAACTAACGATGGTTTATTGAAAGTAACTACTAGTGATAAAAAATCTACAATTACCGTGGCTCAAGTGAAGTCAAATGCTCAATATATAGGAACTGGTGTTTCAAATGTATTTTTAAAGCCAGGCGATTATTTTGTTAATGCTCAAGCTAATGGACTATCTGTTAGTAATAAAGTAACTATTAATCGTGGACAAACAACTGTAATAAAATTAAATCTAAAAAATCAAACTTATTTACCTTCTATTTTCAGTGTTAATTTTGTTAATTTTCCTAGTTTTCTCCTTAATTCAGGAATAACAAGTACTCAAAAAAACATACTGGCTAGGGATATATTTTACTTTAAGCCAACAGCCAAAAAAATAGTTTTTGATACAAGTAGTGTTTTATCGCTGGTACCGGTCGGCTTAAATCCAAATTTTAAAGTAAATTTTAATATAGCCATAGACGACACTTCTTATAAAGCTGTAGCTTCATATACTAGCCTGAATAAGATAAATCTAAACCTTTATTCAAATAAAGGTGCGTTAGTGCTTAGTGATTATTAGCTGCTTGTTGAAATCATATTAGCATGATTAATAAAGTGGTGAAGTACTAAATCGGCATCAGTTGTTGTTATGAATGTCTGGTAATTTTTTAAAAAGCCAGTTAGTGCTTTTCTTCTCGAGCCGTCAAGTTCACCAAAAACATCATCGAGCAGTAAAATTGGTTTCATTTTTCTAGATTCTTCTATAACCCTTACCTCTAAAACTTTACAGACTATCATTAGAGTTCTCATTTCACCCCTGGATGCAGTTTCAGAAGCCAGATGATTATTGAGTATTAACTTAAAGTCATCTCTGTGTGGTCCACTAGACGTAAAGCCTCTCTCGCAATCTGAATTTATGTTTCTCTCTAAACTCTTAATTAAATCACTACCGTAATTTTTTGTATTTAATTTTGTAATGTATTCAAATTTAACAATAGATTTAGTTAGAGATAGTTCATTATATATATCACTAGCAGATAAGTTAATAATATCTATTAATTCATTTCGGCAACTAAAAATATAATCTCCGAGTTCGCTTAGTCTTAGATTCCATACAAACATGTTATTTTTTGCGTTCGTTGGCCCAGTTTTTAAAAGAGCATTTCTTTGATATAAAACTCTTTTATATTGTTTCCTTTTTTCTTTAAAACCAGGTTTTATTTTTTCAAGTAAATCATCTAAAAAATTCCTTCGACTATCAGGTGAAGTGGTTAGTATAGTTAAGTTATTTGGTTCAAATATCACTACTGGGATTGTCTTACTTAAATTAAGTCTTTTAAATACCTGTCCTGTAATTTCATAAGTTCTAGTAATATTTTCATTTAACTTCTGGAGTTTAATGACTCTATTGGTATTATCGCTAATGAGACAGTCTATTTTTGCCCATTCAGAATCATGATTTAATAATTCAATATCTTTACCTCTATAAGAATTTTCACCAGCAATAATTAAAATAGACTCGAGAAGGTTAGTTTTACCGCTGGCATTAGGTCCAACTATAATATTAACGCTATCACTTAGTTCAAATGAGTCGTCTAAATATGACCTAAAATTTTGTAGTCTAATACTAGTTAACATCTAATAATATATTTTAGCTCTTTAGGGGCATAATAACATGTATATATTCTGGATCTTTAGGGTCGCTTAGTAGGGAAGGTTCGAGTTTACCATTGAAACTAAATATTATTTCATCACCAGTCATAACATGAAGGGCATCGAGTAAGTATCTTGAATTTAGGGTTATTGAACCATCCCCTTTAACCTCTGCCTTGGCATTAGCTATGTTTTCACCAAGCTGGGAGGCGATAGAATGAATACTTATACTTTGTTCGTTTTCATCAACTTCTAAGGTTATGCTGCCAGCGTTTTCTCTGGCAAATAAACTAGATACTTTTGTAATATTAAGAAGTTCAGCTTTAGTTAGCTTGGCGCTAGTTTCAAACTTCTTAGGTATTAAACTTGCATAGTTAGGATACTTACCGTCAATTAGACGTGCAACTAATTCAATATCGCCAACACTAAATAATATTTGTTGATCATCATTAGTAATATTAATTTCACCATCATAATCAGAAATAATCCTAAGTAGTTCCTGTGTTGCATTTATCGGAACTAGTAAGTTAACGTCATGTTTAATATCGATTACAGACGCTTCAGCTAGTCTATAACTGTCAGTAGCAACAAGCTTGAGCTTATTTGAGTCATTATAAAAATAAACGCCTGTAAGGACTGGACGTGTGTCATCGTTGGATGCAGCTATTATTACTTGTTGAAGCTTTTTCTTTAATAAGGTTGAATCTATAGACCAATGCTTGCCGTCTTTGATCGCTGGAAGAACAGGGAACTCTTCTGAGGAAATGCCATTAATTGTTGAACGATAAGTTCCGGTAGAGAAGTGTAGTTTATATTCATCCAATTTAAGTTCAATAATTCCGCTAGGTAATGAAGATACAAAATCCTGAACTAGCCTAGCAGGAATAGTTATTGATCCTTCGCTAGTAACTTTAGAACCAATATAATGAGTTATTGCTATGTCGAGGTTAGTTGCTGAAATACTAAGTCTCGTCCCAACAGTTTTGATTAATACATTTGCAAGAATAGGCAAAGTGTTTCTGGAAGATGCAACTCTTGCAACACTATTAAGTGCTTTATTAAGGTTTTCTTGAGTAACTTGAATCTTCATAGTTTTACCCCCATGTTATTAGTAATAAAAAATAAATTATTTAAAAAAGCTCTAGTTATTATTAGTCCTGTGTATTGTGTGTATAAAGTTTTATTTAACAGATATAAAACTATACTTTTTGAACTAGTATAAACTATGGATAAAAAGCTAATAACTAAAGTATAACTACGGTTGTTATCAACAAGAGAATTACGATACTTATTTAATGTGGGTATAAGCACCACACCAAGAACTAAGTTAAACACAAATTGTACCCAGCTTTTACACATAAAGTCTCTCTTTTATTTTAGCTATTGCTGTCTTAATCGAACTATCAAGAACTATTTCTTTTTCAATTTTTTCAATAGAGTGAATAGCTGTAGTATGGTCTTTTTTCCCTAGTTCTCGAGCTATTTTAGGGAAACTCAAATGTAACTCACTTCGAAGTATGTACATTGCTATTTGACGAGGAACAACAATATCTTTGTCTCTTTTTGAGCCAATTATGTCTTCAACCGATATTTGGAAATAACGAGCAGTCTTTTCAATAACCTGTCTAGGACTCGCATGTTTTGGCCTAGACTTATTACCACCAAGTAATGAAGTGGTAACTTCAAGAGTTGGTTCAAGCTCTCTCATTTCACAAAAAGCCAAAAGCTGATTAAGTGCTCCTTCAAGCTCCCTTATATTTGTCTGTACATAATTAGCTAAGTATTCCGTAACATCAGAAGTTAGCTCAAGACCATGTATTTCTGCTTTAGTCTGAATAATTGCACATCTTGTTTCAAAGTCCGGGTTTTGCATATCTATACTCATTCCCCAAACAAATCTAGACCTTAGTCTCTCTTCTAGTGTTGGAATTTCTCTCGGCGGCTTATCGCTCGAAATAATAATCTGTTTATTAGCTTGATGAAGAGCATTAAATGTATGAAAAAATTCTTCTTGTATTTTCTCTTTACCTGCCAAGAACTGAACATCATCAACTATTAAGACATCAGCTCCTCTATAGAAACCAGCAAAGTCAGTATTCTTTTTAAACCTTAGTGCGTCAACAAACTCTTGAACAAACTGTTCAGTTGATGCATAAACTATTCTAGCATCAGGGTTTTTCTTTAGAACTGCATTTCCAACAGCTTGAATTAAATGTGTTTTACCAATTCCAACACCACCATAGAGGAATAGGGGGTTATATTTTTTACCAGGACTAGCAACTATTGCCTGACACGCAGCATATGCAAGTTCGTTGCCAGCACCAACTATAAAGTTGTCAAAAGTGTAACGCTCGTTAAGCCCCTGTCTATATTGATGAGAAAGACTACTAACTCTACTTCTTTGTCTTTGAGCTGGTTGATCACTGAGTATTATGATCTCTTCTTTTTGTCTAGTTCTATCTTTGTCTACGGCTTGAATCTTATATTCAACAATAACCTCACTTAATCCATTTTTCTTTAAGGTATCAACAATTAAATCATTAAACTTACGCTCTAGTTGTTGTTTTATGAAGACATTGGGAACACCAACAACAACAACCCCGTCTTTATGTTTAATTAAATGAGTGTTCTTAAACCAAGTAACAAAACTTGCACGCGAAATAGAGAGCTCGATTTCACCGAGCACCGATTGCCACAATATTCCCTCTTGAATTACATTACCCATAACTTAGTATTCTTAACTATACATTTTTTTCCACAGGCTTCCAAGTAGTAATTTTATAAATAAATTAAAAACAGGCCACTAGGGTAAACTTGTACACATATTAGCAGCTTATCTGTTAATCTGTGGATAAAATTTGTTTATAAGTGGATAAACTGATAGAATTAGTAGGTAAAATATTGTTAAATAAACTTTAAAGAAAAGGAAGAGACCAATAATTAAGACTTTAAAGTCTAGGCCGGGCCAGTATAGCTTGACCAGATTAGTAAAAATTAGGTACAGTTAGTATATGTCGAAAAAAACTTATCAACCAAAGAAAAGATCAAGAGCTCGTGAACACGGATTCTTTAAAAGAATGGCGACTAAAAGTGGCCGAGCAGTCTTAAAAAGACGAAGAATCAAGGGTCGAACCAGACTATCTCATTAGGCTATATAACCCTAAAGAAAGGATAATTAAATCTTATGATAACTAGGTCTAACCGTTTTCACGGACACGGTAGCCTGCGTTATCTATATACACGCGGAAAAACAGTTAGAGCCAACCAACTAACAGTCCGATATATAATTAATTCTAGACGAGAAACTTGGCGCTTAGCGGTAGTGGTCTCAAAAAAGGTTCACAAATCTGCCATAGTTAGAAACAGAATAAGAAGAAGACTTTACGAGATTGTTAGAAACAATCAAAACAGAATCTCTAAACCTTATGACATCGCTTTAATAATTTTTAGCCCACTACTCGCAGAACTTGAACAGCAAAAACTAGAATCAATAATTATAAGTTCATTTGAAAAGGCTGAAATATTCGACAACCCTAAAGATAAAAAAACTGAAAATTATGTTAAAATAGAAGAAAAGGAAGCTTAAATGTTTACAACGTTAATTGTTCAACCAATTTTCAATATATTAGTACTTATATATGCCGTTATACCCGGACATAATTTTGGTATTAGTATTATACTTTTTACAATTTTAATAAGATTAATGCTTTGGCCCCTCGTTAAGAAACAACTTCACCAAGCGAAAGCTATGCGTAAAGTTCAGCCTGAACTTAAAAAGATTAAAGCCGCTGCCAAAGGAGATAAGCAAAAAGAATCCCAAATGTTAATGGAATTATATAAAGAAAAGGGAATTAATCCGCTTGGCTCTATTGGCATTCTTCTAATACAGTTACCTATATTTTTAGCTTTATATAGCGGCATTAGAAAGATTATTACTGACCCACATCAAATTATTACTTTTGCTTATCCAACACTACAACATCTCCCATGGATGAAAGAACTAGCAAACAATATTCATCTTTTTGATGAAACTCTTTTTGGAGTTGTTAATCTAACCAAAAGCGCAATAGGTAATGGTAATGCTATATATTGGCCAGCAATGATAATAGTCCTTGCAAGTGCAATCGTTCAGTTTTACCAGAGCAAGCAACTAATGCCGACCGATAAAAATGCTCGTAAACTAAGGCAAATCTTAAAAGAAGCTAGTTCAGGCCAAGCAGCAGATACCTCGGAGGTTAATGCTGCAGTAGGAAAAAGCACACGTTACTTGCTCCCGGTTATGATCTTCCTTTTTACAGTAAGCGTAGCCTCAGCACTTAGCCTTTATTGGCTAACAAGCGGAATAGTCGCCTTTATTCAGCAATCCATAATACTGGGACGTGACGAAGAAGAACTTGAAGAAATAGCTAATGAACCCAATAAGGTGATTGAGGGGGAAGTAATATCTAAGACTACAACTAAAAAAATAACTAAAAAAACCAAAACTGCTAAAACTAAAAAAAGGAGGAAGTAGTTATGGATAAAAGTCTAGAAGGATCAATAACTTTTGCTAAAAAGTATCTAGAGGACTTATTGTCATTTTTTGGTCTTAATACTGATGTATTGGGCAGCTCAAGCGACGAACAAGTTATTGAGTTAAATGTACCCTCCTCTCACTTAAATGGCTTTCTAATAGGCCAAAAAGGCGAAACAGTAAGGGCTTTGCAGTTTATGGTTAGTAATGCTCTTAGAAATAATGAATATGAAGTTAGTCGAGTGAGTGTCGACGTTGCCGACTATAAGAAACAAAGAGCTGACCGAATTAGTGAACAGGCGGAGGCTTGGGTCAAGCAAGTAGTCGACACCAAGGAACCCATGCATCTTAAGCCAATGAACGCAGCCGATCGTAGAGTTATTCACCAGTTGGCTAGCGAAAACAATCTGTCTAGTGAGTCTGAAGGCGAAGGCCGAGACAGACACATTGTTCTTAGTGTAAAAATTGACTAGCCATAAAAATGAATACCTTGACATGCCTACAGTGAGTACTGTATAATGTATGCATTATGAACGATACAACACTTCAGCTAACTATAAGAGGCTTAGACAAGCGCACTAAAGATGCTCTTACAAAAAAAGCAAGCCAACAAGGACTAAGCTTAAACCGCTACGCACTAAACACACTAAAACAAAGCTCTGGAATTAGCGACAATGAAAATAAATACAATGAACTTAAGCAATTTTTAAATAATCACCAAATGTCTAAAGATGACAAAATTGAATTCGACAAGGCTATTGCTTGGTCAGATAAAACATCTTTAGAGAAACAAAATAAAGAACACTATGACACTAGTTTTTGATACAACAGTTCTTTCGGGGATATTGAGTAATAACGACTCATTAATTAGAGAATTTTCAAACCAAGAATATGATCGGCTAATAATACCGCTAGCAACTGATGCTGAAATACGATACGGTTTTTCTTATGGCATGAGACAAGCCGAGAATCTTAAAAACTACGAACTATTTAAAAAACATTTCAATATCGAAATTGCTTATCCAGATCAAGACACCTCAATTATCTATTCAGACTTAGCGACATGGTCGCGAAAACATGGAGTGGCTATTTCTCACAATGATTTATGGATAGCTTCAACCTGCATACGATTTGGAGGAGTTTTAGCAACCCTTGATAAGGATTTCAGTAAGTTGCCCCAAATACGAATATCTAAAATAAATAATTCTATATAATTTATATCCTAATGACCAATAACAAGGTTGATTTCTGAAGCAGAATAAATAAGAACTAAACTTCCGTCACTCAAATGTGTCATTGAGGGCCTTGTTCCAAATATCTTATAGGCACTATCAAGACCACAACTGTTTGGATAGTTGTTGATTGTTGATCCATCAATAATCACAGGGATTGATCCACTCATTTTAAGCTGTGCGTGCTGATAGAAAGATTTATCAAAGAAAAGGTAAGACTGGGTTAGGCTGTTTTGGGGTCCACAAGTTAAAGGCAGTAAAGTAATTGATTGATCTGAAGAATAATCTGCAGGTAAGGCAAGGTCTGCGCTGGCATAACCATATTTGTAGCCGTTGTCCTTCATGAAACTAATAGCCGATTGAATATGGGCATCACTACTTGAAGCTTGATCTGTAGATGTATCAAAAACCTTAATAACCCCAAATATATCGATAAATATTAAAGCCACTAAACCGGCAATTAAATACCTTCTTAGTTTAGAATCAACAGTCATTACAGCCGTAAGATAAACAATAAATATCGGAACAGTAACTATTAAGTACCGGGATGTTTGCGTTTGAAGTGATTGGCCACTTACTATG
>CAIUOC010000096.1 GCA_903900685.1 uncultured Candidatus Saccharibacteria bacterium | reverse complement strand
TTTAGTATAAAATTGACAAAAATTTTCAATATTGCTGATCGTTGTATCTCTGATATTATTCCTGCAAAACAAAGCTGTTTCTTGCCTTTATTATAAACAAACGAGTTTCACCGGTTAAGATAAATTAAAGTGAACTATGTTCACCAGTTTATCACAGGACCCTTTCACTCACTTCGCCTAAAAGACCGATAAACTATGTTGCTATGGATTAAAAATTTTTTTTTTTCTGAAAACCTTATATCTTCGATCTCAGCTTCGACTCTATAGCTGTCCTTTGAAGCTGCCAGGCAATACAATACGTATTGTATAATATAATGATTGTTAATCACTATAACCAAATTTATAAATTGTAGGTCGACTATATACTGCACTGGAGACCGTAGAACCGTGTTAAGGCATGAACTTACAAACGGTTTGCACGTAGAAGAAGATGTATATATAAGATCCTGAGTTAGTTACAGTATTACACAGAAACAACACTCATGTAATCATACAATATACTAGTTCACTATACACGTCTGTGTAACTCTAGAGAACTTAAGGTAATTATTCTATAACTATAGAACAACAGAAACGATTGTAAACAGTTGTTTACGTTTGTGATTGTAATAGTTGATCGCTGATTGTCGTCCAAGATCTTTCTGCTCGCCAGGCATTATCAATGTGTAACTGCCGCCGGCGAACGATATATCGTCCCGCATGACAAGATCTATCGTCCAATCGCATCTCTATTATATACTATGATATTATGATACATTCACTAGTGTCTCGGAAATATATATTCTACGAATATATTCTCCGGCTGTTCTCTAGCCCAGCTCCATGCCAGTAGATCATCCCCGCTGACTAAGCTACGCCTAGACCGCTCAAGATGTAGCACTTACGAGGCGTCTGCCAACGTACGTACTAGTATCACAAGATTTATAGCATTTCCAAATAGAAGTTGCGCCGGCGAAACATGGTTCGGCTCAGTACGGTTTCCGTTTATGATTCTTCTTACTGAATGAATCATTTCTTGGAACTTTGATAACTTCGTCGTGTTTAACTCGTAAACTAGCGCACGTAAGTGTCTCATTACTTCTTTATTCATTCGTTCAACGATAGAATTTTCCTCCTTCGAGTATGCTAAAACAGTCACTTGCTGTACGTCGCATAGATCGCACAGTTCTTTGACAACTTGGTTATCAAATTGAGTACCGTTATCTGTAAGAATTTGGCTTGGTTGCCCAAATCTTGACCAATGTTCTAGTATCGGTAGCTTTACCGACTCCATGGTTACATCTTGTGTGACCCATAGCTCTGTCCACCTGGTGAAACAGCATATGGCCACTAGAATGTGTACTATGGTCCCGTCTTCTAAAGTAAGCGGGCCAATAGAATCCCAGTTTTGTCTTTCCATCGGCGCGTAAGCCGCTGTAGTGAACGGATTCGTTTGTACTGGAGTTTTCAAGTAACTCATCTTTGACAAAAAGGACAACACTTTTTAATAAAGTATTTGACATGCTCACGCATGAATGGCCAGTGAAACCCCTTTCTGACTAGCTTGTCAAATGTAGGTTGGATGCCATGGTGATCAACAATACCATTATGGACTGCTTCAATCTCTGCCTCTATTGTTGGAGAGATTTGCATCTCGCTGACCGCTGCAGGATATAGTGCATTCTGTCGTAATACGTACAGCACTCTTCAGTGTCGTCCTCCACTTCTTCAAGGGCGCGTGTGAATAAGGCGTTAAGCTCTTCTGAGACTTCACGGAGCGCTGCAATAAAATTTGCTGGGCCTTTGTTGCTAGCCACTAGCCTTGACATAGGATCGGATAGTGTTGGATTCTAATTTTCCCACGTTTAACCTTTTGGTTCTTGTCAGCATCCTAGAATGTCAGATTCTTGTGGTCGGTTTTTAATGTAAA
>CAIUOC010000095.1 GCA_903900685.1 uncultured Candidatus Saccharibacteria bacterium | reverse complement strand
CACTCCTTTAGCTTGTAATAGATTTTTATTTTTTCCAGCAATTCCACTACCATCGGTGCCATTAAGTATCTCTACGCTAGCACCTTCCTTAGTTATTGGATTGTTTGATATTAGTTGATTATAGTATTGAGATAATTGACCATAGTTATCAATTCCGGCTACAGGAATTATTGCATCTTGACCAGAGGCTTGATCTAAATGAGATTTTAATATTGGCGTTACACAGCCACCATTGCCAACCGATAATGTCGAACAGAATGAAAAGGATGAAACATTATTGATGTTGATTGATTTGGTCAGTTTTATGAGCTTTAGAACATCTGCAAGATTAAGATTGGTTGAAAAATTATTACCTAGAGCACTAAATAAATTACTAATTTTTGCAGGGTTTCCAAGCACGCCAAGTGATTGGGCTTTTTGAGCAACTGCTATAAATAATTGTCTTTGATGTGATGTTCTGTCAAAATCTGAGCTAGCAAAACCATATGAATTGTATCCGTCACCGCGAGCTCTAGCTAAATTTAAGGCTTGTTGGCCATTTAATGTAACTGGTCCGTTAGGCAGTTTGAGATTAACGTTAGAGTCGTATAAGCCCTTAGGATTGCTACTATTTATATTAATAGTAATACCGCCAACTGCATTTACTGAATCTTGAAATGCCGCATAATCAATAAGACCATAATAATTTACTGGTATTCCAATATTATTTTGTATTACATATGATAATGCTCCCATTCCACCATTCGGATAGCCCGGCTCACTAAAATTAGTTATTTCATTGGCGGCATTAATTTTTTGATGAGTTCTACCAGGCCATTCACCATTTGGCATTTGGACCCATAAATCTCTTGGAATACTCAACAGAAAAGCTGATTTATCTTTAATATTGATACTCAATAGGAGAATTGAATCAGTTAACTTGCCACCTGGATGTCCAGGATCATCTGCAGAATCTCCAGCTAATAATATGTTAATCCTTCCAGTGCTTTCACCGTTCAAATGCACATTGCTACCGAATAAATCACCAAGATTTGATGCTATAGATCCACCAAAAACTTTTTCTGATGTTTTAAGTAATTTATATCCCAATAATCCACCAATTACTATCAAACCAATAATTATCAAACCAACAAAGCATGCTATAACTCTTCTAATATACAAATTACGAGTGACTTCTGGTTTATTTGAATTATGTTTTCGATTATGTCTTCTTTGACCATTAATATTATTTGATCTTCTAGGTCTCATTTGCTCTTCTTTCAAACGTGGATTTAGATATGTTGTAGGATATGAACTTGCAGGTTTTGCAGTTAGAGAAGCAGGTTTTATGACTGGTTTTATAGGTTTAGCAGGTCTCTGTGAGGGAGTTGGATTTTTTTTTGGTAATGGTTGTCCTAAAATAGAGGGTGGCTTAGAAAAACCATCCATACTTCTGGTTCTTGCGTATTTATTTTGTCTTTCATTTTTTTCCATTAAACCTAACTATTATACCTATTTCCATTACTTATTTATAGTCAATTTTTGGATTACATAATTCAGTTTATTAATCACTTGATAGTAAACAGAGATCCTTAGTAATAGCTTAAGAAACTATTGTTTAATTTTAGCAGAACCTTGTCGGATAATCTCCACTTTGTTGTTATTAATGCTAATAATTGTTGATGGTAAATTTTTCTTAATAACTCCACCATCTACATAAAAGTCTATACTATTCCCAAATATTTTTATTGCATCATCGATATTATCTATAATTCTATGTCCTGGGAGGTTTGCGCTTGTAGTTAAAAGAGGACCTGATTCGAGTAATAATTCATAAATATCTCCTTTAGGAACAATTCTCACTGCCTGAGAATCCTTATCAAAATTCATGTATCTTAATTCATATGGTGATTCAATAATCACACTGATGCCAGGTTTTAGATATTGTTTAGCTTCATTTATAGCCGATTTACTAAATCCAAGTTCTATTAGCTGTGAAATGTTTGCTGCAATGATAGTTCCAGGCTTTTCCTGGCCAGGTCTTTTAGTCATATACAATCTTTCAACTGAGTCTTTACTATTGGCCATGGCAGCAATTCCATATACCGTGTCTGTTGGTAAAATTCCTAATTGTCCTGAACGAATCAGTAGGGTAATTTCACTGGAATTTGATAATTTTAATAAACGCATCATAAAATTATTAAATCATATTATTTATTTGTCAAATATTAATGCAATTTTAAAATAAAAATGCCATAATTAGTTTATGAAAATAACAGTCTTTGGAGCCTCAGGAAAGGTTGGACGTATAGTAGTCGATTTACTTCAAGCCGACAATCATGACCTTACTTTGTTCATCCATACACATAATCCATTCACAGAAAATAATAATCTCAAAATAGTGCATGGCGACATTAATTCATCAAAAGATATAGATCTTGCTCTGAACAATTCTGATTTAGTGATTAGTACATTAGGTAGCTGGGGAACAAAAAATAAAAATGTACTCTCTACAAGCATGAATCAAATTATTCCCGCTTTGAAAAGAAATAATATAAAAAGAATTATTTCACTCACTGGAGCAGATGCTAGATGTTCGGCAGATAAATCTTCATTGATTTCAAGTGTGTCTCATTTAATTTTTGGAATACTCGTTAGAAAAATTTTAATAGATGGCGAAAAACATATCAAATTATTAGAAGATAGTGGTCTTGACTTTACTATAATCAGGTCTCCGGTTATGACTAAGGGGGGCCAAAAAAAATCATATAAGCTTAATTTAGAATATGCAAAACCTTGGGAGACAATAGGACGTAATAATGTAGCAGAAGCGCTTGTCGCACAAATTAATGAAACAAAATATGTTCAGCTCAGCCCCTTTATTCATAAAAAGGACTAATCATTTTTATGATATTAGTGATGTTTACGGCCCGAGTGGTTACTCCATTTATTAATTTGGTTTTGACTGTATCCGACAATCATTAGTTCTGTTTCAATTTCAGCTTTGACTTGAGCTCTAAATTCATTTTTTGAAAAACTCCTATTAATACTCAGTTCCTTAATTGTTGATGATTGAAGCTCCCTTGTTAATTCCGATGAAGTTAATCCAAGCACCTTTGCCTCAGCATTAAAGTAGTTGTTTTTTGATATGGCAGGAGATAACCTATGTTGTTCCGTACTTGTTTGACTGGCACTCGCTAATGATGTACTAACAAAAATCAAACCAGAGATAACTCATAAACTAACTAGAAACATTACAATCTTAGTACAAAGCATAATTTGCCTTTCTAATTAATATTTGTTTTAAGTCTAAATAGTTTTACTGAAATAATAATGAAATATCCACAAATAAATTATATAATTCAATCTGTTAGTCATGATACAATAACGAAAGATGAAAAAATTATTAAACGGAAAAGACTTAGCGGATTATATTAAGCAGCGTCAAGCTAAGGATGTAAGATCCTTAATCCAAGCATTTAATAAACATCCAAAATTAGCAATCATTCAAGCTATTGATGATCCAGCTATAAATATTTATGTAAAATTAAAAAAACTTTACGGCTCAGAAATTGGGATTGAGGTTGATATTCATAAAGTTGAACAATCAAAAATAGAGTCTTTGATCAAACAACTAAATAAAGATGATTCAGTGCATGGCATTATAATCCAGCTACCAATTGAGGATGAATCTAAAACAGAAGAGCTCATAAACTTAGTTGTCAAAGAAAAGGACGTTGATGCTCTTGCAAAAAAAACTGATTTTGATCCAGCAACCCCAACAGCAATACTATGGTTACTAGCTGGCTATAATGTCAGTTTAAAAGATAAAAAAGTTTTATTAATTGGAAGAGGAAAATTAGTAGGGGCGCCACTCGAGAAAATGCTAAAAACTTCAGACATAGATTTAATAGTCGCCGATAGAAAAACAGAGGATTTAAAATCTTTATGTCTAGATTCAGATATCATAATTACCGCTACAGGTAAGCCAGGACTAATTACCGCTAATATGATAAAGCCTGGGACAGTTATTGTTGATGCTGGAACTGCTAGTGAAGATGGAGGACTAGTTGGTGATCTCAGCGATGATGTTTATAGAATTGACAACATAACCTTAACTCCTAAAAAAGGCGGCGTAGGTCCATTAACCGTATGTGTGCTATTTGAAAATGTGATTAAAGCCGTTAAAATGAGTATTTAGTATGAAGATAGGAGTATTTGATTCTGGAATAGGTGGCTTATCAGTTGTTAGAGCTATAAAAAAGGAACTTCCAGACCTTGAAATTATTTTCAAGAATGATAAGCATAATTTACCCTATGGCAGTAAGACTTCAGATCAGTTATTTAATTTATCAAAGCCAATTCTTGAATCTTTAGTTGAAGAAGGATGTAGAGTAATTGTCATAGCATGCAATACAGTTTCAACAAATATAATTGATGATTTAAGAAAAGTAATTAATGTTCCATTAATTGCCATGGAGCCAATGGTTAAGCCGGCATCTGAAATGACAAAAACTAATATTATCGCTATATGTGCAACTCCTGCAACATTATCTAGTGGTCGTTATAACTATCTTAAGGAAGAATACGCTAAAGGTGTAAAAGTAATTGAGCCTGATTGTTCCAGCTGGTCATCTATGATAGAAAATAATGAAATAGACCATGATAATATTAAAAATCTAACCAACAAGGTATGTGAAGAAGGAGCAGATGTTATTGTGCTTGGATGTACACATTATCATTGGATTGAGCAAGAGATAATTGATATTGCAGATGGACGAGCAAAAATAATACAACCAGAAAAACCTGTCATTGAACAACTTAAGAGAGTGATCGAACGGCAGACTTAAATTTATCTCCTCTATCTTTGTAATCTTTAAAAATTCCAAAACTAGCGCAGCCGGTAGATAAAAGCACAACATCACCAGGGTGTGATTTTACTTTAGCTAAGGTAACTATTTCATTAATTTCACTATTTCCAAAAGAATAATTATTATAGCCCTCTTGAACTAATGCTGCTTCAATTGCTTGTGCAGTATCGCCAATTAAAATTACATGTCTGACATTCCCACTATTTACAGTTTTTGCAAGTTCATTATATTTAGCTCCTTTATCTGAACCGCCAAGAATTATTATTTTTGGACTTTTAAAAGCTTCTATTGCTACAATTGCAGATTCGGGTGTAGTGGCAAATGAGTCATCGTAATATTTTACTCCCTCTAATTCTCTAACCAGTTCAAGCCTATGCTCTAGCCCAGAAAATGTGCTGAGTACATTTTGAATAGTTGCTATTTTTTTATCAATCTGCCAAATAGTTGTAACGGCTGCACAGACGTTTTGTAAATTGTGTCGACCAAGTAATTTAATATCACTAATTTTGCATATTTCATTACTATCTATTTTTATATACTCATCTTCAACTACAGCACCAGGATAATTATAATATGGAATTTGAGCAGCATTTCCAGAGCTTGCTATTTTTTTTGATATTTCATTTTTAGAATAGTATATAGCAATATCTGTCTCTGTTTGATGAGAAAATAATTGACTCTTGGCGTTCACATATTCTTCCATATCTTGATGCCAGTCCTGGTGTTCTGGAACTACCATTAGACAAAGGGCAATATGTGGAGAGTATTTAATATCGATTAACTGGAAGTTTGCGAGTTCAAGCACTACCCAGTCATTCTTATCGATACCAGCTTCAAGCATTTCTAGCGGTGGAGTTCCTATGTTACCCCCTAGATGAACTTTTCTTCCAGTTTCTTCAAGCATTTTAGTGATTAAGGTGCTGGTAGTGCCTTTACCTTTAGTTCCTGTTACGCCTATTATATTTTTTGAAGGACATACTTTAAAAAATTCGTTCGTGTTTGTGGTTATTTTATTTTTTATTTGCTCACCGTTAGCTGAGATTATATCCTTTGGATGTACACTAGGTGAGCGAACTATTAGATCGAAATCATTTAAATTTTTTAAGTGATCTGAGCCAATACGAAGCTCAACATCTTTTGGAGGATTTTGAATCTCATTTTGATCACAAATAGTTATTTGATTATCTTTTCTCCAGTACTCATAAGAAGATGCACCCTGAAGTCCATAGCCTATAATTGCAATTTTCATATTATTCTATCTCTACTGCGTTGTATGAAACGCTATTTTTTATTTTTTCTAGTTCAGACTTGACTCTTATTGATACTTGTTTAGGAGTAAGCTCAGCTTTCATAATAATTCCAAGTACGTCTAAAGCACCTAGGCTTTTTGGTAGTTCTTGTTCACCAATATTTGTGAGAACTAATACTTTAATATTTTTTCCCCAAGTTTCTTCCCTTAATTTAGCCAGCATCTCATCTCCATTCATTTCTGGCATCATTATATCTAGAAGAATAATGTCCGGCATCATTTTTTTTACTAGTTCGAGTCCTAACTTACCATTTTCGGCAGTCTCAACTTCATAGCCATCATTTTCAAATTTCATTCGATACATTTGAGAAATGGCCTGATCGTCTTCTATGATGGCTATCTTTTTCATAGTAAGTTAATTCTATAATTATTTTAGGTTTTTGTACATCATTAAGATAAAACCTCTTCAATTACTTCAATAACTTCCTTCGGTGTGTAATGAGCCTTAACAATATATCTCTCAACTTTTAATAATTTTAAAATTGCTGGCGCTTCATCCTTACTAAGATTGGTTAGAATTATTACTTTAGCCAATGCCCCCCAAACGGTTTCTCTTAGTTTTTTGAGCATCTCATCTCCATTCATTATTGGCATTTTTAGATCTAGAAGTATGAGATCAGGTTTTATAGTTCGAGCGAGTTCTAAGCCTTCCTGTCCATTGACTGCAGTGTAAACATCATAACCAGAATCTTCTAATTTAAATTTATACATTGATCTTATTGGTTCGTCGTCTTCAACTATGGCTATTTTTTTCATATATTTAAGATTATATACTATAGTACTTGTGTTTTATGTATTATGGGGTATAATATCAACAATATTCTTATTAAGGTAAGAATTGTAAATTAGAAGACAAAAACGAAATCTTGGTATCAATTATATTTTTTGATGCTTGGATTTCGTTTTTTTTGTTAATAGAAGGATTTTATGGATAATAATGAAAAAATAAATCGTTTTGATATATCTAGAAGTGAGAATATTGTTCCCATAGAAGATTCAGTAACTATTTCATCATCTGAAGATATTAAAGATAACCAATCCAGCAGCAAAACTAAAAAATATTTATCGCGAGCAGCTTTAGGTCTAATTGCTGCTGGCGGAGCTTTTGCGTTAGCTAATCAGCCATCTTCGACCTTACATGAAGTTGAAAATGCAGCCCCAGTTGTTGGATCAGGTGCCGTTGGTTCAGAAATTTTATGGGATGCAGGTGCCTTAATGATGGTTGCAGGTATTGGTGAAAGTATTGGCAATCCCTTGACTATACGTAAAAGATGGAATGAAATTAGTAAAAAGGCTGTAAATAACCGAATGACAAGAGCAGGGCTTACAGTAAACACTATCGGGGCATTATCATTATCAGGGTTTATGATTTATGGAGGTACAAAAGTGTCTCCTGAATTATGGCCAGGAGTTGCAGGAGTAGTAGCGCTTGATGTTGCATCAACTGTTGCACTAAGAGCTCCATTAATTGCTGCTATGAGAAATAAACCTGAAGATTTAGAAAATAATAATACCAATAAGGAGGCTGAAAAACTTCCAAAACCCAAAGTACGTACGGCAAGACTTGAAGATATTGAAAGTCTTGTTGAACTTGATCTAAGATTATTTAGAAAAGCATATGGTCAAGAGTTACCTCCTAAAGCAGAAGTTTATGAAATGCTTAAGAAAAGGTATTTGAATAATCCAAAATGGATGTTTGTTGCGGATGTAGATGGCATTATAGAAGGATTTGTTTCGGCTTTCCCAACCAACGTATCCAAGGATGAATTTGTATCATGGGAGCAATCTACGGCCAACGGAACACTAGATGGAAAGGTGAATCATGATGGAAAATATGCTTATGTTACCAATATGACTTTGAGCCCGAAAGCTGTTAAAAGTGGAGCTGAGGAAATGCTACTAGGAAATTTATTTGCTCTTAGCGTTTCAGCTGGCATAGAATATGGATATTTTATTAGTAGAATGCCGTTATTCAAAAGATGGGCTAGTCAAAATAATATTGATCTAGAAGATGCTCAGGAGCTTAAGAAAGCAGCCGAAGAATATGTTGAAATTAGGCGTCCAAATGGCAAAAGAAGAGATCCAGAACTTGGAATATATGAAGAACTTGGCTATAGTCTTGAGAGAACTGTAGAAAATGCTTTCCAGGATGAAGCTTCATTAGATTTTGGAGTCATATGTAAAGTAGAAAATCCTGTTAAGAATAAATTTACAGACATAAAGCCAGTAAGAAAAGTTGCAGGACTAGCGGTAAAAAAGATTTCTAAGCATCCAAAATTATTAAAGAAGTTAATCTAATATGCAAAAAAATAAAAATAATAAATACAGCATTGAGTTCTTCCATATATATAGCGATGAAGATATTTCAAAAAGACATATCAATAGTCTTAATCACCTAAAAACTTTAATGCAATCATGGTCTTTTCCGTTTGAGCTAATAATCTTGATAGATAATTATAATCCTACTAAACATACTCTTAATGTGGATAAAGTTTTTGAATATATAAAAAAACAAGAAATAAATGTTAATTTTTGGGCCTATGAAAAAGACATGATTACTAATGCTGATTTATTACTGCAATCTATTAATGACAATAAGCTGGTTAAAGGTTATAAAAACTATATAACTAAAAATAATAAATACCCATGTTCGCTATTAACGGCAGCATGGTACTTAACTAGATTGGGTTACATTGACTCAAATTTCGTTATTAAATCTCTTAATAAACATGTTAACTTTGAGCCCTCTTCGAGACTTTTTAATATATTGCCTGATGATTATAGAGTTATTGAAGGTAAAGCCAAAGATATAATTGGTAAAAGTGTATTTTTTGAAGCTAAAGATAAAATACAAAATTTTTATTATTCAGCAGACAATTCTCGTCCTGAGGATCTATTCTAGATTCATATAATATTTGTTAACTTGAATCTAGACCTATAGAATATTAGTTATGTTAATCTTCTTAAATTTCCTTATAGCTGCAATAACTATCGGAATGATTACTGCTGGGCTATTAACAATCATTAGAGATTCAAAAAGCAATCAAAATAGATGGTTTTTTGTTTTTTCAGCCTTCTCGAGTTTCTGGATTATAGCTAATTTTATTAATAGTAATTATGTAAATTCAAAAACAGTATTATTTGTTAGGCTAGATTTTAGCTTGATATTATTTACTTTTTGGGCTGTTTTAATATTTGCTATTAAATTCTCTACTTTAAGT
>CAIUOC010000094.1 GCA_903900685.1 uncultured Candidatus Saccharibacteria bacterium | reverse complement strand
TGATGTATATCTCCAAAGAACTAAAGGTAACGCAGCAACAAACTCCGGTGCGGCTGAACAATTCAACTATGGCCCAGAACAATGGCTGTCATCACCAACTTCAACTAGCTCATCAATTGAATCAATACAGACATTACCACCAGTTTTCTAAAAAAACACTTAGATTTTTATTTAGTTCTTATGCTATAATCTTAAAATATGAGTATATTAAGTGGGATATCTAATTTTTTTGGACTGGACATTGGCACTACTGCGATAAGACTTGTTGAACTACAAGGCAATTATCCAAAAACTTTAGTTAAGTATGCCTATGTTCCCATAGATCCAAAATTAGCCCTTAGTGATGCCAAGGGTGATCAGATTAAATTAGCTCAAATCGTACTTGATTTATGTAATCAAGCAAAAATGACAACTAAAAATGTCGTCGTTGGACTTCCTACGAGAAGACTTTTTACTACTGTTGTAGACTTGGACAAGGTATCTCCTAGAGAATTAGAAAAAACAATAATGTTTCAAGCAGATTCCTTAATACCAACACCAATTAGTGAATCAACAATAGACTGGGCTATTTTAGGTGACTCTCCAAAAGACAGTTCTAAGATAGAGGTTCTGCTTAGCAGTGTTAGTAATAAGTATGTTGAGGATAAGTTAGACGCACTTGAGTCGGTAGGATTAAACGTCATAGCTTTTGAGCCTGAAAATCTAGCAATACTGAGATCATTAATTAGTCCTGGTCTAAAATCGACTGTATTAGTTCTAGATGTAGGAAGTCTTGGAACTGATTTAATAATATCAGTAAATGATGTTCCTAAGCTTACTAGATCTATTGCAATTGGTACTCAGGCTATAATAAAAGCTGCAGCTCAAAATCTAAATATAGAAAATGATCAGGCACAACAATTTGTTTTTAAATTTGGTCTTGACCCAACTAAGTTAGACGGACAACTAGATAGGGCTATTCATGGGACACTTGAATCATTAATAACTGAAATTGAAAAATCTATTAGCTTCTTTGAAACAAGATTCCAGGGAAGTAAAGTGAGTAAAATAATTGTTACCGGTGGAGCATCTTTAATTCCAAACTTTCCAAATACAATTGCCAATTCCTTTGGAGTAGATGTTGAAGTCGGTAATGCATGGCATAATGTGTCATTCCCTGAATCAAGACAGAATGAACTTTTAGCAGTAGCTAACCAGTTTAGTGTTGCTGTTGGACTTGCTGGGAGGAATGAATGATTCAGCTCAATCTACTTCCTGACGTAAAAGCCCAGTTCATAAAAGCCAGAAGAACATATAGGTTAATTCTAATAGTTTCAATTATTGTTAGTCTTGTTTCTCTTACAGGACTAGTTATATATTATATATCTGTAGACGTAGTCCAAAGACATACTCTTAACAACAATATTGCATTAATTCAATCAGAAACATCTAAGATAAAAAACAGTAAAGACATCGATCAAGTAATTACAATACAAAAATTACTTGAATCACTGCCAACGCTTTATTCTTCAATCCCAAGAGCATCAAATTTAATTCCTTACATCGTTGATACTGCTTCTCCGGGAATTACTATCAATACTATAAATATGAATTACCAAACAGGTCTTTTAAGCATGACAGTACAAACCGATAATTTAACTGATGGTAATATATATTATAACCAACTCAACTATGCTACATATACAATTGTTGATCCGGCAATAAAGGATACTTCTAATAATTCAACTGCTCCAGCGCCTGTTTTTACAAATTTAAAAACTACCGGTCTCGATGATACATCTTTTGCTGCTGGTTCATCCGGTAGTTGCTCAACTGGCTATATATGTTTCACCGTATCAGCAACTATGCCAACAGCATTATTTGCTAGAAATATAATCGCAAATAATTTAGGCGTCCAAAAAGGCTATAAAACAGCCGTAATTAACGTACCTAACCAAAATGTAACTCACTCTACCTGTGATCAGCCAAGTATTGACTGTTTCGTTTCTAAGGGAAAGCAATAAGGATTAACATGGATAAAAATATCTTAGGTAAAAAAACTCAAATAATTAGCATTAATAATCTAAGGGTTATTTCAACTAGTGTTGCAGTTTTTATTGTTATCTTTTGTTTTTTTGCAATTAAGAGTCTATATAGTGAAGGACAATACCAAAATAGGGTGATTTCTGCACAAAAGAAAACCCTGGATAAACTTAATAGTAATTTAAGTTCAGTCAAGAATATTGAATCGGCCTACAAAGCTTTCAATAGTAATTTGGAACAAAATATTATTGGTGGAAACACAACCGTAACCACGGGAAATAATGGAAATAATTCCAAAATTATTCTGGATGCATTGCCTACCAATATAGATGTCCCGGCTTGGTCTTTGAATATCAGCAACCTAGATTTATTATTAGCTCAACCTCCTTCTTTTATTACACTTGATCCTTCATCAGTTGCAGTTGATCAAGCAACCGTTAATCCTGTTTTAACACCAGTTCCTGTTCCAATTGCTTTGGCTGGTTCGTTTAGCGCCAATCCAGATAATATTGGAGCTACTTTTGATAGTCTTTATAGATCAATAATCCCTATAACCATAAAATCAGTCTCGATAACTTCAAGTTCCAAAGGTAAGCCAGCCACAATATCGTTTCAGGCAGGAACATACTATCAGGCACCTTATAAATTTTTAACCTCAACGGAGATAGTTAAATGAAATCAAAAGATTACGAAACAATCATAATAGTCGCCGTAATAAGCGGGGTGTTATCAATATTTATATCTTCAAAAATATTTGTACCACCAAGCCAAAGACAGCAAAGCGTAACTGTGGTACCTAGTATCTCAGCAGACTTCCCAACTACTCCACTAAACTCATATCTTAATACTAGCTCCATAGACCCTACCGTAACTGTTCAAATTGGTACTCAACCAAATAGCAATCCGGGTGTTATTACTAACAATAAGAGCCAATAAAGAATCCTTATGACAGTTTTGTCTTTAGATAATGAACAAAAAATCGATGACATATTAGTTAGTAGCGGACATTTAGATAATAAAAAACTAGATGATTTAAAAAATCTGGCAAAAAAAGCTAATATACCTTTTTTTAGCTATTTAGTAAGTCAAAATATTATCACTGAAGAGTTTTTAACTGAAGCTATAGCTAAGACTAATAAAATACCATACGTAAATCTGAGCAAAGCTTTAATTAACTCTAAAACACTAGATTTATTACCTAAGGAAATAGCCGAGAGATATATGGCAGTTCCACTTGGGGAAATTGGTAATCGACTAGCTGTAGCCATGCTAGATGGCAATAATATACAAGCAGTTGATTTTCTTTCTACTAGAATCGGTAGACCAATCAAAGTTTATTTAGCTAGTGAGGCAGGTATTAGAGTCGTATTAAAGCAGTACGACGCTAATATTAATAAGTCTATAATGTCTGAATTTAAGACTGAAGCTAAGGATGATACGATAGAGGGTTTTTCTAATAAAACTGCAGAGTTAAATATTGGTGCAGGCAATGTTAATAACATTACCCAGGATTCTCCAATCAGTAAAATAATAACTTCGGTTTTGCAGTTTGCAGCCAAAAACAAGGCATCGGATATTCATATTGAGCCATCAAAGAACTATATGCTAATTAGGTGCCGAATTGATGGAATCTTAAGAGAAGTAACAAGGCTACCAAAAGTTGCTGAACCACCCTTAGTGTCAAGAATTAAGATTCTATCTAACCTTAAAATTGATGAACATAGAATACCTCAGGATGGTCAATTTTCACTTAAGCTTGGAGCTAAGGAAATCGACCTTAGAATCTCTATTTCACCAGTTATTTGGGGTGAACAGATAGTTATCCGGCTTCTAGATAAATCAGGCACTTCACTTAATCTTGAAGATATGGGCTATGTCGGTAGAAGTCTAAGATTTATAAGAGATGGAGTTAAGCAAACAAGTGGTATGATACTAACCTCAGGTCCTACTGGTTCTGGTAAGTCTACTTCACTTTATGCTCTAATTAATGAGATAAAGAGTGATGCAATAAATATAGTTACACTTGAGGATCCAGTAGAATATAAGATGGACGGAGTAAATCAAATACAGGTCAATCCTGCGGTTGGATTAACTTTCTCTAGCGGTCTTAGATCAATCCTGCGTCAAGATCCTAATGTTGTGATGGTGGGAGAAATAAGGGATAAAGAAACTGCTGAACTTGCTGTCCAGGCAGCCCTAACTGGACACTTGGTTTTTAGCACTCTTCACACCAACTCAGCTGCTGGCATCCTGCCAAGACTACTCGATATGGGGATAGAGCCATTTTTGATTGCTAGTACGGTTAGAACGGTAATTGGACAGAGACTTGTTAGAAGAACAGCAGCAAAAAATGTAAAGTATGATGCTACAAAATTAGAAGTCGATCTTATTCATCAGACTTTAGGTAATCTGTTACCAAAAAAACAATCTGATGTAGAAGGTATTGGTCTTGATTTAGGATTTAATAATTTGCCACTTAGTAGCAGTAACGCTTATACTTTAACACGTGGTGTCGATGATCCAGATTCGCCCGGAGGTTATAAGGGGAGAATGGGAATCTATGAAGTATTTAGCGTAACTGAACAAATTCAGGATTTAATACTTAATAGATCAACAAGTCTAGAAATCGAGAAACAAGCTAAGGTTGAAGGTATGATAAGTATGAGAGAAGATGGATATTTAAAAGCATTAACTGGACTGACTTCCATAAATGAGGTTAATAGAGTTGCATCAATGAGTAAGGACGAATAATGGAACAACCCAAGATTGAAATTATTTTAGAACAAGTTGCTATTAGAAAAGCATCAGACCTGCATATGCAAGTTGGGTTGCCTCCAATGCTCAGAGTTGACGGTGCATTACTACCAATTAGTGGAATGAAAGCACTTGATGGACCAACTCTTGAGAGTTTGATATTTTCTTTGCTTGATGATGAACAAAAGCAAGTCTTTGCTCGTGAGAAAGAATTTGATTTTAGTTTTGCTTTCGGTGAACTAGGTAGATTTAGAGTAAATCTATTTCATGAAAAAGGTAACCTTGCTGGAGCCTTCAGACTATTAATTAATGAAATACCAACAATTGAGCAACTTAAATTACCACCAATTATTGATAAATTAACTGATTATCCTAGAGGGCTTGTGCTTGTTACGGGGCCTACAGGATCGGGTAAAACAACTACGCTCGCTGCCATGATTAATAGAATTAATCAGGAAAAAGCAGTTCATATTATTACAGTTGAGGATCCTATAGAGTACACTCATAAATCTAAGCAATCTGTAATCGTCCAACGAGAAGTGCACTACGACACCTATTCATTCTCAGCAGCTCTTAGATCAGTTCTAAGAGAGGATCCAGACGTAGTTTTACTGGGTGAGATGCGTGATCTTGAAACTATTGCTAATGCAATCACTGTTGCGGAAACCGGGCATCTTGTATTAGCTACGTTGCACACTAATGGTGCTAGTCAAAGTGTCGACAGAATGATTGATGTATTCCCACCTCACCAGCAACCTCAAGTTAGATCTCAGCTTTCCAATATACTCATGGCAATAGTATCCCAAAGACTAGTTCCTTCAGTTGGTGGGGGTCGAATCCCAGCCGTAGAAATAATGATTGCCACTCCTGCTGTAAGAAATCTTATCAGAGAAGGTAAGTCCAGCCAACTAGAAGCTATAATACAAACTGGTTCTGAGTTTGGTATGCAGTCCATGGATAAAACGCTAGTTAATTTAGTGCATAGAGGTGAAATTAGTTATGACGAAGCTAGAAATTATGCAGTCGATTTGGGTGAATTAGATAGATTGATGAGAGAATAATATGAACTACACATATAAAGCTAGAAACCCAAGAGACAATAAGATTATAACGTCTAAGGTTCAGGCTGAAAACCAGAATGGTGCCTATAAAGCCATAAAAAATCTTGGCCTTACACCGCTTGAAATTAATGCAGAGGGTTCGGGGTCTTTTGCTTTTATTGGCGATTTCATGAACCGAGTTTCAATAAATGATAAGGTATTATTCTCAAGACAGTTATCTACACTTATTGATGCAGGCCTTCCAATCGTACAGAGCTTAAACAGTGTAGCTTCCCAAACCAAAAATAAGAAGCTAAAAACTGTAATTGGTCAAATAGTTACAGATGTTGAAGGTGGTTTATCTCTGTCTAAGGCAATGACTAATTTCCCAAAAATTTTTAGCCCGGTATATATCAATCTTATTGCAGCGGGTGAGACATCAGGTACGATCGATAAAGCCTTAGAGAGAATCGCTAATCAACAAGAAAAAGATGCTGAAATAATTTCTAAGGTTAGAGGAGCTATGATTTATCCGGCAATTGTTATGTTAGTCATGGTAGGAGTGGTTACCTTCATGATTGTTACGGTACTGCCTCAAGTTCAAATATTATATGACGGACTTCCAGGGGCAAAATTACCACTGCTAACAACAGTATTATTAAGTGTTTCCCATTTTATCATTAAAGACTGGTGGATTGTTCTTATTGCTCTTGGAGTCCTAATATTTGTTATATTCCAGTTACTGCGTACCAAGAAAGGCAATAAGATTGTCGATACGCTAAAAATTCGTTCATGGCCTATAAAGAATTTAATGATGAAACTATATATGGCTAGATTTACCCGAATGTGTTCGACTCTTATTGCCAGCGGGGTTCCATTAATTCAAGTCCTAGAGATAACTGCTAAGTCTGTCAACAATGTAATTATCGAAGGCTCAATAACAAAAGCAATCACTAAAGTAAAAGGCGGAAAATCACTCAGTGAGTCCATCAAGGGGGATCCTAATTTCTTAGTACTTGTTCCAAATATGCTGAGTATTGGTGAGGAGTCGGGTTCACTTGAACAAATGATGGGCAAAACAGCTGAATATTATGAAAAAGAAGTAGACACTGAAATTAAGAACGTTTCAACTATCATTGAGCCAGTAATGATGATAATACTAGGAGTAGTGGCTATTATTATAGTTGCCGCTGTGCTGCTTCCTATCTATGGACTTGCAGGAAATTCCAATTTTACTGGAAATTAAAAAAAACTTGCATTTATATAGTATAAATAGTAAATTAAAAGCATAACAATTAACATACTAGTAAAGGGGGCATTTACAAATGTCAAAACAAGAAAATAAATTAAATTACGAAGGTTTCACAATAATAGAAGTCCTAATAGTACTAGCTATTGCTGCTTTAATACTGTTAGTTGTATTCCTAGCAGTACCAAACCTACTAAGATCACAAAGAAATAATGGTCGAAAGGCTGAAGCAG
>CAIUOC010000093.1 GCA_903900685.1 uncultured Candidatus Saccharibacteria bacterium | reverse complement strand
TGATGTATATCTCCAAAGAACTAAAGGTAACGCAGCAACAAACTCCGGTGCGGCTGAACAATTCAACTATGGCCCAGAACAATGGCTGTCATCACCAACTTCAACTAGCTCATCAATTGAATCAATACAGACATTACCACCTCTTTTCTAAGCACACATTTTTACAAGCATATAATTTTTATTTTGGGCTACAGTCATATTTTGCTATCAGTGTTTATATAATATTTGATTGCTAACTTATGAAATATATATTATGCTTAAGCTATAATTATAAGGAATAATTTTGGGTACAGAAAAATCAAAGATTGCTTCAGGTAGCATTAATGATCAAGTCTTCAACAGATATAGAAAAATATATTTAGCTGTAATGCTTGTCATCATACTAACGATTACTATAAGTCTAGCTTTGTATCAATCTGCTAAAAAAACTAATACTTTGAGCCTTGCATTATCTGTATGTGATACATCAAGTAATATTCACTTACTAAATGATGCAGCACCACTACTAAATCCATCTAATCCAGTAAAGTTATATCCAATAGTTAATCAAATCAACAAGCTACCGAATTACATAAAGGATCCTAATTGTGATTATGTTCTAGTTAATTATTGGCTTAATTATAGTTCTAGTAAAACTAAACCTTATCTTAATGATTTAAAGACTTATTACAATCCTAGCGTAGGTTATAGCTCGGCTATATCTAAACAGACCTCAAGTTTAGCAACCTTAGATATAAAATTTAAGAATCTCGTATCGAATGAAGCTCAAATTAATAAAAATATAATGTATGTTAAGGATCCAACGAAATGATACAAACTAACCAATATTTTCAACACCTGAAGGTATTTTCTATTATTGTATTCCTATCAGTTATAGGTAGTTTATTCTTGTCACATAACGTTGAGGCCGCTACTATTACTAGCCCTACTCAGTTGCCAGGTATATATCAGAATCTTATATCAGACTATGATTCTGGAAAATCTGGTGATTGCTATGGCAGTCCCCCTCATCAAGAAATGATAATAACCTATCTTTCGACCCAAGCTGATCCAAGTACTCTATTAGGTGATACTACAGTTACTGCTGGCACTACGGTGAATCTACAATTGAATTTTGGTATATTTATCTGTAAGGCAAATAGCAATCAAGCAGGAACAAAATATGCATCTCCTTTACCTCCGAATGGTTCCTTTACAAGAAATCTATCATCAGCTAGTTGGTATGTAAGCACTGTGTATCAAATACCGCCCTCAGCTAGTTGCATTGGGGGGTCTGTTACTTCTACTGTGGATACAGTAATCGTATCTCAGCCTGATCCTGGAGGTAACAATGATAGATATTGGTTCGGTTCGCATCCTTTTTCATATGCTGTACCTTCAGGGTGCTCCGGAACAGGTTCAATTAATGCAACAGTACAGGAAGCAAACACATTTAATGGTGTGACTGTAATATGTGGTGCCCCCGGTGCTGCTGCTGTGGGTGTATTAACTAGTTGCCCTTCGCAGACATTATCGGGAAACTATAATATAGTTACTCCACCAGTGGTTACGGCAAGTTGTGCTACTCGAAGTTTCGACATAAGTTATAACGATCCATATGATACAACAGCATATTCATACTCCATTGACTCAGGTTCAGCAATTATAACTACTGCTATTCCACCAGGTTGGTCGTTCCCGTCTCCATTTATAGATATGTCAGGACAGGACCAAACAGTGTCGCATGCTTTAACTTTATTGATAGGGCATTATGACTCAAGCGGTAATTTTATACAAAACAAAGCAACATCTATTCCCGATTATCCCGCGTGCTATACTGTCGGTTGTAGTTCAGTTACAGCATCCGCGGTCTTAGGAGTCTCTTCTTCAATATTTGCATCTGTTCAATTTACTCCCATAAATGGTGCAGGACCGCCACCTCCATCCAATATTGGGCCTGGAGCTATTACCAGTATGACCATAGGTCAAACAGGCTCAATCCCTGCTACAATAGGCCCTAATACTCCTACTAGTACAGGTACCGGAAGTGCATCATTCAGTTTCACGATACCAAGCACTTGGTCTCCAGGAAGCTTTAGTATAAGCTTTTCGTATTCTGGCGCTGGCGGTATATCTTGTACTGGCTCTGGTACTGTTACTTCTCAACCTTACTTCAGTGTCAACGGCGGTGACGTAGTTGCAGGAAGTAACCTTAATACTCTAAATAACTGTAGTGCACTCAATACAGGCGCTAACGCTAAGAATGCTGGAATCATAGGATTTAATACCAATACTGTAAGTGGTCCT
>CAIUOC010000092.1 GCA_903900685.1 uncultured Candidatus Saccharibacteria bacterium | reverse complement strand
TTAAATCACTTTGATGAAAGGTTAGTCTTTTAGATGGCCTACCGGTCTTTTTGCCTTCAATAATAACTTGACCACTAAATTCCATAATATCCGATTTAATATCTAGATTAAGATCGTATTTTTCAGGGCAAAAATCGGCAAACAGTCTGGTTACTTTACTACTCATTGATATCCATATTAACACGAATTTGCAGATCCGCATCGCTTGATATATAATTAAGTTATGTTCCGGCCACAAGGTCGGTTTTTTTAATTTAATCAAGGAGACAATCATGGAATTAGACATGAAACAATTAGCCCTCGCTATACGTACAATTGCAGAGGAAAAAAATCTTCCAGAAGAAACAGTTCAGAGTGTTGTTGAACAAGCTCTTGCTGCTGCTTATAGAAGAGATTATGGTGATAGAGACCAAGAAGTTAAGATTTCAATGAATCTAAACAATGGTGATGTTGACGCATATATCAGCAAAGAAGTTGTTGAGAAAGTTGAAAACCCAGCTTATGAAATTAGTCTTGCTGAAGCATCAGTAATGCAAAAGAATATTAAAATTGGTGACCAAATCGAGGTTCATGAAAATATTAAAAGTTTTGGAAGAGTTGCTGCTCAAACTGCAAAGCAAGTAATTTTACAGAAACTAAGAGAGTCAGAGCGAGAAATCATAGTTAGCGAGTATGAAGATAAAATAGGAACTGTAATTAATGGTATTGTTGCTCGTGTTGAAGGAAATATTATTCGTGTTGATGTTGGGAAGGCTCAAGCAATTATGCCTAAGAGTGAACAAATCCAAGGTGAAAGATACTATCCAGGACAAAGACTTAAAGTATTTTTAAAAGATGTTGAACGAGGCTTCCGTGGACCTCAATTAGTAGTATCTCGTGGTAGTACACAATTTATTGAATTCCTATTCAGAAATGAAGTTCCAGAAATGGAAGGTGGCTCTGTTGAAATAAAAGATATCGCCCGTGAAGCTGGTGTTAGAAGCAAAATAGCAGTACATTCTAAAGTTCCAGGAGTTGATCCAGTTGGAACATTCGTAGGTGGACATGGAACTCGTGTTAATGCCGTTATGGGTGAAATAAGTGATCAGGAAAAAATTGATATTGTTGTTTGGGATGAAGACCCAGTAACATATATAACTAACGCATTAAGTCCTACTAAAGTTGCTAAGGTAGAAATAGATTCAAATTCTAAGAAATGTAAGGTTCTAGTGCCTGAAGATCAGCTATCTATTGCAATTGGTAAGGGTGGTCAGAACGTACGACTAGCTAGTAAACTTACTGGATATGAAATTGACATTGAAGAATTTAAAGATATACAAAAGTCAGATGATATTGAAGTTAAAAGTGAAAATATTACCGACAAGCCAGTTGTTGAAAAGACTCAACTCGGTACTCCAAAACTTAAGAAAAAATCTGACCTTGAAAACTCACTTTTAAGTGCTATTGAAGAGCACGGCGACGAACCAGAAGACAAATAGTAAGAAGTTAATTAATATTTATTAGCACTCTTGACTTGGGAGTGCTAATGGCGTTATTATATTTATATACATACTAAATAATGTATTTTTAATAAGAGGTAAAAATTATGATTCCACAATCACCCGATTTTCAAGATTTTTTAAATCATCTTACCAATAACGCCCTATCCAGTCTTAAACATGCCGATGCCATTGCTCGTAATTTAGGCAGTGCATATATTGGTACTGAACATTTGCTACTCGGAGTTTTAGCTCAAAATACGTCGATGGGTTCAAAAATACTTGAAGATGCAGGCATAACTCTCGACAGAGCTAAAATGGCACTAAATTTAACTCCTAAAACCCTAGTAATTAATATGGGCGCTAAAGGGCTTAGCGAAACAGCTAAACTAACTCTTAAAAATGCCTATGACATTGCTCAAGATTATAATCAAGACTTTTGTGGAACAGAGCATATATTATATAGTATCTTAAATCAAAAAAACTCAAGAGCTGCCGTGCTACTCAAGGAGTTAACTGTTAATATGGATGATCTGTTAATAGATGTAGAAAGTTTTCTTAATAAACACAGTGATGATTTAAATAATAGATCTCGTGTTTACGAGGGAAACCGACGTGGTGCCCGTGTTCCTAGAAAGACAATACTAGATTTTTATGGCTCAGATCTAACAGAGCAAGCTCGAAAAAACGAATTAGACCCAGTAGTAGGTCGAGATAATCAGATTAAAAGATTGATTACTATTTTAAATCGTCGAACTAAGAATAATCCAGTCTTAATTGGTGAACCGGGTGTTGGCAAGACCGCAATTGTTGAAGGTCTAGCCCAGAGAATAATTAGTGAAGATGTACCTGATTCCTTATTAGAAAAAAGAATTATTATGCTTGATCTTGCTGGCATGCTTGCAGGAACAAAATATCGTGGTGAGTTTGAAGAACGGTTGAAGAAAGTTATGAAAGAGCTTGAGGATAATAAAAATATTATTATTTTTATAGATGAATTGCATTTAATTGTTGGCGCTGGTTCAGCTGAGGGAGCTATGGATGCAGGTAATATATTAAAACCAGCTCTTGCAAGAGGAAAAATCCAAGTTATTGGTGCAACAACAACCGTTGAATATACTAAACATATAGAAAAGGACGCTGCCCTAGAAAGACGTTTCCAGCCAATTATTGTGCCGGAGTCAACTATTCCAGAAACCCTAGCAATCTTAAAAGGACTGAAAAAACATTATGAAGAATTTCATGGAGTCTCAATTTCAGATGATGTTTTAAATGACACAGTTAATCTTGCTAAAAGATATATTAATGATCGTTTTATGCCAGATAAGGCGATTGACTTATTGGATGAAGCCTCAGCTAATTTGAAAGTCGACAAAGCTCGAACATCTCCTGAAATTAGAAAACTGCAAAAAGAATTGAAATTAGTAAATTCACGAATTGACGATGCAGTCGATGGTGAAGATTATGAAAAAGCGGCTCGTGCTAAAACAAGAGCCAGTCAAATAATATCTGAACTAAATGAATTAAAGACAGATGAGAATAGTGCTAAAAAATTAATCTTAACTAGTGAAGATGTGGCTGAAGTCGTAGCAAGAATTACTGGTGTTCCTGTAACGAAGGTAATCAAAGCCGAGGCTAAATATCTAATTAATCTAGAAAAAACTCTAACAAAGTATGTTAATGGACAAACCGAAGCAGTCTCTTCTGTTGCAAGAGCCATCAGACGTAATCGGTCGGGTATCAGTGATGAGAATAGACCGATTGGTTCATTTGTTTTCTTAGGACCAACTGGTGTTGGAAAAACAGAACTTGCAAGAGTTTTGGCTAGAGAATTTTTTGGCAGTGAATCAGCTCTTGTAAAAATAGATATGTCGGAATTCGGAGAACATCATAATGTTAGTCGATTAGTTGGTGCCCCAGCTGGTTATGTTGGATATGATGATGGCGGACAATTGACAGATAAAATAAGGCGACAACCTTATAGTTTAGTTTTATTTGATGAAATTGAAAAAGCTCACCCTGACGTATTTAATATGTTACTACAGGTTCTTGAAGATGGTTATATATCCGACTCAAAGGGCCGTAAGATTGATTTTACCAATACGATAGTCATAATGACATCCAATATTGGAGCCGCAAAATTACAAAAAGAAGTTAATCTTGGATTTAGGTTAACTAATGAAACAGATAAGAAAGATTTGGATAAATTACACTCTGAGAATAGTGCACAAGTTAGAACTGAGCTTAAAAAATTGCTCAGACCAGAATTAATCAATCGCATAGATAAGGTAATTGTCTTTAGAGCACTGACGAGAGATAATATTTTCAAAATTATTGATCTCCAAATTGCTGATCTTTCATCTCGATTATCTAAGAAAGTTATCGGCATAAGCATAACTAAGTCAGCTAAAGAATATTTACTAAATAAAGGCTATGATGCCCATAATGGGGTCAGACCGCTTAGAAGACTAATCCAGGACACAATCGAAAATGAGGTTGCTGATTTAATTCTTTCTAATAAAATATCTAAAGGACAAATTTTAGAAATCTCTACAAAGAAGGGTAAGCTTGACTATAAGGTAACAAGCGAAACAGCTTAAGATTATTCTAAAGTGATATAATCTTATTAATGAATAGAGCCTTTAAAAGCGCATCAATAGCCTTATTTATTTTCTTAAGTCTGGCTATTATTTTAGTCTCACAGAGTCGGAATATTTCAGACTGGTATAAATTATCCAACTATAATGCACCATCAAGTATCTCCAGTCTTGCAACTCAGGATACCTTTACTCCATATGCGAAAAAGCTTTTTTATATAAATCAGCCAGTTCTAATTAGTGGTGCTGAATTTAG
>CAIUOC010000091.1 GCA_903900685.1 uncultured Candidatus Saccharibacteria bacterium | reverse complement strand
ATGATGGATCAGGTTAAGAAGTACCGATCATTACTAATTGAAAACGCAGTTGCTGAAGATGAAAAAATCCTAGAAAAGTATTTCGAAGTCGGTGAAGAAGGTTTAAGCGAAGCAGAAATTAGAGAAGCCGTTAGAACTGCTGTCCTAACTGGTAAGTTCTATGCCGTTACTGGTGGTGATGGACGTGGTGTTATTGTAGAAAAACTACTTGATGCTGTTCGTGATTTCCTTCCAAGTCCAGTTGAAGCAAAGTCTATCTGGGGAACCCATCCTAAGAGCGGTGACGAAATTGAACGAAAGCCAAGTGAAACTGAACCATTTTCAGCCCTAGCCTTTAAGATTGCAACTGATCCATTTGTTGGTAAGCTGGCTTTCTTCAGGGTCTATTCTGGAACATTAAAGTCAGGTAGCTATATCCTTAACTCATCTACTGGTGAAAAGGAAAGAGTTGGACGTATCGTTCGAATGCAAGCTAACACTCGTGAGGATGTAACTGAAATTGGTGCTGGAGATATTGCCGCTATCGTTGGACTTAAGGGAACAACTACTGGAAACACGCTATGTGATCTTGCTAAGCCAATAATTCTAGAAAGCATTACATTCCCAGAACCTCCTGTGTCTATTGCTATTGAGCCTAAGACTAAAGCCGATCAGGAAAAGATGAGTATTGCTCTTCAAAGATTGGCTGAAGAAGATCCTACATTTAGGATTCATGTCGACAAGGAAACTGGTCAGACTATCATCTCAGGAATGGGTGAGCTTCACCTAGATATCATCATCGATAGAATGAAACGTGAATTTACAGTTGAAGCTAATATTGGTCAACCGCAAGTTGCTTACCGTGAAACAATCCGAAAAGATGCAGTTGAGAGTGAAGGAAAATTCATTAGACAATCCGGTGGTCGTGGTCAATATGGTCACGTCTGGATTAGACTATCTCAGAACGAAGAAGGAAAAGGCTACGAATTCATTAACTCTATTAAGGGTGGTGTCGTACCAAGTGAATATATTTCAGCTGTTAAGGCTGGAATTGAAGAAGCTATGAACAACGGTGTTCTTGCTGGTTATCCTGTAGTTGACGTTAAAGCTGAATTATATGATGGAAGCTACCACGATGTTGACTCCAGTGAAATGGCCTTCAAGATTGCTGGTTCAATCGCACTACAAGACGGTGTTAAGAAAGCTAACCCAGTACTTCTAGAACCAATCATGAAAGTTGTTGTTGTTACTCCTGAAGAGTTCATGGGTGACGTAATCGGTGATCTTAACTCTAAGCGTGGACGAATTGAGAACATGGATGATCTAACTCCTGGTATCAAGGAAATAACATCATTCGTACCACTTGGTGAGATGTTTGGTTATACAACTAACCTTCGTTCAAGTACGCAGGGACGTGCTTCAAGCTCAATGGAACTTGATCACTATGCCGATGTACCAAATCATGTTACTGAGTCTATTATTACTAAGAATGCTAGATAGATTCCGCTAATAAAAAAAATACATAAAACCAAACTTAAACACCCCCGAGTATTTGTAAATTACTAGGGTGATATTTTTTATCCCTAAAACTTTTGCCCCAAAGAGAGGTTTTATAAACAACCTGAAAAATTCAATAAAAATTAATATCCAAAAAGCAATTCTTATGTATAAAGAGTATACTCTTTTAATAAGTAAACCTCATCTTGCTAGATAATTGTAAGCATATTACATATTGGT
>CAIUOC010000090.1 GCA_903900685.1 uncultured Candidatus Saccharibacteria bacterium | reverse complement strand
CGCCATTTTTTATGCGTTTGAGATTCATTTGGCCTATACTTCAGGGCCTTCGTGTTCAAGTACCTCTAGCCCTCTCGAATGCGCTTATCCAGTTTGAGCGTTCGGAACTCGGTCTGGATTCATTAGCATTTTCATTAAATATTTAGTGTGATAGGTTATTGACTATATGTATATTACTGTAGTATACTATTTTTATGAGATTATTGGATCTACCATTAGTTTTTGATTGGGATGAAGGTAATCTTAAGAAAAATATTAAAAAGCACAATGTTGGTATGCAGGAAGCCGAGCAAATATTTTTTAATGAGCCTTTAATTCTTTCTGATACTAACTTACGTTCTTCTTCAGAAAAAAGGTATAAAGCCCTAGGTAGAACCAATAATAATCGCAAATTGTTAGCAATATTTACACTGAGAAATAATAAATTAAGAATAATCTCCGTACGAGACATGTCAAGAAAAGAAAGGAAGGAATATGAAAACACTTAAAAAAATTCCAATGTTCAAGAGTGACGAAGAAGAAGCTGACTTCTGGGATACTCACGATACTACTGATTACATAGACTGGTCAAAAGCTGAACGGGTGGTATTTACAAACCTTAAGCCATCTACGCAGTCAATATCTTTAAGATTGCCTGAATCACTATTATCTGAACTAAAAGTATTAGCCAATAAGAATGACGTTCCTTACCAGTCTTTAATGAAAGTATTTCTGAGTGAACGAGTTGAACAAGAACGAAAAGACGTTAAAAACAAATAAACTATTAAATTAATTCTGAGTATCAAAACGTTCTGAACCTGTGACATAGCCTACGCCCAGACAAGCATAATCGCTATGGTATACTAAATCTATGAGAAAACATAAATGGCTTTATATATTGATAGTCATTCTAATAATACTTCTTGCTTTGTTTATATCAAATTACCGTCCAGGTGCATACAGTGGTCCATGCAGCTCTGACGGATGGAACTTCCATACACTTTTCCACCCCTATAAATATCCAGCTCCTACTTATATAAAGGGGTCTAGTATACCAATTGGCTATAATTGCCCATACGGAAAACCAACAAACTACCTGGTAGCAATTGCATTACCATTAGTTATAGTTATTTTTATAGCAGCTATTGCTATTTTTATATGGAATAAACAAAACTTAGAACACGGTGGTATCAAAGTCACAATTAAGGCTGCTCAAAGTTTGTCACACCAAGAAAAGACGATTCCTGTTACTGTGATCTTAACAAATACTAATAAAACACCACATGTCATTAAAAGTGTGACTGCTGAGATCCAAGCCACTGAGGATGCAAGTGGTATGAGTATGGCTTTAAACAATGCTGTCCAATTACGAAATACTACTAACAATAATGAAATGTACAGTATGCAGACTATAACCATTGCTCAGGCTAATAGTGCAGAAAAGTTCGAGCTACAGCCAAATGAGAGCAAAACCATTTCTCTCATTATAGATATCGACAATAAATTGAAACAAAATGATTATAAATACTCAATTAATGTTAATGCCGAAGTCGAAGGTATAAAGCTAAATCCACATACCCACCAAAGCTTACAAATCTTATAAATCTTTAAGTAAGTTTAATCATTGTCGGAATGTGTCTCATCTGGCAACTTAATTGTTCTAAATGCGGTCTGAATGCCCAGCCATTTATATTACTACCTTTACACATAAGCATTTATTAAATTATAATTGCAGCACATGAATACAAATTCTAAGCGTCCTTTATTCATCCATCAGAAATTACTTTTTAGAATATTAATATTTTCTTTTATTTTAGTTGTAATTATTTCTTTTATATATCTTTTGCTTATTCCGTCGCCTTCGCCTTGGTATTATGGTGGAATTATCTCTGAAATTGGTGCTCCGCAAGGTATGACCGTAGACAAAAATAGCTCAGGAAATCGACAGGCATATACGGGGTTTCTATTTGGAGATCCTTATGCATCTAGAAATTTTATTGGAAAAGTGAGTTATGATTCTATTAGGAAATATTATATTAATAAATTAAACTCCATCGGATTTCATAACGCTCACTGGCAAGATAATCATGACGGAACAGTAGCGGGTGTTTGGGCTTCCTGCAAACAAACCCAAATAGTAGCTGAATTTAATCAGTCAGTATTAGTTCCAGATACTGATCCTCTACAAATCGAAGTCTCTCAAAACTTTAGAGACGGTCCACCTTGCCCATATATTATGCCTGCAATCTTAAGTTATTCTCAATTTTTATAACGGATTATCTAAAATATTACAAAAGGAGTTGAAAACTTCTAATTTAGCTTCTTTTATTTCTAATTATTTTACGTGTCGTATATTTAATTAAAAAAAGTACCATTATTTATAAAGTTATTACTAGGAACCATCTCCCCAGCCAAGCATAAACTAGTTGTAACTTTATAAAGTTTGTGATACACTTATTAAGTTATGAAATATATAGAATATTTAAATTCAATACTTAATGCCAGTAAATGGAGCCAGGAAAGACTTGCAAAAGAACTTGATGTATCCTTTGTAACTCTAAATTCATGGATTAATAATAAGTCTACTCCGAGGCTAAAGGCTCAGGCTAGAATAGAGGAATTATACTTTTCTATAACCGGTAATCTCGATATAAGTACAGAAGACTTATATTCAATATTCAAAAAAGCTACAGCAATAAACGTTACGGCAAAAAAAATAATTACAAATAAAGATATATTAGATAAACTATCACTTTATCTTACATACAACACAAATACTATTGAAGGTAGTACAATGACATTAGCTGATGTAAACGATGTTATTTTTGACAATAAGGTGCTATCAAATAGAACCGCAATTGAACAACTTGAGGCAAAAAACCATCAATCTGTGCTTCTATGGATCATTGATCAATTAACAAATAATAAATTTGAACTAGATATTGAGATAATAAAATCTATTCATTTGAGACTTATGAATGGCATAGTTAGTGATGCAGGTGTTTACAGAAACCATACCGTAAGAATTCAAGGGTCAAGAACAACAGTTGCTAATTATTTGAAGATACCAGACTTAATGGATGATTTAGTACTAGATGTTAAAAATAAAAAGCTAGACACTATAGTTAATATGACAAACTTTCATTCTAAGTTCGAGAAGATCCACCCCTTTAGTGATGGCAATGGTAGAACGGGAAGACTTATATTACTTATTATGGCTCTTAAGTCAAACTTAGTTCCTCCTATAATTTTAAAAGAAAAGAAGTATGCATATTATAAATATTTAGAAGCAGCACAGATGGATGATAACATTATTCCATTACAGTATTTTATAGCTTCTTCGATTATATATACTCAAGAATTACTTGGTTTATAGATAGTGCTTGGTGTTTGACTAGGAACCATCTCCCCTGCCATTATAAATTCTAACGTTAGTCAAATAAGTATCTGGGCTATTTTAATCAATAATGATTATTTTTCTGTATTAATTTTTAGCCAGTTAGATATTTCCATAATACTAAGGTGATTTGTTGCTACGGTAATTATAAAATTCTCAAGAGTTTTTTGATCAGTATTAATTGAGTAGCTATTACGATATAAAAAAATAGCACACACCGTTAAAGCGGTTCTTTTATTGCCATCCGTAAACGGATGATCACCAATTATATTTCTTAGATAAACAGCAGCTTTTTCATATATTGTAGGGTATTGTTCGTTATTAAATATATGTTGTGCTGGAGCACTTATAACTGATTCTAGACGACCTTCGTCACGAACACCATGGGAACCCCCAAAGTCTTCAATAACCTGGAAATGAATTCTTAATATTTCCTCTAGTGTTAAATATTTAAGGTTCATTTATCGGCTAAGTTTTTTAAAGTAGTTCCATATTTATTAACAAAAGATGCATATTCAGTAAGTAATTTATCGTGTGATGAGTGTTTTTTAACTAATTCAACTCTAACTTTAAGGGTATCGCCGCGTTTTGCACCAATACGAGCTAAGTCTTTCTTGGATAATGTTATACCCTCACTTGAACCAATTTGTATAATTTTTTGCTCTGTTTCAATCATATAATTTATTATAAACATATTATAATAAATGTCAAGAATAATTCTTTTGCTTGAATATGAGTGGGTTACTTCTCCCCTGCCTTAACTAGAGATATATTTCCGCTACTGGTCTCCGCATATTCCGGAAGTATGGTGTATGTTACCTGAACTATCTCGATTTTGCTCTTCATTGAATCATTACTACTTCACCATTTGACGCTGCATATAATAATTCACGGAAGTTAGCTCTTGCACTAGCCATTGTGGTTGTTTGTATTTTCGTAGTAATCCTTTATTATGATAATTCTAAAATTAACCGTTGTTTTTTCATTCATCGAAAAAAGCTGGTGAAAGGGCAATTATTTATTTTTATATTGCTTATGATAAAATTTCAATATGAATAAAAATATAAGTCTCGAAAACTCAGAATATAAAAAAATTAGAAAATGGAATATAAGAGCTGGAAGCCTGCATCTACTTTCATTGATTGCAGTAATTTTACTCGCAAATAAATTCGCACTACCAGTAGTCGCAACCTATATGACAGGCCCTCCTGGCTCTAATTCATCTACTGGACCAATAACATTATTTTCAGTAAGAATGGCTTACACAATTGCAATATTTTTTGGCTTATCAGCTTTTTTCCACCTGCTTATTTCTTCAAGAATGTTTTTTCCTAAATACGTAGCAGGCTTAAAGAAAAAGATTAATGTTTTCAGATGGGTAGAATATTCGCTAAGCTCCTCAGTCATGATTTTTGCAATAGCACAACTTAATGGGATTAGTGATTATGCAGCTCTATTAACTATTTGTGGAGTGAATCTTTCAATGATACTATTTGGCTGGCTCCAAGAGAAATATAACAAACCTGGTGATAAGCATTGGCTTCCTTTTATTTTTGGATGCATTGCAGGTATAATCCCATGGATCATATTCACAATCCAGCTAATTTCCCCAATGAATCCTTCAAGCGTTAGAGCTCCAGGATTTGTATATGGGATTGTTGTGTCATTATTTCTTCTATTTAACTGCTTTGCGCTTGTACAATTTTTGCAGTATCGAGCCAAGGGAAAATGGGCTAACTACCTAAGGGGTGAAAAAGCCTATATTATTCTAAGTTTTGTAGCTAAATCATTATTAGCCTGGCAAATCTTTGCAGGCACACTTGCAGGTAAATAGCTCGATCTGTTAAATAAACTTTTTTAATAGTTAGATTAATTACAATTTCGCAGAGTTAATTGTGAGACAGTAACCTACTATTGTAATATGTTTACTATGAACAGGATTCGTAGTTTCAAGGCAGGCCACTGGATAATTATTAGTGCCGTTATTATTGTCATTCTAATAGTGGCTGTTGTGGCTAATCAATATAATGATTCGACGACATCTAAGTCGAAACGTTCTGTCATTTCGACTGCAGATAGTTTTCAATATAAATGTAAGAGTGATGCTGAAAGTCTTCTCTGCATGGAACAACAATACAAAACGTTTACAAAAAACCATGGAGTGCCTGCCGCTTTTACTAAACTGAAGGCTGCATATGCTATTAATCCATCAGTAAAGACTTATTGTCATCAACTGTCTCACGTTATAGGTCGTACAGAAGCTGATATGGTAAAAAATGTAGACGAAGCCTATAGTAAAGGTGATAATTTTTGTTGGTCAGGCTATTATCATGGTGTTATGGAGTCAATTGTAGTAAAAATTGGAGCTAAAAATCTGCCCGCAAAGCTGCCAACAATATGTGCGGCAATTAAAGCTCAAAAGCCATACTCTTTCTATCACTACAATTGTGTGCATGGTTTAGGTCATGGTGTTATGGACGTAACAGATAGCAATCTTTTTGCGTCTCTCAAGATGTGCGATCTATTATCTAATACCTGGGAAAAAGAATCATGTTACGGTGGAGTGTTTATGGAAAATGAGATGGATGAGGTAAATCCTGACCACCATAGTAATTATTTAAAAGCCGATCAACCTATGTATCCCTGTACAGTAGTTGAACAACAGTACAAATATCAATGTTACTTAATGCAAACCTCACATGCATTACGCGTAGCAAATTACGATTTTGCTACGGTATTTACAGAATGTAGTAATATCGATGCGACTTATATTGACGTATGTTACCAAAGCTTAGGACGAGATGCTTCCGGTAACAGTAGTAGTAACGTAGATAAAACGAAAGCCAATTGCATGCTTGGTGCAAACTCTGACGCTCAAACTAATTGTATCATTGGCGCTGTTAAAGATTTTGTTTCGTACTACCATAGCGATAAACAAGCTAATGATCTATGCTTATCCCTAGATAACTCGCTCCAGCAGATTTGCCAAACCACTAAAACACAATATTACAAAACCTTCTGAAATTCACGCCTTATATCAATTTTTTACTTTGAAATTAAAGATCATTGTCCAAAGTAGTACCATAAACAAGTGCTATAATCAGCTTATGCTAAATAAACATTGTCCTATCTGTCTGAATAAAAATTTAATATATTATGATGATTATTTGGAGTGTAAAAAATGTAAGGCCTATACAAGGAAATTAAAGTTTTTCGAAAGACAATTAAATTGGGCAATCAACCAATCATCATGGTGGAGAATTATTATTTTCGGATTATTTGGATACATGTTATTTCAAAATTTGAATGATCCTTGGTTTTCTATTCATCAATCGTACAATCCACTAGTATTATTTGATTTTGGAATTCATGAACTTGGACACCCCATTTTCAGCTTATTTGGTACATTTTTATACACCGCTGGTGGTTGTATTTTTCAATGCCTATTTCCTGTTTTATGGCTTTTTGCATTTTATAGAATTCGATGGTTTTTTGCTTCCGCTATGTGCTGGTGTTGGCTTGGAATAAATATTTTTTCAGTTGCAGCCTATGCTAACGATGCTCGAGCTAGACTTCTTCCACTTGGAGGTTGGGGAGCATTGAGTAGCGATGGTTCTGATGCAGCTTATGATCAGGGCCATGATTGGTATCAGTTGCTAAGTAGATTGCATCATTTAGAATGGGATCACACTATTTCAAATATACTAAGAATCAGCGGTACTTTGGTCTATATTTTTGGCCTTTTACTTGGAATAATGATAATTTACTGTTCATTATATAGTCGGATTAAAAAAACAAAATTGTGAAATTATCTTAAAGCTGTGGAGTAATTTCGGTAATTGCTTGTTTCATAGTTTCAACTTTAATTCCTGAAGATTTTATAGCTGATAGTTGCTGATCTAATTGACTTGGAGTTACGTTATATATACCAGCTGATATATCAGGATTTACTGAATGATAGACTAAAACTAACCAAGTATTAGTAATTTTTGCTTGATAAATCCAATCAGATATCTGGGCAGTTGTGGTTGTATTATAGACATTTTGAGCTTTTATATTATATGGATTGTAATTGTCTTTGCTATTAAAACCATCCTCTACCCCCCTTGCCGCTGCATATACAGCCTGTGCTGCTGATACTACTGAACTATTATATGTACCATATGGATATGCTAAATCTGTAACTGGAGCTCCTATAATTGATTGAATAATTGATTGTGATGGTGCCATTTCTAATAACAACTGAGCTTGAGTTTCTTGAGATAAATCATTATGTGTAACTGTGTGCGATGCAATCTCATTACCAGCCACATACATTGCTAGTATTTGAGCATTTGTCATATATCCTTGAGTATTTAGAACATCGGTGATAATGAACTGAGTTGAAGATAAACCATATTTATTGAGTAGCGGAAAAGCCTGCGTATATTCATTGTCGTAACCATCGTCAAAAGTTAGACTTACCAGTGGTCTACTAAAGCCAATTGGGCTATAAGTTGTTAAGTTAAAGTTACTAGTATTTAGATAACCTACACTTTGTAGTACATGATAAATAGTAAATGTTTTAGTACCTAAGGGAATCGAAAAATTAGTGGTAAAGTTGGTCCAGTTAGAACTTGCATATGGTTGTCCAATCATCTGATAAATAGTAGTTCCATCGTTCATATTGAATACAGCATCAACTTGGGTGTTTACATTTGATTGGTAGTATTCAGAAAATTTATATTGCTGATCAGCAGCAGCTATTATTGGATCAAATGACCATTTAGCATCACCGCTTGTATAACTAGAAATGCTAACATTAAGACTTCTACTATTTAGATATCCACTTGTTGGATAACTAAAACTGGCAGCATTTACTCCCCAATTTCCTTGTGACCAATTTGAAGGAGATGAAGAATTAGTTGGACTCACTATATTCACTAATGGATTATTAATTAGGTTAGGAGTCGATACCGGATTATTAATATTAATTGTTACAGGTGCTGAGGTTGAACTTATACCTAAAGTATTTGTAGCAGTAGCCGTTATTATATGACTCCCATTAGCAACAGGAATCGTATTCCAAGTATATTGAAATGGTGATGAGCTAATAGGACCTCCAAGAGCTGATCCATCAAAATTAAATTTAACGTAACTAATTCCATTGGTATCGCTAGCGCTTGCAGCTATATTCACATTTCCACTTAAACTAGAGTTTGGTGATGGAGAAGTAATATTAATAGTTGGAGTTGATGTTGGCGTAGATAAGGAAAGTGAATAATTATCTGTTTGAAGACTACCGACAGAGCTTATTAAATGAAAAACTGTCATTTGAGATACATTGCTAGGAATTGTAAAAGTGTTTTTATATTGCGTCCAAGCTGAACTTACTGAAGCTATACCAAGATTTTGATAGCTAATAACACCTGTAGATGTTTGGTATTGAATTATAATACTACTAGATATATTAGATATGTAGTAATCACTGAAATTATATTGACTACCTGGGGTAACGTTAACTGGAGCAAAATACCATTTAGCATCACCGTTTGTATATTTGGAAATTTGAACCTTTAGACTATAATTACCGTCTTGAGCTCCACCTTTAACATATGAAAAAGTATGGCTATTTGTACCCCATGATCCTTGTAGCCAATTAAGTGGAAGGCTCGTATTAGATATACTAGTAGTTTCAGTCGAAGGGTTACCTATAAGGTTAACAGGTGATGCATATACTCCGATAATTGGGAATAAGAAAATACATAATATAATTGGAAACATCAATATTAAATTTTTAATCCGATTCATCTAACAAATTCCTAGTTAATTTAGAATTAATATATATAACTATACAATGTTTTAGAGCTATATGTCAATTAAGTTATATATTATATAAAGAGCTTAAGTTTGTTATATAACTTAGTTTACTTTTTTACATTTCTAGTGTATAGTATGCACATAAGTTGAGATGGAGGACTTATCATTATATATAATAACTTTTCTAGTTAGTATATATCTGATTAAATCTCATCAAAACTTGAATTTGTTTATCAAATAACCAAGGAGAAGCTATGTACGGAAGCATTATTCCTGTTACTGCTACTACTGCCGGCGTTGCTGGTGTAGCATTACTACCAGATACTGGTAGTTTTAAAGTTATGTTTTATGTTGCAGCTGTTGTGATGACAGTTGGACTAATTACATTAATTGCTACTGGCGCAGTGAAGTTCAAAAAAAGCTTTACTAAGTAATATATTTTATATCGGATATGCTGCTATGGATTTATCTATAGCAGCATTCCAGTATCGAATTTTTAGTCAATTATGAATAAATTTATTTCTAATTTTAATAAATTAAAGGTATTCAGTCTTTTTGGCTGTACTTTATTTATTGTTGGGCTTATTGGAATTGCACCAACACTGTATTTCCATTGGTTTAATACTGGTACTGCACATGCTGATTCTATAGCCGCTAAAAAGGTTTGGTCTCAAATTGATTCATTGCCAAAAACTACAGTTAAACAAAACCAAGTAACTGGTTTCCCTGTTAATATCTCTATTCCTGGATCTTATCCTGCTATAAATATCAATGCGCCTATTAACCCGGGGTATTACAATAAGAGCAACTCAAGCTGGAACTTAAGTGAAACTGCAGCTCAATTTGTTGTAGGTTCTTCTCAGCCAAATAACATTGGTGGAAATACTTTTATTTATGGACATTACATCCCTGCTGTATTTGCCTATCTACATCTAATTAAACCAGGTGCAATAGCTAGTATTACGACCAGTAATGGTTATATCTTTAACTATAGATACATAAACACATACGCAGTTCCACCAACAGATACTAGTGTTCTAAATAATTCAATAACGCCAGTTCTAACTGTTCAAACATGTTCAGGTAGCTATTTTCAAAATAGACAAATGTATATATTTAGCTATATTGGCTATGCAAAAATAGCTAAATAATTTATAGATTAAATAAATTAATTCTAAGCATCTTAGAATGAAATGAATGTTTTAAGCAAAAGATATACTTGATAGAACAAATAGAAAAATGCTATTAACACAGCTGCCAGAGTACCGATCCTTGGAACTAATTTCTGTTTGTACTTATTTTTAGGCTTGAATATATTTGAAAGATTTATCATTTAGCTATATCCCTTAAAGACAGAGTACTTAAAGCGACTCTTCGGCCTTCTGTACTCCATCCAATAATATCTGACTTAAATTTATCTAGAATAAATATCTCAACAAAACATCTGACAAACAAAGCAATTTCTAACCATCTGAGAACGTAAAAATATGGTAATGAGGCTAATACACTAAGTCTTTTAAGTACAATTGCTGTCATAAACATTATCAGGCTATTAACAAACATATCGGCTACAATTAGTACGGGAATAATATTCCAGTTGTGAGTCGTGATAATTAGTATCGGAACTAAAACAAAGATTTGAAGAATAAATAAAAGCATTTCCAGCATCTGATAACCAATACTAATATCTATTTTTTGTAATTTAGTTCCTATTTTATGAATTTTCATGCCCTGAAAATAACCTCTTTGCCATCTCATTGTCTGCTTTATAAAATCATTTAATGTTTGAGGATCTTGAGTATAGTTGACGGCTTCTGGTATAAACAGAACTCTACCTAATTTTTTACGATGAACCTGGAGAGTTATATCAAAATCCTCAGCAATAGTTTTAGTCAGAAAATCTAATTCTGGAATGATACTTGTCCTAAATGCTGTAATGGGACCTGGAAATACTGATATCATACCAAGCCAGGATTGTGCGCGTCTTATCACGTGCTGAGAAAAAGTATAAGTAAGAGCTCGATAATTAGATATCCAGTTACCTCTTAAACTTTGTACAAAACCAACAGCTACTACCGCATTAGTTCCAGTAATTGCTTTTCTAAATATTCTAAAATAATCTTTACCAAAAGCGCTATCTGCATCTGCTATATGTACCCAATTATATCTTTCTATCATATTAAAATGAATAATTGCTGCATTAACAGCACCGGCTTTTCCACTTCTAGGTACTGTTAAAACTTGATTTGTCCCAATAATTTTTATGGCTTTAGCTCGACTTAAATCATTAGAATTATCATCCACAAAATAAATGTCAGAGATTGGCTGTCCAGCAGCTATAGCTGACTGAATCGAAGCCTGTATGATTAATTCTTCATTATGACCAGGTAAAAGAAGAGCTAGTTTTTTCTTAGTTATCTTTATATTTTTATGTATTTTTCTAACATTATTATTCATAGAAAAATTAGTTTCAAGAACAAAACCTCTAGGGTTAATATCCAAAATACCAAGTTTATGATTTATTGGACGTTTAATATTTTTATGCGTTCGGATTAAAGCATTATTTTTACGATTAATAATAAAATTAATATTATCTAAAATGATTATTTCATAATAGTAATTGTTGCTACGATGTTTATAGTCGGATAATCTTCTATTGTAAGTAATACTTCTTCTAACTAATGGATATGTCATAAATAATTCCCATGAAAGTGTTTTCTTTTATATATTGTACACTATTCTTTACTATTTTTCAAGTCCAGTGTCTACTATAGTATATATAATCCTATACTGCTTTATTGACTTTTTGGCCATATTATGGTAGATTAATGATATTAAATATTATTAATTGTATATTTTAAGCGATTCGGGAGAACGTTAGATGACTAGAAAAAATTTAAGTAATAAGACTGTAATGATCTTAGGTGGTGATGGTTATTTAGGCTGGAGTCTTGGTCTTGCATTTGCTAATCGAACAAACAATAAAGTTATTTTAGTCGATAATTTAATTAAACGAAATTGGGAAAAGGAAGTTAATGCAAAACTTTTAATTCCAATAAAAAAACCTGCTAAAAGGATTGCTGCCTATAATGGTATATATAATAAGAATAATTTATTTTTTGAAAAATTAGATCTATTAAATAAAAAAGAACTAGATAAAATTGTAAAGAAGTATAATCCAACAGTGATTATTAATGCTGCGCAGCAACCATCTGCTCCATTTTCAATGATGAATGCAAAGAATGCCAGTGTTACATTTTTAAATAATATTGTTGGTCACTTAAATGTTCTTTGGTCTATTGCTGAAAACAATAAAAATATTAGATATATTAAGCTAGGATCTGCCGGTTGTTATATGGATACTGATACTAATTTTCTTCCATTGGAGAAGAAAGACTTTAGCTTTAACCATAATGGAAAAAAGTTTAAACTTCTTAAAAGCTTTATTCCTATGCAAGCAACCGATTTTTATCATCAATCTAAGATAAGTGATTTCTTAATTGATGATTTATGTGCAAAATTATGGAAATTAAAAGTTATAACTGTCCAACAAGCTACAATATTCGGTGCTACCATCGAAGAAAACCATAGTGTTGAAAACGAAACCCTCTCAGCTAGATTTAATTACGATGCTGTATTTAGTACAGTAATTAATCGATTTGTATGTCAACTAGTTATAGGACATCCTTTGACAGTCTATGGTGATGGTAAACAAAAAACTGGTTTAATCAGCCTCTCTGATAGTGTTGAAAACATTATGAAACTAACTAAGGTAAAAGTAACGCCTGGGGAACATACCGTAGTTCACAATTATACTCATCGATATTCAATTGAAGAAATTGCTAAGATGATTGCTAAGGTTGATCCAAATGCAAATATAAACTATATAAAGAACCCTAGAAAAGAACCAGAAGGACGATTGAATCGACAAGTTGAGTTACATGATTCGATCATAAATCAACAAGAAAATAAAAAGGCTAAATTCGAAACTGAAATTGCTAAGATGATTGAATTTACAGGTCGTCATAAAGACAATATTGATCAATCTATTATAATGCCTAAGGTCTTATGGGATAAAATCAATTCTGAAAAGAAAGAGTCAATATGGAACTTAAAATATATCACAAAAACAACACAAATTCTTAATGAATCAATGAAATCTATGAAGATTCGATACTCAAGTATAATGAATTCTCTATAATAGCTAAAGATTAATTTTATACCTTTGACTTAGTAAACCTTGATAAATTTCCAAAATTTTTAGTTATTATTCAAGTTCATCCATTTTCTAATATTTTCAGCCATTGTAATAAAGTCAGCTGTTTTTGATTCATGAATAAATGAAATTCTCGCTACATCTTTAATTGGCTTGATATAAATTGATCTTTCTTTTAGATATTCAAATAAAGCTTGGGGATCAGATACTTTCACTGAAATTATATTACTTTGATCTAATCCATTATCAATAAATTTTATATCCTTATCATTTAATATAGCCTTAAATTCATTTAGTAATTTGATATTCGTTTTTTCAATATTTTCAATTCCAATTAAATTAATGTTTTTTAGAGAAGCATACAAAGAAACTATTCCATTAAGATTTTGAGTGCCGTCCTGAAATCTTTCAGCATTATCTTTTAGAATATAATCATTTTCACTAAAGCTAGACATGCTTCTAATACCCACTTTGAAATCCTTTAAATGCTTCATAGTTTGTTTATTGACATACATAAAGCCAATACCAGTACCAGCCTGAAGGTATTTCTGACCACCACAGACAAGAAAGTCTGCATGTATGCGAGTCATGTCTATTTTTCTTATGCCAATAGTTTGTACGGCATCTAATATAAGAAATATACCATTTTTTTGGCATAAATTGGATAAGGCTTCAAGATCTGGCATAAAACCATCATAATATTGAGCTGTCGATATAGATATTATCTTTGTCTTAGGACTTATTGAATCAATCAACTTATCAAATGCTAATTGGTTGTCTTGTCCTTGAATTATTATAACTTTTACCCCTTCTTTACTCTTCTTTATCCAAGGTAGTAGGTTGGCAGGATATTCATTACCCAAAACCAATACTTCATCATCTTTTTCTATAGGAAGTGTTTCGGAAGCTATATTAATCCCTTCCGTAGTATTTTTTATATAAGTTATTTCATTTGGAGAACAATTAATTAGTTTAGCAGCTTCTAGAGCTAAATCCTTAGAGATAGGATCATATTCATATAGTACTTCTGGTGGACCAATATTATAAAATTTTTCAGTAAATTTAATAATAGCCTCATAAGACGATTCACACATAGGTGAAACAGTCGCGTAATTAAAGAATAATTTTTGGCTTGGATTAGACATCATTCATATACTCAAATTATTATCTCAATAATTTTCAATTTATTACTTATATTTTACTATATTTATAAGTTTTTGTCAATGGTATGTGATGTATTTTGCGGTTTTATATATAAAATTTAATCTAGGTTTTATTACCAGATAAATAACTTCCAAGTATTTTTAATTCACATTTCTGAACTTTTAAATCGTTAAAAGCATCAATCAATTCCTTATCATTTAAACCTTTATCTATGTCTAAATAAAATATATAATGCCAAGCCTTGCCAATTATTGGTCTAGATTGTAATTTAGATATATTTATTGAACGTTCGGCAAATACCCCAAGAGCTCTATAGAGCGACCCAGGATTATTATTTGTTCTAATAATTAATGACGTTTTATTTGCAGCTTCATTAAATATTGGTTTTTTGGTTATTACTACAAATCTAGTGTAATTTTGTTTGTTTGTCTCAATTCCCTCTTTGAGTATTTTAAGATCATATAGCTTTGCAGCGCTAGAACTAGCAATGGCTGCATTTTTTTTATCTTTTCTATTTCTAATCATTTCAACGCTTGCAGCTGTATCATAGTATTCTAGACGTTTTGCAATGGGTAAGTGTTTATCTAGAAAATCCTCGCACTGTGCAATCGCAACTGGATGAGAATAAACTTCTTTAATGTCCTGTAGTTTAGTGCCTGGTAATACAATAAGACTCTGAGAAATACGTAAAAAAACCTCACCAACAATTACAAAGTTAAATTTCACCAAAAGATCATAAGTTTCATTGATTGATCCAAATAATGAATTCTCAATAGCACATAAAGCGTATTCAGCATCGCCAGATTCAACTATATTAAAACTATCTTTAAATGTTTCACAACAAATAATTTCAATATTTGGTCCGAAGTATTTTTGGGCAGCTATGTCATGAAAAGATGCCTTCTCTCCCTGTATTGCTATCTTTTTAATCATTAATAAAGTTTAGCATGGG
>CAIUOC010000089.1 GCA_903900685.1 uncultured Candidatus Saccharibacteria bacterium | reverse complement strand
GCAGAAGTGTTGACTGACTCTTGTATAAGGGTTTTTGAATCCAGGCGTTATATGCAAAACCTGCACCAAGACCAATTAGCGCACAAATAATTATAGCAATTAGATAGTTCTTATAGTGTTTTAATAGATCATATAGGTTGATTTCTTGCACGGGTCTTTCCTCTTCCAAAACATTACCACGTAATACTTTTGTATTATGTGAAAGCATATATTATAAAATACAACTTAGGCTATCATTTATAACATAATATTTACAAAATAGCAATATAATAAAAATAGCAAAAATAATTCTGTTAGGTTAGTTCTCCGGCTTTTTATTTTCTTCATGACAAGATAATAGTATAAGCATTGTTGTTATTTATATTTAGCTATATTCTTAATTTAAGTAAATGTAAAAAAATATATCATGACCAAGCCATTGAAGAAGAAGCAAAATAAAAAAAAGCCAGTACATAGTCAGAGTACTTTTCATTATGCTTCCCTATCAACATCTGTTGGATTAATTGTTTTTGGAATCTTATTTAGTACATCTTTAGCCACTTTTTTAGGAATAATACTATTCTACGTTTGGTTGTATAGATTTTCCAAAAACATTAAGTGGCTAAGAATTACTTTTTGGATTTTATTAGCTCTATATATAATCATCGGTATGATTTATGCAATTAAATTAAGTAATTTTTAGTAAATTAAATATTTTTTGTATTTTTTAGATGTGAGTGGTCATTGAAAGTTTTGAGTCGCCAGGTAAAGTCTTCTTCGTAGGCATCACTTAGCTCTATGGTTGTTACGCCCGTATTGTCTGTTGCTAGTAATGTTACAAATCTTCTGAATGATTTACCGTTTAGGTCATCTCCAAATAGAATACGAGCAATCATTAGTCTAATAAAAATACCATGAGTTGTTACGACTATATTTTCTTCTTGCCTAGCTAGAAGTAGTGCCATAGCCTCATCTACTCTTTTTATAAGAACAGTATAGTTATCTGAATCTTCTATTCTCTTTCCAGTACTATAAACTGTCTCTTTCCATTCTCTCCATATTTCATTTGCTTTTTTGTCTGAAAATGGTTTACCTTCAACAGATTTTGGTTTTTTAATTTCGATAAATAGCTTTGATGTTTCTATTTTTGCATTATTCAATTTAGATATAGCCTTAGCGGTCTTTAGTGCTCTCTTTAGTGGACTTGAGATAATAATATCGATATCGATGCTAGATAATCTCTCGGCAATTTGTTCTATTTGAGCTTCACCTAGAGGGCTAAGGTCTGGATCTTCACTTTGAAATACTGGTTTTATATTATCTTGGCTCTCACCGTGCCTAACTATATAAATTGTCTTCTTTACTGCCATGAAATAAGTATAACACCAAAAAAATTAAGGACTTTGTCTATTCTTTATAGGTTCTAACTATCTCTAGACCTGCTCTAAACTCTTCCAGTAGATCACCCATATAGCGCTGTATGGCAAGGCCAGATATAGAGATTGTCGATTCGTTATAATTCATTTCGTAAATTAGCTGAGAATCTTTATGTCCTCTTTGCAAATAAATTTCTCTTTCTTGGGTATAAAGTTTCTTATCATCTTGGTTCTGATTCCTAAAAGTTTTCATAGTGTCTCCTAGCATCCAATGAAATTCAGTATCTGGATCTTTGGCATCTGCATACCTTGTCTCTGCTGAAAACATTGTATCACCTCTCAATAGGATGGGACTTTGGTATTCAATGTCCTCGAATATTTCATCGACTGTTTCTTTGATGCGGTATTTGTTGATGAATTCTAT
>CAIUOC010000088.1 GCA_903900685.1 uncultured Candidatus Saccharibacteria bacterium | reverse complement strand
ATAGAATTTGAATCAACATCATCCATGAACCTTTTAGCTGTTGCTTCGTAAACTATCATTGTGGATCAAGTTCTGTATATTTCTTATGATTACCACGGGCTTTTTCGACTGGATACTTAGCTTCATTTTTATCCATCTTATCGCTGAGTGCTTTATTGAGATCAATATCAAGATCATTGGCCATTAGAATAACCCAGTACAAAACATCAGATAACTCATCGGCAACCTCAGATCTTTTCGTTTCAAGATGTTCAGATATCTCAGCATCGTTTTTCCATTGAAAGTGTTCAAGTAATTCGGTAGACTCAAGCACTAGTGATATGGCCATGTCTTTAGGATTATGAAATTGTTTCCAATCACGTTCATCCCTGAAGCTAATTATTCTGTCAGCATTCTCTTGAAAGTTATTCTTTTCCATAAAGTCATTATAACATTACCCTCTAATAAGAAATTATTGTCTATTAGAGAGGGAAACTTTCAATTCGTGATTTCTCTAGAATATCAATTATTATTAGTGCCTGTTTTTCAGAAGGTGTTTTTCCAGAATCAATTCCAATCGCCAGATTAATAAATTCAATGTCTCTAGCTGACAAAACATGGTGGGTAGAATCCCATTCTATTAGTGCTCGCCAATTATCTGATCCGAAGTTAACAACCTCAATCATTGCTTGTAGTTTATTGATGGTTCGCTGATCCTTTTTTGCAAAGCTTTGATCTGATATTGCAACTGCTCTATCAATTAATTCTTCAATAAAATCATTATTTAGTTGCAATGAAACCTTTTTGGCATTCTACCAGCATAGCTCGCGTTTTGCCCATTCAGTGACATTTTCGTATGGTCTATTTTCATCAATTAGGTGATTATACATTATTTCAGAAATAGAGATTATTTGTTTTTGCCATGCTTCAGAAAGTGATTGTTTTGCCCAAACTTGTTTTAAAGAAATAGCCCTATCGCTATGATTCGACACTACTTCATAAAATATTCTTGATATAGTATATGCGACTATATTAGCTTTATAAGCGTTGTACCATGGTTGACTCCTAACTATTTTATCAGCTTCTTTTGCTATGATACCGAGAGATACAATATCCTTGAAGTATTCCTCGTTAAAAGTAGCTTCATTCTTTTCCCATTCCTTAACAACCCAGTTTGCAAAAAATGCGAATCCACTTTGAGCTCCTTTACTGGCGATATCAGGTCTCATTTGTTTTAAATTCATATATCTGGCAAGGTCGATTTTCTTGAACATTTGAGTTGGAGGATTTTGTAATTCAAACCTTCTTTTTTCAGCTTGAGAACATTTATAAGTTTCCTGTTTGTATTGACCGTTTGCCCTTTCATAATACCAATGTGTGCCAAACTGTTGTCCTCGTGAGGCTGGGGCATAAATGCGCCTACTAAATTCTTCGATTCGTATGTGAAAAGGGTGGTTTGACCATAGGTCGGCATCACTAACCTTATTTTGAGTATTTGCAAATCTTGAAATGTTTGGAATTAATTCCTGGGCCTTTTCATGGGATACGATAGATAATTTCATTGGCACATAAATAGTATTAATTTTAGATTCAGAATTATCCTTTTTGTCGTTTAATAGCGCCATCGCAAGCGAAGCTGTTGTTTGGCCTCCATTAACAATCTGCAATGATGTAATTCTAGTAATATAATCAATCCCATCTATATTATTTATCTCTACTTCAGAAGCCGTAGCTGCGATTCCATTATTATAAGCGAAGAACATGGTTGGATTATTTAGGATAGTATTTCTAATGCCTTTGTTAACCTTACCCTTAATTTGCAGGAATGAACGCACGTTGCCTTCAAGTAGACGTCCACCATAAGTGTTATATAAATTAGCTAGAACCATTCCGGGAATATTACATAAATAAGCGTTGTAATCATCAGTTTCACTCGCTGAAAGGCACGGTATGCCTCTGCCAAATAAATCGTGCAGATCAATTACAATTTCTTCTTTTCCATTGGATGAACTATCAAGTTGGTATAGTCTTCCCATATCCCATATTTGATATTCAACTATTTTTCCATATAGATTTGGTGCATCAAGCTCTTTT
>CAIUOC010000087.1 GCA_903900685.1 uncultured Candidatus Saccharibacteria bacterium | reverse complement strand
TCCCATCGGGGGCTAAATATGTTCCAGAAACAACAGTATTTGTAACTACCCAAGCAGCATTAGTAAAATCTTGACTATAAGTAACTAAATTATTCCCACCCTGTAAGTTCAAGCTCTTATCAGTTACTACACCATTAAAAGTAGATTGTCCTGTTACTTGTAGGACACCTGTACCTTGGTCGGTGGATTGGTTTACGAGAACATCACCGAGGTCATTAACTATGACAGCTTTTTCAGATGGGTAATCTACCCATACAGTAACTGTTCCGCTAAACGTTACAGCAGAGCCAGAATTTGAAGATGAAAGAATAGTAGTGCGGGTAAGCGTTGGGCCTGTGGTGGAATAGGTACCAATACCCGTTTCCCAGTTTGTACCATCTGTAGCGCCATAATAGGTAGTATTTCCATTACCAATAGCCGCAAAAGATTGATAGCTAGTCATGGCTCCAGACAAGGTAAAGCTAACAGTCGTATTTGCTGTTGCCGTTACCTGAACACGGTCTGCTAAAAGAAAAGTCATAATTTATCCTACTGTCTGTTGTCGATAAGCACCCATTGGGTACTCTCGGTATTGTCTATCTTAACCCAAGCAAAGCCTATTGGGGCATCTGTTAAGTTGATAGGCTCTACTATGGACTTGGCGTATGTAGCTGGCCCCAAGGGAGAATCTAGTACCACCACGTTTTCTACCACATTCGCTACAAAATTAAGCACCGCAGCAGGTGAATCAGAGGCGTTAATAGCCTCAGTAATAAAGGTAACAAAAGTCGCTACAACTGCTTCGCTATCTGTTTCGGATAAAATACCCTCGGAAACGGAACTAACATAAGCAGCTAAAGCTGTCGCTGCAGCTAAAACAGTTTGTGGTTCTGTTACCGAAACACTAAATAAAAACCCACCTTGCGGTACATCTGCTACCGTTAAAGCCTCAGTAATCGTTAGTGCGTAAATCGACCCACCTAATGCGGCAAAAGCAGGTTGAGCAAAGGCAGCATATCCAAACATTATTCATCCGCAGGCAAAGGAGTATTGCCTTCAGCTACCCATTTTAGGTAGGCTTGGTAGTCTGTGTTGGATTCATCCATAGGTATGCAAGCACCGTCTGTTGTGCGGATTACGCCAGCTTGTTCATTTGTAAATGGCGAATTAAATAATTTATACATTTATAGCTCCGCAGAAACAGTTAAAAATTGCGTACTGCCAGTACAAAATACAACGCCACCAGTGCCCGCTGTAGATGCAGGTGAAAAAGTCCAGTCAATTAAAGCGGATTCATTGCCTGTATAAGCAGTAATGCTCGATACTGTAGAAGAAACAGTCCCCGCTTGTACAGATATTGTCCCCGCTGTTGATGGCGTAATAGTTGGGGAAGTTCGCATTGGAACTTTATGTATTAATGATGTTCTAAGTACGGTTGTGTTAAGCAAAACACCTGATGCAATACCTACATAATTTGTTCCGCTTGCTGGCCCAATAAATTGATAATAATACCGTTGGCAATTAGCTAGGCTAGTCTGATAATTTACATACTCAAATCCAGTAGCAGAACTACCTACTTCTAATTGAACACCAGTAATGTAGAAAGTTGCTCCGTTTGTTCCTACTACGGATGTTGCTCCTGTGGCTGAAGCATAGTTAGTGTTAGCCCATGTGCCTGATGTTCCGCTATATGTTGTACCAACTCCAAGTCCAAATGTAATATACATACCAAGCCCATTGGTTGTAAGCCAAGTTCCTGATGTATCGCCAGCAATTGTAATTGAAATAGTTGTCCAAGTATTTGCTACTGAAATTGTGTAACTAAATGGATAAGAACGACTAGCCGCAGAATTTTGCAACGAACCACCAAAAGTTCCTGTTAATGAACTACGAACCCAAAAAGACAAAGTAACTGTTTTAGCGTTAGCACTACCCCATCCTAAATCAGCAATATTAAATCCCTCTATTGGTTGTGACACATAAAAATAATCAGTTGAAAGAATGGAATATGCACTTGAAGATGTTATTCCTAAGTAATTTGTAAATCCTGTTGGTGGCGTTACTGAACCTGCATTTTGTTGCCAAGTTGCTTTTGATGCTTGTGATGCCGCATACTGCCATCTATCAACTGTATATGATGTTCCTGTTCCACTAGCACCAGCATTTCTTTGGTCAATCACCATCGCACCATTGATGATGCGATTCTTCATAATAGAAGCATTACCTTGCCCAATAGCTACGCTTTGAGTAGATAGACCTAAAGCAAGTTGGTTAATAGTTACGACTCCACTAGCATCTTGGTTTACAGCCTTACCAGATGGATACGTAACAAATACGTTAACCGTGCCTGAAAATGTAACGGCAGTATTTGAATTGCTCGACTGGTATACCGTAGTTCTGGTTAGTGTTGGGCCGGTAGTTGAATACGTACCAAGTCCAGTTTCCCAGTTACCGGAGGTGTCAAAAGATGAGTAATAGGTTGTATTACCATTGCCAATAACGGCAAAAGACTGGAAGCCAGTTACAGTGCCGCTTAAAGTAAAACTTACGGTTGTATTGGCTGTTCCAGTTTGCTGTACTCTATCGTATAGCGCTAGAGCCATTTATTACGATTGGGCGGTTGTGGTGTACGTAACCGCTAAAGAATCACCAGACGCTACAGTTTTTGAACCACCAGTAAAGTTACCAGCAGAGTACAAAATACCTGTAGTTGTATCTTTAGTAGCAGAGGCAGAAGCGCCAGAGTTAATAAAGCAACCATTAACAGTTCCAGAACTTGTCATAGAAAAAGTTAATGCAGATGCTGTTTTAGAAGTAACGTTAGATGGTGTTGAGCCTGTGGATGTAGCTGCGGACCAGCTTGGAGCTTGACGATTACCAGTATACGCTGGGGCATTTGTACCACCAACTTCAGTCCATGTATGGGAAGCCATAGTATCAGCAGCTGTATAAGTAGCTGTACCACCACATAGACCTAAATAGTTAGTGCCAGAAGCTGTACCACCGGCAGTGCCAGTAGCACCAAAGTAGTAGTCAAAAAGGGCTTGTTTGCCTACGGCAGTAACTAAGTTAGGAGCTTTATCTTCCCATTTTAGGTTGCCTTCAGAGTCAAAGCACTTAACGTCATACCAACCTTGAATTCCCAAAGTTTCGTTGTGCTGTGCGCCACGGGTTACTGATGCGCTTGCGCTATCACCAAAGTTTGATTTTTCAATGCTCATGTTAAGAAATCCTTAAAATAGAAGTTGTTGATGTTGCCGTTGGAAAAGTCACAGTAAAAGTACCTGCTGCTGTATTTGTTTTATCTGACCCAAAATCCAACACCGCCACAGCTGCTCCAGTAGTTGAATTATATATCAAAGCACATCTAGCAGTAAAGGAGGCTGAAGTCCAAGTTACGTTAGAAAAAGACACATAAGACGTATTATTAATAGTATCCCCAACTGGGACTTGGCTAATTGTTAATGGCTTTCCAGCTGCCGTATACCCAGAACCAGTAATTTCGTTAGCAGTAGAATATGCCGTAGTTGAGTTATTTAGGTTGGCATTACCAGTATAAAGGGCAATTTTATAGGTATAAGGGGTTCCAACAGCAAAGTTCTCTAACCCACTAAGTAGGTTAGTTTTAAATACGGTACATTGGCCTTGGGAAATCATAGTTTATCGTACGGCAAACTAGTCTGCCCTTTCCTATAAGCATCATTACGTTCCAGACCATCGCCAAGGCGTTTAAGTTGGGCTAGCGCTTCTTGGTATAGCTTTTCATAGTACTGAACCATATCTTGCTCACCTTTCATAAAAACTATAGCCTCTCGCATAGCACCATAAAACAAGACTGGATCATAGTTATCGCCTAGCCAGCTAGTTCCAGCAGCGTTTGATACGGTAGCTACTTTAATAGAAAAGCCAGTACCAGTAGAGCCAAGGGAAGAACAAGAAAGAATATCGCCAACTACATAAAAGTTACCGCCAAACTTAAGGCTGCAGGATGTGACAACTCCGCCAACAATAACGATGTCTGCAGTTGCATTAGCGCCCGAACCACCAGTTAATGGAACATTTTGGTACACCCCATTGGTATATAGCGAGCCAGCAGTTAACGTATTTAGCGTAGCAATCTGCCCTTGAACGATGGTAGGTGGGTAGTAAAAATAGTGCATTTCTACCACGTAGTTACTATCTGGTGTTGGGGCTAAAATATATGATAAAGCTTCTAGATTGCCATACTGGTTACCAAATAACGCGTAGTATTTCGGAACACCGCCCGGCGTGCCCTGATAGGCCGTACCTGCATAAGTTACGCTTGGGTATGCTTCTCGTAGGAAGTTAACGTCTTTATTGAGCAAGTAGTTGTAGTTACCAGAAGAATCAACAACGGCTACAGAATACGAAGCCAAATAATCGCTAGGTAAAGACAAATACTGATTTCCGCTACTAACATTACCAGTAACGTTCTTGCGTAGTGGTGGAATTTGAACTGAGTTATATATGCGATCTTCAGCTTGCTGCACAAATACAGGAATAGACGCCACAAACAATGACTCGGTATTCTCAGCATATGCCTGGATATTGTTATATAACGTTTCGTAGTTCATCCGGGTTTACCCTATATATGACACTTAAGCCATTGGCCCACGTGACATTTTGCCTTTAGTCTGAGCTTTACCGCCGCGCATTTCAATACCAGAAGTCTTAGTAGGCTTGTAGTTATCTTTGCTGATATTACCCAAAGAGATATTCATCTCGTCCATGTACTTAGCGCCTTTTTCTTCTGACATAGCAGGAAGCTTTTCAAG
>CAIUOC010000086.1 GCA_903900685.1 uncultured Candidatus Saccharibacteria bacterium | reverse complement strand
CTTGAACTGCTAATATAAATATATCGACCAAAGACAGTAGCAGTAATATATTACTTAATTTGCTACCGAGGCTACTAATTTGTAACTTACGATAAAACTTTGGTTCGCTGAAGTTTTTTTAATTTTAAAGGATAAATATGGCTTTAACTAGACAAAAAAAAGAAAATATTATAACAGATGTTATTAATCTTCTAAATGACTCTAAATTAACTGTAGTAGCTAAGTACACCGGCACAACCGTTAAGGCAATTCAGACATTAAGAGATCAAGCTGAAGCTAATCAAACGAATATAAAGGTCATTAAGAATAGACTGATAATTAAAGCATTGGCAGACAATGATAAGTTTAAGGATATTGACACTAGTGAAATTAAAGGTCAACTACTTTATGCATTTAATTCACTTGATGAAGTATCTCCTGCTAAGGACTTAGCTGCATTTGCCAGAATTAATCCAACAATAGAATTTGTCGGTGCAATATCATCTGATGGACAATTTTTGTCTGCTGATGATGTTACGGCATTATCCCAGTTACCAACCAAGGATCAATTGAGAGCGCAATTGATTGGCACTATTTCAGCTCCATTAAATGGTTTTGTCAATGTATTAGCAGGCAATATAAGAGGAGTTTATAACGTCCTCAATGCCCATGCTGATGCGATGAATAATTAATTAAGTAATAAGAAAGGTAAATAATCATGTCAGAAGACAAGAAAGAAGTTAAAATTCCTAAGGAATTTGAAAAAATCGTAACGGAGCTAGATAAAATGAGCGCACTAGAAATTAGTAAGTTCGTTAAGTTCCTAGAAGAATATTGGGGCGTTAGTGCTGCAGCACCAATGGTAGCTATGTCAGCTGCACCTGAAGGTGATGCTGCTCCTGCTGCTGATGAAAAGTCTGAATTCGATGTAGTCCTTAAGGATGCAGGTGTTCAGAAGGTTGCAGTTATTAAGGCAGTTAAAGAATTAACAGGTCTTGGACTTGGTGAAGCAAAAGCGCTAGTCGACGGTGCTCCAAAAACTATTCTCGAAAAAGCTAATAAAGAAGATGCAGAATCAGCCAAGAAACTCCTTGAAGGCGCCGGCGCTGGAGTCGAATTAGCTTAACAATAGTTAATGACTTATCCACAGCTTTATAGTAATATTTTGACTTGACAATAAAAAAATGTTAATTTTATGGTAAGTGTGTGAAAATAAAACACTATAATATTTTGAGAGACAAACATGGCAGATGTACCAGACAAACAAATCAAACGACTTAGAGCACTGATACAAGAAGCAGAAACAAACTTAGCTGCGGCTAATGAATTAATTCTTAGCTTAGTCGGTGAAGATTCTAGCGTAACAACAAAAACTAAGGAAGTTTCCTTGGGTAAGGTTATTGAAGGTGTATTCGACGGACAGAATATGGTTGGTAGCGATGCTAAGACTTATCCCGTTCCCGCAAACTATGCCAGTAAATCTAAGTTAGTTCAGGGCGATATACTTAAACTAACAATAGCTGACGATGGAGCATTTTTATATAAGCAAATTGGACCAATACCTAGAAAACAACTTGTTGGTGCATTAAAACTCGAATCTGGTCATTACTTTGTTGAAGTAGGATCAAGAAAATACCGAGTTTTATTAGCATCAGTTACTTATTTTAAAGCTAAACCAGGCGACCAAGTTAGTATCAACGTGCCCGAAGATGATGAAGGTACAGAGTGGGCTGCTCTAGAAGCAGCGCTGTAATTTTTTTTAATTCATAATCTACATATTTATAGAGTATAATGTTCCAAGTATGGGGCAGGTGTTATATAACAAATACAGATCAAAAAACTTTGCTGAAGTAATTGGACAAGATTATATTACGGCATCTCTTGATAATGCTATTCAAAATAAAAAAATTGCTCATGCTTACTTGTTCACAGGCCCAAGGGGTGTTGGTAAAACATCTGTTGCGAGAATCTTAGCTCATCTAGTTAACGATATACCCTATATTGACGGAACAACTCATCTAGATATTATTGAAATTGATGCAGCCAGTAATAGGCGCATTGATGAAATTAGAGATCTTAGAGAAAAAGTGAATATTGCTCCGACTTCAAGTAAGTATAAGGTTTACATTATTGATGAAGTTCATATGTTAACTCGTGAAGCCTTCAATGCTCTTTTAAAAACACTCGAAGAACCTCCAGAGCATGTAATATTTATCCTTGCAACCACGGAGAGCTATAAATTACCAGATACAATTATTTCTCGAACTCAGAGGTATAATTTTAAGCCAATTGAACTTTTAAATCTTGAAAAACATTTAAAAGTCATAGCTAAGAATGAGAAAATTAAAATTACCGACGATGCTATCAAAGCTATAGCTAAGCATGGTGATGGTTCTTTTCGCGACAGTATTAGTATTTTAGATCAAATAAAGAATCAAGATGGTGAGATAACTCTCGATAATGTTAATCAAAGCCTTGGGTTAACATCATCTTCTGAAATTGCTGAATTAATAAAACTTGTTGAGGCAGGCGATGCATCGAATTTAATACTGAAGTTGAATTTACTTATATCTAATGGATATAACCCTAGTAGCATTGCAAAACAAATATCTTCATATTTAAGACAAAATATTATAATTGATGGCAATACTACAGAGATTAATTACATTGATCTTATGAGGGATTTGATTGAGATACCATCAAGCCTTAGTCCTGAATCATTACTAGAAATTACATTGTATAAATATTTAATTACTAGCAATCATTCAAATAAGGTTATGGCAAGTAATGTTGAGTCTAAAAAAATAAAACCAATTAATACGCCGGATTATATTATCAAAAAAATTAATAATCCCAAAAAAAATAATAAAGAGCAAAAAATAATAAAAGAAGATGAAGAAGTTGATTTGGTAACAATTAAAAAAACAACCACAAAAAAAAGTTCAAATAATGAATTTAACCTATTAATTTGGCAGGATTTATTAAATCTTATAAAAAAATCAAATAATACTGTCTATGGAATACTTAAGAATGCTAAACCTAAAATGTTTGAAAATAAGCTAGAGTTAACTTTTGATTTTGTTTTTCATCAGAAAAGAATTAATGATCCAAAAAATAAGGAAATTATTAATCTTAAATACAAAGAATTAACTGGTAATAATATTGAAATTGAATGTATATTTAAAAAAATAGATAAAAAAGCAAATATTGAACCCAAATCCGACGATTTATCTAATATAAAAAACATAACCAATATTTTTGACGGTGCTAAAGTGATAAAATCATAATTAACGAATGACTAATTCAAGGGGAAATAATGGATAAGAACATGGGTAATGTTCCACCACAAAACTTAGAAGCAGAAGCTTCTTTACTTGGTGCTATTTTGATTGATAGTGATTCTGTTATTAAAATTGCTGATATTATTTCAGCTGCTGATTTTTATGACCCTAGACATCAAAAAATATATGAAGCAATTGACCAACTATACAACAAGCAGTATGCGATTGATGTATTAACTATCACTGATCAAGTAAAAAATAACGGTAATATTGATGCTGTCGGAGGTGCTAGCTATATTACCGAACTTACAAATTATGTTCCAACTGCTTCACATATTGAGCAGTATGCTGAAATTGTTTCACAAAAAGCATTAAGAAGAAGGCTCATCAAGGCATCTCAAAATATAGCTCAATTGGGCTTTGATGAAACTAAAGTACTTCAGAGTTTAATTGAAGAAGCAGAAACTAATATTTTCAATGTCTCTCAGCAGCATATTAAGCAAAACGTAGTTAGTCTAGAAACTATATTGGCTGAATCATTTGATAGATTAGATGATTTACACAAAGATAAGAATAAACTAAGAGGCATTCCTACTGGTTTTAAAGACCTAGACAATATCTTAGCTGGACTGCAAAAATCTGATTTATTTATATTAGCTGCAAGGCCGAGTATGGGTAAAACGGCCTTTGCTCTAAGTCTCGCCCATAATGTTGCTGTTCAGTCTCAGGAAGCAGTATTATTATTTAGTCTTGAGATGAGCAAAGAACAGTTAGTAGACAGATTGCTATCTACTGAAAGTGGAGTCGATGCATGGAACCTTCGAACAGGCAATCTATCAGATTCTGATTTTGAAAAAATTGGTAGAGCAATGGGGACACTATCCGAGGCTCCGATATATATTGATGATACACCAGGAATAACCGTTAGTGATTTAAGAACCAGAGCTAGAAGAGAGGCACATCTTCGACCAATAGGTCTTATTATCGTTGATTACTTACAGCTTATGAGCGGTAGTAGATCATTTGGAGACGGTAATAGAGTACAGGAGATATCTGAGATTTCTAGAGGACTTAAAGGCATTGCTCGTGAATTGAATGTACCTGTTATTGCACTTTCTCAATTAAGTCGTTCTGTTGAGTCGAGAACACCACAAATTCCACAACTGGCAGATCTTCGCGAATCAGGATCAATCGAACAGGATGCTGATGTTGTAGCCTTTCTTTATCGAGAAGATTACTACAATCCTGAAACTGAAAGAAGATCTATCATAGATATTTTTATAAAAAAACACAGAAATGGCCCTACTGGTGAAGTTGAACTATTCTTTGATAGACAAAAACAGAGGTTTAGATCAATTGACTCAAAGCATTCAAGTGATAGCATGAGTTGATCAAAAAATGATATAATTCATAATTAATGATTGACATAAAAAAAATATACCATAAATATAGATCTAAATTGCCAATTCTTGTCTTTATATTATTTATATTATTTCTACTCCAGTATCGTCTTTCTAGCTTATTGGGTGGAATGAATTTCAATGAAATTAATTCCATTAATGGTACAAAAAATTTAACAAATATACTCAATAATGGAGTTGATTTACCTTATAATCTTATTCAGTTTTTTGTAAATAATTTATCTCCAAGTTCAATCTACTATTTCAGGATTATTCCTGTAATTGCATCAATCCCTATGCTAATTTTCTTCTATACTCACCTACAAAATCATTATGGTAAATATACCGCTCCACTTACAACTGTTTTGATAGCCTCATCGGCTTGGCTTCTCCATTCATCTAGAACAGCAACTCCAGATATATTATTTGTTTCAGTTATTGCTTTACTTTGGTTTCATACATATATTCGAACTTCTAAGAATTATAATCTAATATTCATGATTGCCATATTAATCGCTGTTTTCCTAACCTATATACCTGGGCTAATTTGGTTTGTTATTCTAGGATATTTATGGGAGAGAAATATACTCAAAGCACTCATAAAGAAATTAAATAAGAATTATTTTATGAGCATAATACTAATTGGCATTTTAATGCTTATTCCATTAATTCTCAGTGTTGTTAGATATCCTAATAATCTATTTTCAATTTTAGGTTTTCCGGTTACTAGCCCAAACCTCCTTGATTCTACTAAATTATTTATTATGATTCCGATTAATTTGTTTTATGAAAATACATATAATCCAATTAATTGGCTCTCCAATCTACCATTTCTGGACTTTGCGACTTCAGTTTTCTTTATAATTGGGGTTTACCAACTAATTAAAAATTGGCAACATAATTATTCAAAAGTTCTATTAATCTCATTCTTATTCGGCGGATTCCTGTATTCATTAGGTGGACCGGTTAGTCTAACGATTCTTATCCCATCTACTTATCTAATTGTGGCTTCCGGTTTATCGTTTCTAATTGATAGGTGGTTTGAAGTATTCCCTAAAAATCCGATATCTAGATATGTGGGACTTAGTATTCTATCAATAGCAATATTTAGTATTTTTTTCTACCAGACCCGATCCTATTTTGTAGCCTGGCCTAACTCAAAAAACGTAAAGTCATACTATTATCAGCATCCAGGTTAATTTTTCTTTGATTATTTGTTACAATATGTACAAGATAAGGAGAAAATTATGAGTAAATTTGATCAAGCAAAAATGTTAATGAAAATAAAGAAAGTCCAAAAGGAGCTTCAAAAACAAATTATTGTAGTTGAACGTGGAGATGGAGCGGTAAAAGTAGAAATAACTGCTGAACAGAAGCTTAAACATATATCAATAGATCCAGATGCTATAGATATCGATGATATTGGTGTTTTGGAGCGTTGGCTAGAAGAGGCTGTTAAAGAAGCAATGTCAGAATCTCAAAAAATTGCTGCAGAAAAAATGCAACCATTCATGAGTGCATTAGGCGACTTAGGACTTTAGATTCAAACATGAGCGTATTACCAAAGGCATTAAATGACCTTATTTATTCTTTTGAGGGTTTGCCTGGTGTTGGCCCTAGAACTGCTGAACGTTATGCGTATTACTTAGTCCAAAATGATAAATTAATTTCAGATAAATTAATAAACTCTTTATCTAAAATTCATAATTCCATTTCCTTTTGTCCAATAACTTTTGCATTGATAGATAGTAGTCAAGATATATCTCCTTTATATGCTGATAAATCCAGAGATAAAAAAACAATAGCAGTAGTTTCATCGCCCTTTGATTTACTAGCTATAGAACGTATAGGAACCTATAAAGGTACATATCATGTACTCGGTGGCCTCGTTTCGCCGATTGATGGAATTGGCCCAGAACAGTTACATATCGAAGAATTAATACAGAGAATAGATAAAGATGAGGTAAATGAAATAATTCTAGCAACAAATGCTAGCGTTGAAGGTGAATCAACTGCATTATATTTAAATCAAGCAATTGGTGAGCGGAATGTAAAAATTACAAGATTAGCTCGGGGATTACCAATTGGAGTTGATTTAGAATATGCAGATCAAATTACATTAGGAAGAGCATTGGATGGAAGAACGATTCTATGAATAGATATAAGGAAGCAGAAAAAATTAATGAAATTATCGATTCATCTAATAAGATTGCTATTATCCAAGCCGACAATCCTGACGCCGATAGTCTCGGTAGTGCATTAGCTTTAGAACAAATTATTGGTGATTTGGGTAAGGAGCCAATACTTTATTGTAGCGTAGATATGCCCACCTATCTCCATTATTTATCAGGATGGGATCGTGTTACTAACGACATACCCAATGATATTGATTGCTCGATTATCGTTGACACTAGCTCTGAAAGTTTATTGGAAAGTATGACTAGAAATGGTAAAAGGTCAATTATTTCATCAAAACCACTTATAGTACTCGATCATCACATCACTGCAGCTAATATAGAAGGCGCTGAAGTGATTGTTAACGAAAAAGTAGTATCTACTGGGGAATTAATATATGAGCTCTCCCAGATGCTAGGCTGGGATCTGAACATAGATGCAAAAAATATGATAACGGCATCGATAATGTCAGATTCATTGGGTCTTACAAGCGAAGCAACAACTTCTAGAAGTATAGCTATTGTTTCTGAGCTTGTTGAAGGCGGTGTTATTATGGCTGATTTAGAGAATAAGCGCCGCGAACTTATGAAGAAATCCCAAAGAATTTTGGATTATAAAGGAAGTCTTATCAAGAGAATTGAGTATTTCAATAGCGGAAAAATTGCCATTATTGTAATTCCATGGGATGAAATAGAAAAATACTCACACGAATATAATCCTTCTATGCTTGTCATCGATGAAATGAGACAAGTTGAGGATGTAGAAATTGCAATTGCTTTAAAAACTTATAAGAATGGTAGAATAACTGGTAAGATTAGATGTAATTATGGTCATGCAATTGCAGATAAAGTTGCTGAGTCGTTTGGTGGCGGTGGCCATAAATTTGCTAGTGGTTTTAAGATAGAAAAATCAAAGGATATTACTGAATTTAAAAATGAGTTAGTCAAACAAACTGCAAACCTATTAGAAAGAAATAATTAAATGAAACTTTATAATACATTATCACGTCAAATTGATGAGCTTAAACCAATAAATAAGCCAGAAGTATCAATCTATACTTGTGGCCCAACTGTTTACGATTATCCACATATTGGTAATTGGTTTACATTCATCAGATATGATTTATTAGTCAGATCACTGAAAGCACATAATTATAAAACAAAATGGGTCCTTAATATTACTGATGTTGGTCATCTTGTTAGTGATGCAGATCAAGGTGAGGACAAGCTTGTAAAAAAGGCTCTCAAAGAAAATAAGGACGCTTATGCAATTGCTAAGCTCTATACGGACTATTTCATAAGTGGTCTATCTAGGCTCAATATTCTAAAACCAGACTTTATGCCAAAAGCAACCGACCACATTCAGGAACAAATTGACTTTATAAAAGTTCTTGAAGAGAAAGGGCTCACATATAAAATATCCGATGGAATATATTTTGATGTTGCTAAGTTTCCTCAATACATTAAGCTAGCTCGACTAAACTTAGAAGATCAGGTTGATGGAGCAAGAGTTGAAGTAAATCCTGAAAAACATCGTCAAATAGATTTCGCTTTATGGAAATTTTCACCAAGTAGCGGTAAGAGAGATATGGAATGGGATAGTCCATGGGGAAAGGGTTTTCCCGGATGGCATATTGAATGTTCTGCAATGGCCCTTAAATACCTAGGTCCCACAATGGATATTCATGCAGGCGGGATTGATCACATCCCCGTACACCATACAAATGAAATAGCTCAGTCAGAAGCCGCCAATGGTCAGCCACTCGCAAATATTTGGTTTCATACTAGTCACTTAAGTATTGACGGTAGTAAGATCTCTAAAAGCTTAGACAATGGTATAAATTTGGAAGATATCGAATCGAGGAACATATCACTTGAAGCGTTTAGACTACTAGTAATCCAATCAAATTACATAAATCAGTCACAGTTCACATTTGAACTTTTATCTGGAGCTCAATCCTCACTTAAAAATTTAATAAGAGATTTCTCATGGATATACTCTGGCGTAAAAACTAATAATGAAAATAAACAGCTTCGTACTAATATAGCTAGAACAAAAAGATCTATGCTTGATTTTATGGCCGATAACCTTAATACACCTAGAGCACTATCTGCTCTTCACGAGCTAGCTAGTTATGTGTCTAATCTTAATCAAATAAGTGATGATGATATATTGGTTATTGAGAAATTTAATATATTTGTCAATGAATTATTTGGAATCAATATAGTCAAAAAAATTAGCCTAACTAATGATCAGAAAAAACTTATTAGCGATAGAAAAAATTACAGATTAGATAAAAATTGGGATAAAGCTGATGAGTCAAGGAAAATTCTTGAAGAACAGGGAATCGGACTACGTGATGTCGGTGAAGCTAGCCTTTGGTTTCCTCTCGACTAATATAACCATGTGTTCTCAAGTACTCTTCTATCAAAACTTTGAGACAACCAGCGATTGGAATAGCCATTAGACCTCCCACAAGCCCATCAATGCTAAGTCCAATAAGTAATGATACAAATACCATCAAAGGTGTTAAATTTGTCTTAGAGGATTGTATTTTAGGCTGTATGACGTATGCTTCAATTTGCATATATAGAATATAATACGCAAGAACTATAACAGCATCAATTGGTGAATGGAATAAAGATACAGTAGTTATTATGACTGCACCTAAGGTATGTCCAACCATAGGAATTAGACCGCAGATAAAAACTATAACCATAAGTGCAATAGGATAGCTAACATTGAGATAGATTAATGGCAGTACAATAATAACAGCTGCAATTGCTGCCATTAATACCTGTCCATTTACATAGCCTTTGATTACGTCATACATTTCATTACTAATTCTGGTTGCAATCTTTTGTTTACGATCGTCGAGTAAATTATGTCCGAATTTTAACCACCGAGGGCCTTCTATCAGCATCATAAAAGTTAGAACGAGAACCGAAACTACTGAGAATATACTTGAAGTAACGTCTGTAATTGTTGAAAAGGTTTTACCTGAAACAGAATTAACACGATTAGCTAGTTGTGTTGATACATAATTAACAGAACTATCCAGGTGATACTTATTAATAATCTTTCCAATACTACTATTTTGATTATGTAAATCTTGCACAAGGGATGGTGCAATTTTAATGAAATTATCTGTTTGTTTTATAAGTGGTGGAACAATACTTGCCATAAAGATTGATAATCCCGCTAAGACGATTATTAATGATATAGCAGTACCTAGTACTCGATTACCCTTCAGTCTGCCTGGCATTAAATGAGAAAGTTTATGAACTGGATGATTAATAGCGAAGGTAATAAATATTGAAATTATAACTAATTTAATAGGATAGGCTGTTTTCTTTAATCCAAGTAAAAAAAAATACGAAATTAAAATTATAAAAATAACTCTTACAACATTTCTGTTACTAATATTTATATTAACTTCATTATCTTTATTGCGATTGAGAAAATTTAACATAACTTTATTATCTCATGAAAATATCATAATACAAGCTAAGCTAAATAATATTAATCGAAGTGTACGGGATTAATATCTGTATCATGGTTGTCTTTTCCAGATTTATAATCAGTCACCAAATTATACTTATTTCCAGATTCATCTACTTCAAAATGAAATATCAAATAATTACCAAATTTATCAGGAATTTCATAAACATAAGGTTGATCTTGTTTTTGTTTGCCACTTGCAAGCTCTTCATCGAGAGCAATTTTAGGCTTCACGCTTCTATCGAAAATTGATTCGTCAATTTCTGCACCAGTAGCTCTTGCAAGCTCTTTAGTCAGGGAAACGTTTTGAGCATATGTTAATGTATTATTGCCGGTTAATTCTATTATCCCAACATCTTTAAAAACTTCATTGTCAGTGACAGCATTTACAACTCTCTCTAATATATAATCTAATTCTTTTCTATAAGAATCAGTATATTCACGTTCAAGATCCGCAGATTTTGTTTTTAAGCTTTCTACAGTATTAATTAATTTTTCTTTCAACATTATTTTTTTTTCATCAGAAAAATCAGTGTTTTGAATATGGTCAATCATAGATTCGAGAGGTCTTATTTGATCCTCCATGGTTGCAAGTTGATTTGCTAGATCAATATCTTTAATAGAATTTTCTGGTGATGTTGAATTATCAGATTCCTTATTATCTTCCATGTTTGAATTTATTTGGACACCATCAGCTTCAGCTTCCTGTTTCGCAGTTTCAATATACTCGGGCAGATGCTGGTCAAGATGTTCTTTCGATTCTTCTATAACATCATTATTCCTCTGTACAGCAGTATCTAATTCTGATGGATCAGTAAAATTTGCAATATCAGTATTAGGGCTATTTTCTGAAGCACCTTGACCGGCAGTTTCTATATCATTAACTGCATTTTTATGTGCCTCACGTAATTCAATAGCTTTTTGATTATCTTCAGGGCTTAAACCAGTATTCTCAACGTTATTTGGATCTTCTGGTTGATCATTTTGAGGAGAAACTTCAGGCTGAGTGACAGTTTCAGCGAGAAATTCACTTCTATCTTCTTGACGCCCGGCGTCGTGCTCTGGATCTATTGATTGTTCGTTATTCTGCTGAACATTTTCTGGTTGATTTTCCATAATATTACTCATTTCTATTTCTTAATATTTTCTATATAATAGCATAAATACTATGTAAACAAAATTAAGTAATTTAACACAATTTTATATACATAATGTTGTTTGCTAGACTATATAGATGCCTAAAAATCCTAAGTTTAAAATTTTTGAGAAAAAAGTAGGAAATGAAACCAGTTATGTTGCTGGAATTCCTGGTTATCCTAACAATTTCACAAGAGATGTTTTGATCTCTGCTTTTCTTGCAAATAATATGGATATGTTATCGAGCCAGATAGACATATCATATTCTTATCAGTCGGAAAAAGAAAATCAATACGATGGAGCTGAAGTAGGTAAGATTCATCATGAATTTCCGGGTATTATGCTTCGTCAAAATTTGATTACAACCTATAATGCTTGCGATACTACAGCTTTATTTCTTATGGCAATTGAAAGGCTCTTATTAGATGATAGACAATTATCTGACGAAAAATTATCATCTTTAAAAACTAGTACAAAAAAATGCGTTGATTACATAAAAAATCATCTTAAAGATAGCATATTTTGGGAATTTCCGCCATCGGATGCAACTGAATTTGCATTACTTACAACCTACTGGAAAGACTCTATTCTGCCGCTAACATCTGAAAACGGAGAACCAGATTATCCCATTGCCTATGGACTTGCTCACTTTATAAACGCTAGAGGTATTCTAGCTGCTTCAAAAATATTGGATAATGTTGAGCTTAAGAATCTGGCCGATGAAATGTTCAAGAAAGGGATTAAAAAATTTATTACAGAAAAATCATATAGGATATTTGAGGATAAATCGGGTTTTCTTAAACAGCCATCATCTGACGAGCTTCACTCATTAGCCTATATACCGCTAGATTATAAAGAATTATTACCAATTGAGTATATGCTCAGTCGATCAAAATCCTTAACTACAGAAGCTGGAATAGCGTGTAACCCAAAAGACATCGGTGAAAAACTCCATGATAAGTATCATGGTTATGTTGTTTGGATTTTCGAACAGGCATTAATAAACTATGGTTGTCGTAAGTTCGGGATAGATGGAATCGATGAAATAACTAGGAGATGTATTCCCTATATAGGTGAGGGTACTGAGTTAATCGGCATAATTCCAGAAATAACACTTCTTGGTAATAAACAGCAATTGTGGTCTGTGGCCGCACAAGTATTTTTCTCTAATAACTACTATTACCAGAGTTTAACTTGGCTATAATTCCTCTAACGTTTTCTTGTCAATAATCTTTTAAGCTTTGAGTTGATTAAACTTGACATAAGTTTATCGTTTACGACAAAAAGGTCATAGTATCCAATTTTCGGTGTCGACTGATAATATCTTTTATATATAATCCTTAGATGCTGCTCATTAACTTCTTTATCTATCGATGAATCATCTAATATTATATTCCAAAGGGGTATATCTAGTTGTTCGCTAGTACAATTATCAAACATAGAAATTCTCCTAAGTAAATAGAGATGAGTAGCTAAATCATTACTATGTAATGATTTATTAGCAAATTTTGTATCAGTTGATAACAAATTTTGAAAAAGATCTTTTTTATTTGATCTATTAAATATTCCTTTTTCTAGGAAATGATACTTTAGACCAATTGAAACCAAAAGTTGAGCTATGATATGTAATAAGCCAATAAATCTGTAATATATTCGAGTTTTTTTGTCTATAGATAAGTCATCAAACCTAGCGATACCGTCGATAGCGATCACTAATCTCACTTGCTTGGCAATATTTGGATTTTTTTGAAGCATTCTAGTTAAAACTATAAAACCAAAACCTTGTCCTACTAGTATAATATTTTTATTTTTATATCTTAGTCTTATTAGCGAGGATAAGTAATCTGCGTAGTTTTCAATTGTTGGTTTTCTATCAATTTTATAGAAACTCTCCATTCCACCAATTCCTGGAAGATCAATTGCTGTAACTGAACCATAAGCTGATAATGTTTGTAGCACATTAAAGTTTGTGTGAATATCTGACCTTAAGTCAGGAATATAAAGTAAATGTTTTGAAGTTATACTGTAATTTTTTTTATAATATAAATTTCCCCTAAGTGAATTCACATTTAAAGGCATTATATATTTATTTGGAGTCCTAAGTAACCTCGATTTCATATATATAACTCTACTCTATAAAAGTCTATATAACAACATATTTACAACATATTACAAATCATATATGCTTTAATTTGTCAGACACGTTATTATAGGATAAAATTAGTCTGTTATTGGGGATTGGCCAAGTGGTAAGGCACCAGTTTTTGGTACTGGCATTCGGGGGTTCGAATCCCTCATCCCCAGCCAAGACTTGCACCAAAAGTAATCGCTTTGCATAGTATATTTTAATGAAACAGTTTATTACACTTCCAAAATTAAAGAAGGGCGATCAAGTTGCCGTTATATCTCCATCTGCTGGATTACCGGGTATATTCCCGTGGGTCTATGAATTAGGGATAGATAGACTAAGGGAGCATTTTGGCCTCAAACCCATTGAATACCATACAACAAGACAAATGAACTCTTCACTCGAAGACCGCGCTAAAGATATTTTGGCTGCATTCTCAGACCCAAATAACAAAGCCGTCTTCACATCTATTGGGGGTTTCGATCAAATTAAATTGATAAAACTTCTCGATCCAAAAGTACTGCTTAAAAATCCTAAACCTTTTTTTGGTTTTAGCGACAACACGCATCTTCACAACTATTTATGGAGTCTTGGCATACCATCGTATTATGGTGGTGCTATCATGACTCAGTTTGCTTTTCAACAAGGAATGATACCCCAGACTATTGAATCTATAAATCACGCTCTTTTTGATATTGGTGAATACGAGGTTATATGTTCAACAGAATATAACGATGAAGGTCTAGAATGGGCAGATAAAGATAATCTGAAGAATAAAAGGATGATGGAGCCAAATAGAGGCTGGTTCTGGGATGGCAAGACAGATGTCGAAGGCGTGCTTTGGGGCGGATGCGTTGAATCACTCATTGCACAATTTACAGTAGGTAAATATTTACCAAAAGATGAAGAACTAGAAAACTGTGTTTTGTATTTAGAAACTTCAGAAGAGATTCCAGATCCTTGGGTCTTAGCGTATTTACTGTACGGTTTTGGTGAACGTGGCTGGCTGGACAAATTTAATGCAGTCTTTGTTGGACGCCCTAAAGCATGGAACTCAGACAAACAAAAAACTCTTCAAGAAAAAATTGACTATACCACTGAACAAAATCAAATAATATTAAAAACAATTAGAGAATACTCTAAAACCATTCCTGTCATACAGAATCTAGATTTTGGACACACCGATCCACAAATCATAGTCCCCTCAGGGAATAAGGCACGTATATCTAGTAGTCAACAAAAGATATTTTTCAACTATTAAAATCATTTTGACGGGGGTGAATTGTAAGCTAATATAGAGCGAGTCGCGAAAATCGATGGTAGTATATTATTGTTGGTTCGAATCCCTCATCCCCAGCCAAAGCACTTATGCTAAGATTAGTTCATGAAAAAGCATCTATGGCGTTACATATTTTCTGGCGAGATCATATTACTGATCATTCTAGCGGTCTCAAGCTATTCATCAGATGCCAACACGCCATGCGGGAGTGGTTGGAATTATGAAAGTATTTTTCACCCATACCATGTTATTCCCGGAGCCGTTTACAACTGCCCTGCAGGGTCTATAACTCTTATCTCTCCGGTGATCAAGATTATATTACTCACTCTGTCCATTGGTCTTCTTGTTGGATCAATCCTAGTATGGACTGGGCTTAAGGTGTCTAGACGTCACAGATAGACTCGACAATCAAAGTTCTAACCTGAGCCACTAAGGGTTTCGGTTACATATTTTTAGGTAATACAGGGCTAATTTATCGATTCTTTATGAATGCGAAATAAAAGGCAACGTAGACCAAAACTATACCAACGTTTGCTGCCAGACGTTCCCAAAATAGTTGTCTAAAGAAAAGTACATCAACAATCACTACGGTAGATGTCATAGCCAGGATATAAATTACAATCATTGAGCTTTTACTCATTTTGGTTACTATTTAAAAAACTTGCGCGCTAGACTAGCAAATAAGAGTCCGACCAGCCAACCACAGCTGAAAATAAGTACTTTGTGGAACCGGCTAGTACTAATAAACTGCCAAGCTATTAGTAGTACTACTGCCCAAACTACAAATACGCCTACAACATAATTCCAGTATGGGTATTTTTTGATCATGATTTCATTATATGCCAATAAAGTATGAATAAATATGAAAATGTTCCTGACCGGCATTCTCAGCCAGATGCGACAGCTCAAAATCAGACCCATGTGCTTATTTTGAGCTTTTGCGTTTGTTAATTACTTTCCGACTGAGCATTTCAGTCAGGTACATTTTCGGCTTTTGTCACCATTATCAATCAAACACCATGAAAGCCGTGTGAAGCCAGTTCTTTAAGCTAATTTTAAAGTTCTACACTCTATAATGTAGTTATGAGATTACTAGTAATTGAGGATGAACATCGAATAGCCCAAGCCCTCAAGGAGGGGCTGGAGCAAGAGAGCTATGCTGTAGACGTCTGTCATGACGGTGAAGATGGCTATAATACTGCCAGTGCCGATGAGTACGATCTGATTATCTTGGATGTAATGCTACCCGGGATGGATGGCATTGAGGTATGCAGGAAACTTCGGGCAGAGGGTAACCATACACCGATACTTATGTTAACTGCAAAAGACCAGAATCACGATATCGTCCATGGACTAGACGCAGGAGCCGATGATTATCTGCCAAAACCATTCTCGTTTGAAGTACTGTTAGCGCGTGTACGTGCCTTGATGCGTCGACCCAATGAATCCATTGGCGAAATACTTAAAGTGGGTGAACTAACACTTAACACCAACACCCACGAAGTAAAACGATCTGGACAGTCCATTAAGCTATCGAGTAAGGAGTATTCATTGCTTGAATATATGCTACGGAACAAAGGACAGGTACTGAGCAAAAACAACATTATGTCCCATGTTTGGGACTTTGATGCCAATATTTTGCCTAATACCGTCGAAGTGTTCGTCGCCTATGTCCGTGCCAAAGTTGATAAGCCATTCAAAGACGCAGAACTTATACAGACGGTACGAGGCTTTGGCTATAAGATTGGTGAAAACTCATGAGTACAGAAAATACATTTCGCTTTTTACGCTCAGCCACTGGCCGACTGGCTATGACATACTTGGCAATCATTATGCTTATGAGTATTGGTTTTAGCATAGTCTTTTATAATACGTCATTTCATCAACTCGGTAGGCAGATACCACCACAATCATCAGTAGGTGGCGGATTTAGCCCTAATGAATTTGGGCCTGATGTTCAAAGTTTCTTGCAGCAAAGGATTGATGAGGGCCGTCATGCCCTGCTGGTGAGGTTGGTATGGCTTAACATACTAGCGTTGGGTGCTGGAGCAACTGTAAGCTACTATCTATCCCGCCGCACGTTACGCCCAATAGAGGAAGCCATGGAAGCACAGACGCAATTTATTGGTGACGCTTCGCATGAGCTACGAACACCACTGACTGCTATTAGAGCAACAAATGAGGTGGCCATGCGCAAGCCAAAGTTGAATCTTCAAGATGCAAAACAAGTGATCAAACAAAACACCGAAGATGTTATAAAGCTGCAAGAACTTAGTGACGGTCTACTACGCTTGGCCAGTAACACAGATATACCGCTTAAATTATCACCAATTGCCCTTCAAGAGGTAGTGGCAGAGGCTATGAATCAAGTTGTTCTATTGGCTCAAGCTAAAGACATCACGGTTAATGATGGGGTAGCCAACATCAAGGCACTCGGCAATAAACAAAGTTTGGCACAGGTTATCGCAATTCTCCTAGATAATGCTATTAAGTATAGCGAGCCCAAGGCTACCGTTACTCTAGCAAGCGAAGTAAACGAAAAGTTCGCTTATATAAATATTCGTGACCGGGGCATTGGGATTAGAGCAACTGACTTACCGTATATTTTTAAACGTTTCTATAGAGTTGATCGATCACGTTCTAAAGACCAACGTGATGGCTACGGGCTTGGCCTTTCTATTGCAGACAAGCTAGTTGGACAGATGCATGGAGAAATTTTAGTCACCAGTAACCCTGGACATGGCTCAGTATTTACCATCAAATTGCCGATTGTTTAGGCTTTAAGCCAACTTTAAAGTTCAGCTGATAACATCTAAAACAATACTTAAAGGAAAGGAATATTAATGAATGTAGTAACTAGAGGTATACGGAACGCTTTCCGAAATACTATTCGAACTTTTTCGATAGTTCTTATACTGGGTCTAATTATAGGTTTATCACTAGCGATGTTAGTAGCCCACCAAGCTGTCGGCCAAAAAATAAGTTCAGTGGAAAGTTCTGTTGGCAACACAGTATCAATTAGCCCTGCTGGCGTCCGAGGTTTTTCGGGTGGGGGCAGTCCTTTAACAGAAACACAAATTGCCAAGGTTCAAAAATTGGCTCATGTCACTTCAGTTGATGAAAGTCTAAGCGATAGGCTAACAACGAGCAACAGTAATCTGGTATCAGCAGTCGATGCGGGCACACTCGGTCAACGATTTGCCGGTAACAGTGGCCAAAGCTTCACCCCACCACCAGATGCGTTCGGTAGAAGTCAGAGTGGCGGTACGACGACCTTTACCCCACCCGTCACGGTAAATGGTACGACTAATCCGACAAACCTTTCAGATACTCTAGGTGGTGGCACATTTAAACTTACTTCTGGTAATGTGTTCTCGTCCACTAGCTCAGACAATGTAGCCGTTATTGGTAGCAGTTTAGCTACTAAGAATAACTTAAAAGTCGGATCTACTTTTACAGCCTATAGCACTAATATCACAGTGGTTGGTATCTTTGACGCTGGTAACACCTTCTCCAATAACCAAGTAGTTATGCCGCTTAAGACTGTGCAAACGCTATCTAGCCAATCCGGTGATATCACCAGTGCGACCGCTAACATAGATTCAATAACTAACGTCGACTCAGCTACTACAGCAGTTAAAAATGCGCTTGGCTCAGCGGCGGATGTTACCAATGCAGCGGCACAAGCTCAGACAACCATTGCGCCACTTAAGAGCATTCAAACTATTTCACTGTACAGCTTACTCGGTGCGGTAGTGGCTGGTGCGGTCATTATCCTACTTACTATGGTTATGATTGTCCGTGAGCGCCGCCGTGAAATCGGGGTCATTAAAGCCATTGGTGCGTCGAACATAAAGATCATGATTCAGTTTATGACTGAGGCGATTACACTTACCTTACTCGGGGCAGTTATTGGAATTGGGATAGGCGTGGTGGCCGGTAACCCTATAACCAAATTACTGGTTACCAACAGCACAAATAGCTCCACATTAGCGGGCCCGGGCAGATTTAGAAGGGCATTTGGAGGTATCGGCAATAGTCTATCCAGTGTTCATGGATCGGTGGGCTGGAGCATAATCCTGTACGGCTTAGTCGGTGCCCTCGTAATAGCAATTATAGGTAGCACCCTAGCATCGTATTTCATAGCAAAAGTAAGACCAGCAGAAGTAATGAGGGCAGAATAATATGTTACAGATTAAAGAATTAAAAAAAGTTTTTAAGTCAGGCGATACAAACGTATTAGCCGTGGATGATGTAAGTTTCAGCGTATCTGACGGACAATTCGCGTCAATAATCGGCAAAAGTGGAAGTGGTAAAAGTACTTTACTCAGCTTGCTGGGCGCTCTAGATAAACCAACCAGTGGGCACATCATGGTAGGCGATAAAGATATTACTAAACTGCATGACCGGGCACTTATAAAGTATCGTGGGCGTAAAATCGGTTACGTTTTCCAGAGCTATAACTTGGTACCAAACCTTACCGCCTTAGAGAACGTTATGCTGCCTATGGAGTTTGCTAAAGTACCCAAGAAGCAGCGTATCGAGAGAGCTGGAAAACTCCTTGATCAAGTTGGGTTAAAGGACGATAAGCAGAAACGTAAGCCTGGGCGTCTAAGTGGTGGTGAACAACAGCGAGTAGCAATTGCCCGCGCACTTGCCAATAAACCTCAGCTCATTCTGGCTGATGAACCGACAGGTAACCTTGATAGTCAAACGGGCAAAATGATATTTGACTTGCTACATGATCTAGCAAAGACCGAGAATACAACTATACTAACAGTGACCCACGACTTGTCCATTGCTGGCAAAACGGATGTGACATTTATTCTGAGTGACGGAAAGCTGGTAAAGAGATAGTATGACAGAGTATACATCTGGTGAGCAACATCATAAGACACGCAATCAAGTTCAATCACAAAATAATTTTGTAAAACCTATAGTAATTGTTGTCGCTGTACTAATCTTTAGCGGACTTAGTTTCTACGGTGGTATTCAATATCAAAAAGGACATCAGCCAAAGGCTACAGCTAGCGCTGGTGGTCAGGGTAGCCCTTTTGGTCAAGGAGGTCCAGGCGGTGGCCCCAGAGGTGGATTCAGAGGACAGCGACCGACCTTCGGCTCTGTAACGGCAGTTGATGCGTCCAGCATAACCGTTAATGACCAGTCAAGTGGCTCTAGTAAAACCTTTAGTATTACGAGCGCTACGACGATTACAGACAACAGCCAGACAGTCACAACAAGCGACATAAGCGTTGGCGCTACCGTTGCGGTCATTGCCGATAGTTCCAGCTCGAGCCAAGCATCTCGTATTTTAGTAAACCCTAGCGCTGGTGGTAATGCTCCACCTACATCTTCCAACTAGATAAACAGGCGTTTTAAATAGATTTTAAGGTCTATTCAATAAACTTTTAGGAAGTCTCGCTAGCAGCTTGTCTGGTGCGGACTTTAGTAAATAGTTTAAGGATGTGAATAGTGTCTAGAATCATTTTAAATCGTAAAGCGACTGTACCGCCACTGGACTACGGTGATGGAGAGCAATCATTTATATCTCACCAGCTTCGATTTAGACGACCTAGTCTAAAAAGACTAGCTCTGAGTGTCGTTTGTGCTGTCTTATTAATTGGAATAGTGAGTGCAAGCTGGGTCGGCTGGAAGCTATATCGCGACACAGCTAAAGTCACCGGCAACAGTAATCCGCTTCAGCTACTTAGCGTGTTCACACCCGTACAATTAAAACAGACTAATGGCCGTACTAGTATATTATTAGCCGGATATTCGGTAGACGATGCCGGTCATGCTGGTGCGGCATTAACAACGAGATAGATGACTTTTCCTTTCAGTAAATCTATGTGCGTGTTCATAACGTTACCCTCTAGCTAATTTATTCCACAACCCTCTTTGTGTAAGAATGTGGTATGTAAGAGAAGACACAACTGTACTAACCGTAAGGAATTCTACTTCAGGTACTGTAGGTATAGTAATAGTGTCGTCCATTTGCTCTACATCCTGTCTTGAGAGACCATTTGCACCACCAATGACGATGATGTCATTATCTTCCCATTCGTACTGGAATGGGTTTGATCCGCCCGTAACAACGGCTCCTATTAAACGTGATTCACGATTTTTTTGTTTCAAATCATCAATACTCTCATATTGGGAGCTCTTTCCACTCAAAAGTTTAACTGGATCAGATATGACCCACGACTTTAGCTTTGTAACGACTTTTGGATGATCGAAATCGATACTCTGTCCAACTAAATCAACTCGCACATGACAAGTAGATGCTACAGTTTGAGCAATCATTGCCACATCAAAAGGTTTATTGAGATGGACTAGCGCGAATATCACTGGTGATACTTCAAATCCCGAGGTTAGATCGTTTAGAGGGAGTGTTTCTCCGAGAGGTTGATTTTCTGAATTTCCATCGTACGTTTTCATAAAAAATTTTTCTCTAAGTATTTTCATTATAATATATCTTTATTGATAAATGTCAATAGATATACTCTTGCCTTATTATTTTAGGAATCTACGTAAGTGTCTGTGCGTGACTTGTAAAAATAACTCTAGCACCTATTGAAGCTATGATTGCCAGTATTGCCTTGTGAAAATCCAAACCTTACTGCTAGAAAAACTGCAAAGAAAGTGGTAAAGAATGTGAAGCCAGCATTAAATAAAAATGTAGATGGGGTAATGTTTTTAATGCCAGTGTTAGTAAATGCCTTAATCACATTCGAGAAGGATTCTAAAATGTGCAGGGTAAACTTGGTAGATCTTTCTTTGATAGTTTCAGGCAGAAACCTAATTACAACTACCGCATTTATAGCCGAAAGAGGCTTCAACAAAAAAATAGTAGACCGTTTAGACTTAACTATCGAGTGCATTCGGCGCTTCTACCTGGGAGAAAGCAGCCCGTTAAACGCTTTACTTACACGATATAAGGATTTCTTTGATATATTCGGTGGCTTTAAGGAATATATTGAGTTCTTTTTACTCCAGGATGCGGTATCTGATGACTATACTTCCGTCAAGATCGCTGTTCCTTTCGATAATTTTGCCTCTTCACCAATACCTAACGATGTAGATGAATATTTGAAATACATGGAAGCCACCTCAAATTTTATTAATATGAGGAATTTAAGGATAGCAGGCGCATAGGTGTCTCATTTGTCTCATTTTAAGAAGTTAGGCTATATTCATCGAAACAAGTCCAGGCATTAGTGTCTGATTATTGTTCATCCCTGTAATAATGTTCTAGACCAGTACGCTCAGCCAAATTCAATTAACTATACTAATTCACTGATGGAGATGCTACAAGAACAAGTCCGTAGTATGCTATTGCAAATCATTTTTGTAGTATTTGTTTAGTTAATTTGTTAAGTGTAGCTCATGAACAAGTGCATCATCAATGATTAGTACATTACTGTACTTTTTTAAATATCCAACTATGGAAGTTTAGATATATAAAATAATCTATAATCTATTCTTTGTTTTTTTTGAGCAATAAGCTTAGAGCCAACATTATGTACTCTTAATCATGGGATATTTTTATAATAATCTTATATATTAGAAGACCGTAAACTATAACTTATATAAACATAAAATTCGAAATCTTATTTTCATCCTAAAAGCGCTATTAATTATATTCTAAAATAATCTATTTTCTGGTTAAAAAATTCCCTATGATAGGACCGTTATCATATGGATGAAAGTAAGCAAATGAATGCTTAGTACCAGAAGTTATGGTTTCAGTTACGTTACAGTTTACAGCTTTTAAGGCTCGAGTCATAACATCTGCCTGTTCTACTGGCATTGTCTCATTGCTCTCGTTGAGTATTAACCAATTTGCAGGACAATTATCATGTGTGACTTGCTTATCTGGTGACCATTTATCCTCAATACTCACTTGGCATGTAGACGGCTTCGAACATCCCAAGGCGTCCATTTCGTTATTTATATGCAAGTCACCGATGGGACCATCTGTAGCCGCCCAATTAGCTATTAATAAAGGAAAATCAAATGGTCCGCTTAGGGTTATTACTTGAGAAACTGTACCTTTATTAAGGCTGTTAAGTTGCAGTGCGGCCATAGCTACTAACTGGGCGCCTGACGACCCGCCGAGTAAAGTTAATTTCGTTGCGTTTCCATTGTAAATGGAAGCATTTGCAATAGCATAATTAGTTGCACTCACTACACTGTCTATCTCGTTGGGAAAAGCTGGCATAGTGTCTGAGTCTGAAGGATAATTAACGTCAAAAACTACGTTACCATTATTTCTAAGCTGTTCAGCGCTAATGTTTTCCATGTTTGCGTTGACATCCGATTTCCAGCCTCCTCCATGGACCATAACGACAACTGGTGAATTTGGTTGTGTCTGGGCATATATTTGAACTGTCTGAGTAGGATCTGGACCGTAGCTCAAAATTATTTTAGGAATCTTCGTAGGTGTCTGTGCGTGACTCGTAAAAATAACTCTCGCACCTATTGAAGCTATAATTGCTATGATTATCAAGGGCAGAAGATAATGCAGACTAAAACCTTTATTATCTAATTCTTTTAATTTAAAATATTTCATTTTTTTAATACTTTCTTTTTATTTATATCAATTAGATGAATTGTATCATAGAGTTATCGCAAAAGATATATAAAACTTATGGTATAATTCATCTTCGAAAAGCAATAAATTTACTCCAGAACAAATGCCTAACAATATACCGAAAGTAAAAGATATTGCTGAAAATGGTGCTGTTATCCCGGGAGCGAAATCTCCTCCAGTAAGATCTGTTACTGATATTGTTCAGCAACCGGTTACTTCGGCGAGCAATACTGATTTGCAGTCTAAGATAACTTCGACAGGGTTTAGTATCATTGCTTGTATTCCGGGAACTGACGCAATAATAGTCTATAAGTCTGGAACGGGTTTTACGCGGAATAAAATATCATCCAATGACCTATTGCTTATGAAAGATTCTAGTGAATTAAATATCTTCCAGAACGTTATATAACTACAAGAGCTAAGATGAATGAAGATGATAAAACTACTGAATTGAAAATCAAACCCTTTGATAAGTTGAAGAATTTCTCTAATCAAATAAATAGCATTTATTAAATATTTGTATTGAATTTCTTAGGTTTGAAGAGAACCCAAAAAACTAATCCTGCTAATCCAATAAGTGCACTAGCTGTAATGACTGTTGCCGATGTATTAATGGTTGCAACGTACCCAGCTATGATTGCCGGTATTGCTTGTGCCAAAGCACTGACACTAGTATTAATTCCAAGTGTCTCGCCCTGAATTTCCTTAGGCGTGACTCTACTTATAATAGATGGCAAAAATGCTTGGGTCATACCTGTAAATAAAGCCAGTACCGGAGGAATTACGAATAACCATCTATGCTGACCATTGGGTATTAATAAATATGTCATGAATGTTATTGCAGCACCAAAAAAACTATACCTCAACACCTGGTAATCCTTAAATTTCTTAGAGACTATTCCTATTAGGCCGCCTTGAACTACGGCAATCCAAATTCCAAAATATGCAAAATAATCACCAGTATTGCCTTGTGAAAATCCAAACCTTACAGCTAGAAAAACTGCAAAGAATGTGGTAAAAAATGTGAAACCAGCATTAAACAAAAATGTAGATGGGGTAATGTTTTTAATGCCAGTGTTAGTAAATGCCTTAATCACATTCGAGAAAGATTCTAAAATGTGCAGGGTAAACTTGGCAGATCTTTTTTTAATAGTTTCAGGCAGGAACCTAATTACAACTACCGCATTAATGGCCGAAAGAATTGCTGCAAACCAAAAAGCAGTTGAAGCACTGAACCAGCTTACTACATGAGGGTCCGCGAGTTTACCCCCAACATATGGGCCAAAAATAAACCCAAGACCAAAAGCCGCTCCAACTAACCCAAAATTCTTTGCTCTATTTTTTGGAGTACTAATATCTGCAATAACAGCTTGTGCAACAGAAATATTGCCCCCTGTTAGCCCATCGACTATTCTGCTTATGAACATCAAAGGAATATTTTTGGTGGCTACTCCTATAGCAAATAGCGCATAGGACAAGGAAGTTCCAATAATTGATACTGTCAGTACAATCTTTCTACCATACCTATCAGATAGTTGACCAAGAACTGGAGCCGCAAAGAACTGAGCTAGGGGATAAACAGCGCTAAGCCAGCCAAGTAATATAAAACCATCTGCTACACTCCATCCAGTTGGAGTTATTCGGTATGGACTATGCGGTAATATAAGAAGAGGGAAGACTGGAATAAGAATTCCAACTCCAAGCATATCTATAAAAATAGTAGAAAAAACTGCTAGGAGGGGATTACCTTTTTTATTTAATTTTTTGTCCATATGATTAGATTATATCAGTTCTCAAGTTTTTAGCTGTCATAAACATTAAAGCTATTGAATAGATTTATCGAGTGAAATTGCAGCTTCGATAAACTTTTTTCTAATATCTCTAGCATATGGATTATGTCTTTGTATGGTTTCAAATAACTTTTTGCTATGATGCTGCTCAACATCAATAAGTGAAAGTAGTTGAATAAAATAATTAGTTGGTACTGATGAGTCCTTAATATCCATATTTAACAGTGTCCGACCAACAAATGAAGTTAAAGCGTGCACTCTTGCCATTTCAAAATCATGTTTATCTGCAGACAAATGAGTAGTTTTTAATCCAATACTCTGCCAAAAATTGATAAGTTGTCTAGATAATTCACCGGATTGTTTGGTTATGACTATGTCCATGTCTGCCACTCCATTGACTGATGACTGTGGACCAAAAAGAGGGTGGGTCATGAGTATGTTATTCCGATTAAATAACCCATTTATCTTAAATAGCTCATGAGGCTCAATTTTCACAGAACAAACATCAACAACAAGCGTATCTTTATTGATTAGTTTAGCTATCTTAGGGAGTAGATCGATATAGGCATCAAATGGTACAGCTAGTATTATTACGTTAGCAGAACAAACAGTCCTAAGATCATCAAACTTTATATTGCTTTTTAAATTCAGTGATTTATTTTTATCATTTACGAATATTTTAGATTCTGTTGGTAATAGCTTATGTACGACTAACTTCCCAAATTCTCCAAACCCTATAACTCCAAATTTAGTATTTTTATTCATTCCTTTTCCTTTACTTGTTAAATTAAAAAACCGCCTTTTTGGCGGTTAAGTCTCGATTCATTTATATTTATTATGATACAGAATAATAGTCCGCCAGATAAATGCGGACATAATATGTTGAGTTTATAATTATTGAACTCATGCTAAAACTATAGAATAGCATTGTAAATTTGTCAATAACTCAGTACTATGAAAAAATATAATTATTATGGTTCGATGGAGTTTATGGAGTTTATGAAGTTTAATGTCAATTACTGGGGCGAGGATAATTCTACAGAAGTTCAATTTCATATTTCTCAATCTTTGCCCGATAACACAGACAATATAACTTCTGTAATGGGCGCAGTATTCAATAACGGTAATTTACTACTCACTAAACCAATACGTGGCTGGGGACTACCGGGTGGTCATATAGAAGCAAATGAATCCCCAGAAGAATGCTTAAGGAGAGAATGTATTGAAGAAGCAAATGTTGAAATAAGTAATCTTAAACTAATTGGCTATTGGAAGACAAAAAAATTAAAAAACCTAGAATCTAATAAGAAATATCCCGATGAAGGCTATCAGTTACTTTATATTGCTGATGCTATTAAGGTTAATGACTTTGTTCCAATGCATGAAGTTTCAGAACGTATGTTTATCCCTACGGAAGAAGTAAGAAATATTCATCATAATTATGATAATTTTGAAGAGATTTTAGACTATATTACATCTATACAAGATTAGCCCTACTAAGTGATTCTAAAATTGTACTTTTATCATCAAATTCGAATTCAAATCCACTGATTATAACAACTGGTTTATTTGTTCCTCTTTGGCCCATAATAAGCCCTGCAGAAGCAGCTAACATATCCGAAATTGTTTCCTCGGATTTATTTATCTTTCCTTCTTCATCTTTTGACTCAGCATACCTGATAGGCGGTATTCCATATAATCCTATTGCAAGCTGCGTAGCTCCACGCTTCTCAACACGACCATCACTATCCGTTATAATAACTGCTACCTTTACTCCAAATACAGAATGAATTTTTTCACCAATCTCCCTGGCACTTTTATCTGGATTTTTTGGCAGTAATATTACCTCGTCTGAGTTTTTCTTATCAACACCTGAACTTGTTAACCTTAACCCATTAGGTAGCCAGCCTGCTATATAGTTAATATCTAGATCTATTCGACTTCCATCCGGAGAACCGGTCTCATCTATTATTGCCTGAATTGTTCTAGGATCTTTACGAGGAATTTTTTTATGGATTTTATTTGCTACATCACTAACAACTACATCATTTAAAGACATTATTCTGCCTTCAGAAATGGACACTGCCTTTGAAGACACGCACAATATGTCATTTTCTTTAAAAGTTATTTTGGCTATATCAGCAGAAGCAATAATTATATCAGCAATATTATCTCCATTATCTATATATGGGACTTTAGGTAATGTTTTTATCTGTATAATATTATTCATATTTAAATATGTCCTAATTCCAATTATTACATATTGAATTGATTAGATGAAATTTTCCATTATATATATTGCGCATTCTAATAAAATTAGGATAATATCCTAGATATGAAGGATATAAATAACTTTAAAGATATAGATAAATACCTGAGAAGATTTAAACATACAACAACTACCCAGCCATATAATCTGAAATGCATGAAAGACTTGATGAAGTTTCTGGGCAATCCTCAAAATAAAATCAAAATTATTCACGTTGCTGGAACATCGGGCAAAACATCAACTAGTTACTATATAGCCTCACTTCTTAAACAAGCTGGATACTCAACTGGAATGTCTATATCGCCACACATTGATGAGATTAATGAAAGACTACAGATAAACCTTACACCGCTGAATGAAACGGATTATATAAAAGCTTTCAACGAATTTATTGAACTTATAAATACTTTTGATGAAAAGATAACATATTATGAATTTTTAATAGCCATGGCATTTTGGTATTTCAATAAACAAAATGTAGATTATGCAGTTATTGAAGTAGGTATTGGTGGATTGCTTGATGGAACGAATGTAGTCGATAATCCAAATAAAATTTGTGTAATTACAGATATTGGTTTAGACCATACTAAATTACTGGGTAATACCATAGCTCAAATAACTAAGCAAAAAGCTGGTATTATTACAAAGAATAGTAAAGTATTCTGCTATAAACAGAGCAATGAGATAAACAACATAATCCAAAAAGTGGCTAAATTAAATAATGCCTCAGTCTATCATCCAAAAGAAAGAAAATACGCTTTACCGCTAAATGATTTCCAAAAAAGAAATTTTATACTTGCAAACTCTTTAGTTAGCAATATTATAGTTGAAAATAATAAGGCTGAACTGAATAAATTACAATTAGAAAAAGCTGCAAGTATTATAATTCCTGGAAGATTTGAAGTAATTAAAGATAATAAAAAAACAGTTATATTAGACGGGGCACATAATCTTCAGAAAATTAGAACTTTAGTTCATGATATAGAGAAAATATATCCAGGTAAATCTATGAGAGTTCTTCTTACTCTAGATTCAGATGATTTGCTCAAAAATAATGAAATTATTTTATCAATTCTTCAGTTATCGAATAATTTAATAATTACTACGTTGCTGGACTTGGATAATAATCAGCTAAAAGACAAGTTCTATAACTCAAATAAATCAACAAATAAGATAAAAATTACATTTATTGCCGATCCATTATCTGCGTTAGCCGAACTATTAAAATCAGATGATGAATTACTCATAATAACTGGCTCTTTTTATCTATTAAGAAAATATAGATATCTACTAATTAAATAACTCAGAATGATTATTTTTTATAATTTCCCACTCAAGAGAGAGTGATTTAATATAACCCTCTGAAAATAACCCCAAAAGACAACCTGCTAAATCATACTCATCAACCCAGTATGATTTTCTTAATTCAGTTGAATCCAATTTTATATCTCCAGCTTTATACCTTACCCAATAACTAGTTCTTGCTTGTCCGTAATATCCTAATTTATCTTGGAGTTCTTTTGGCCATTCATAAATTACATTCCAATTACTTTTTTCAATAACTTCATATTCAAAATCATTACCAAGTTCTTCTCCTATTTCACGATGGAGTGTTTGTAACTCGGTTTCTCCGATTCGTCTTCCACCTTTAACAAAATCGCATTCTTTAGGTTTTGCGTCTGTTAATTCAGTCAATAAAAATCTCTTTCTTGAGTCAACTATTAATGCACCAATCGATGCTCTATATGTAACGTTTTCTTCTGTCTTCATATTGAGATAATTGTAACACTAATAAATTTAAAGAGATTGAATATTAGTGTTTTCAATAATTTTAATTAGATTTTTCTTTAATCTAACTATTCTATCATTTACGGTTAGGTCTTCTCTTAACTGAGTTCTAGATAATACCGATTCAGCAGTTTTATTTCTTACGTGAGAGCTGCAATCAAGATCTGTACAACAAAGAAAACCAAATGTCCGATTAGGTTCGGTAGGATTAATAATTGTTATACTAGCAGCTCTTTTGCCAATCTGCCATGTAGTACAAAAATCACAAGTAATAGCGTTTGATCTTCCCGTACTCTTATTAGTAAGTCCAGTTGTTAAGTTAAAAGGTATTACATATGAATGATTAGAATTATCTAGTAATATAACTCCTTCTTTATGATTCTGATCAAATACGGCGATAAATTCCATATCTTCCCAATTTTCAATATTATCAGGATTAAATCGAAGCTTACTACGAAGTCGCGGTTTAATTTTTCCGGCTTTTAACCTTTCAGTCAATTCATTAGTTGTTATCTTTTTCATCAGATAATTACAGCCTACTTAATTTTTCTATATATGTTTTAGAATTATGGGCCATTGGAAGCTCTAGTGCTTCTAATATCGAATACCATTTGGCCTGGAGAACTTCATATGTATCTGGTTCAATTTTACCGGAGGTGTAGTTTCCGTTGAAGATATGGATATCATTTTCTGGATTATCAGTGGAAAATTTATCGATCATTTCTGTAATTTCACAGACAATATTTGTCTCTTCTAATACTTCTCGGGCAAGTCCTATTTCTAATTCTTCATATTCTTCAATAACACCACCTGGGAAGTTCCATTTATGATGCTCACTAAAAGGAGGCGCAATTTGAACAAGCAATATTTTACCTTCTTTATTCCTAATAATTCCAAAAGCACATCTAGCCATAGAGCTATTATAGTTCAAAATGATAAATATGTTATATAATATTTTTTAGGATGAAATACTCATGAAGAATATTATATTTTTAACAGGCAATCAAAGAAAGATACGAGAAGCCAGATCTAGCTGTGATCTCTTCGATATAAATGTAGAACCTAAATCCGTATTTATAAATGAAATTCAAGATCATGACCCAATCAATATTACCAAGCAGAAGGCTAGGGACGCATTTAATGCAATTAAGGAACCTTTGATAGTAAACGATGCGTTTTGGTCTATAACTGCTCTTAATGGCTTTCCCGGGGGCTATATGAAAGATGTTTCAGAATGGCTTGAAAGCCGAGATTTTATCAATCTCATGAAAGATAAAAAAGATAAGTCAATTATAATAACTGACTGTACTGTATATATAGATAAAAATGGCATGAAAGTTTTTTCCAAAGAGATACCTTGTGAATTTGTAATGGAACCAAAAGGTAAGGGAAATTCGATTGAACAGGTAGTTGTGCTAAACGGAAAAACACTAGCTGAGCATCATGACGATGGTGACCTAGCTGAAAAACCAGACGAACTGATTTATTACGAATTTGCTAAGTGGTACTCTAAACTATAGATCTTTAATTAAATAGACAAGACCGCTAAATTCTTCAGTGTTAAAATGACCTTTATCATGGAATATTACGAGTTCTGCTGATGGAAGTGCAGAAATATACTTGTCTGAATCAGTGATAGGCACTACCGGGTCATCTTCTGAGTGCAGTATGTAGATTTTTTTAACCTGCTTATTCAATTTATCAAAATTAGTACCGAGCTTAAAATCCCCCAGGCTCTCTCCGTTTTCTTCGAATGGTGCAGCTAAAAGAAATAAGGCGTCAATAATTTTAGGAAATTTGTTTTCAGATAAGTATTTAGCTAAAAATATTCCACCGAGTGAATGACCAATTAAAATAACATTATTATCAAGTACTTTAGTTACAGCTTCAAAATATAATTTCCACTCATCATATCGAGCGTACGAAGCATTAGGCATTCTAGGATTCAATACTTCATAATTAACACCTAGTCTGTTGGGAATAGTCTGCTTCCATTCAATAGTAGAATAAAGCCGTGTCTTATCTATCTCAATATTCTTAATGTGGTCTATGTAATCCGAATGATTAGCAAAAGTATTGCCGCCATGTATTATAAGTATTTGTAACTTCATCAGTATATTTAATCATATGAGATAGATTAGCAATAATTATCTATTGATTGAATTCATAATAAAAAATACAAGTCTTAAAAAAGGAGTATACTGCCCATTATGCTTAAGAAAAACAAAAATAACATTTCTGCTCTCAATAAATTATCTATCTTAATGATTCAAAAAGTACCGGAGTTTGGCAATAAGTTCTTCTATTCACTGGGTTTTTTGTCTATGATTTCATTTATTCTGCTACTTTTGACTGGTATTATCATGATAATATTTGGGCCAAATTGGTGGCTTATTAATCCAGTTGGTGTTTTCTTTAGAAGTGTTCATCTTTGGTCAACTCAAGCATTTGTGCTATTCATAATATTGCACTTATTTGTAGTTTTCTCTACTTCTGGCTACAAAAAGCCCAGGACATTAGTCTGGATATTAGGTGTACTTATGTTTGTATTCGTAATGGCTGAAACTGAGTTCGGTTACGTATTAAGAGGTGATTACTCTTCGCAGTGGCGAAGCTTGCAAGGTGCAGATTTTTATAACGGAAGCTATTTGGGTAAATTAATAGATACACTAAACTACAAACAGATGTATGGCTTTCATATCGTCATTATTCCAGCAATAATAGGCCTCATTCTGTTGGTTCACTATTCTTTAGTTCGACTATTAGGACTATCAAATCCTAAAAGGGCTAATAAAAATATAGCAAAAACAGTTCCTGCTAATCATGGATTGCTATTTAAAAGGGGTGGAATCCTAATTATTGTTATAGTTGCCTTAGCTATAATCTTCCCATCGCCATTCCTAAAGCCAGTTACAATCAAGGAAATTGCTATTTCAGACCCATCTTTACTTGGAAAGACACTGACTGCTGAATTAAATAGCTCATCAGATACTGCTAATTATATGGACAGTATCAATCCCTATACTTTTAGCACAAAGAATATTTACATAGATAATCCATATAAAACTTTACTGACTATAAATCCGCAAATTAAAAACCAGCTTACAGTCTTTAACAATTTACCTGAAGACACAAAAACCAGTCAAATTAGTCAGCTAGTTAAATATTACGAGGATAGCTCAAATCTAACAGCTCCTAAAACTCCAACCCATGATCTTATCAACTCTCTTGTTCAAATGGCAGCAACAGGACTATATGAGCAGAATATAGCAAATTCTAACGATACCTTTGCTACCGGGAATCATACAACTTACGTACTTAGATTCTTAGCAGACACTGGTGTACTTGAAGAAAAGGCAACTACGCTAAATCTGACAACAGATCAATACGGAATGCTCCATGAAGAAAGTAGTAAAAATCCTGTTGGTGCCTGGTGGTTAGCTCCAATCGGATTGGCAGTTCATACCATTTTCAAGAATGACTCCAATGGAGATAGAGATACAGCAGTACTAATTGGACTATTCATACTTCTTCTCATCGCTTTCCCATACATACCTTACGTAAATAAGATTCCAGAAAAGCTAAAAATGTATAAATTATTTCAAAGATAATTTGCTTGTTTCAAATATTATATTTAATAATAGCAATATCTTAATATCGTATTCTTTTTTTCATATCTGAATATATCAAAACGTAATTTCTGTTCGTAATTTAATTAATAAAAAAATATATTCGGGAACTACACAACAAATGAGTTATATAATTATGTTAGATTGGTACAGCTAATATATTAATCTCATCTACTGTATAATATTTAATATGATACGAGATAAATTAGCGAAATTAGTTTTAGATTTAGCCAATGAGCACTATGGTACTAACATTATTTCGACCCATATAGATTATTCTGAATCAGAATTTGGAGATTTTAGTTCAAATATAGCATTTGAACTTTCAAGAACTCTTAAAACCTCTCCTAGAGAAATAGCAAATACGCTAGCTCCTTTAATAAAAGAATCATATATCGAAAAAGTTGAAGCTGCAGGTTCTGGCTATATCAATATAACGATGAATCAAAATTACTGGCTAGAAATAATCAAAGGTATCAATTCAGATTACCTAAAGAACAATTTGGGCAATAACAACAAACTTCAAATTGAGTTCATTTCAGCTAATCCAACCGGTCCATTGACGCTAGCAAATGCCCGTGGAGGTTTTTTAGGAGACGTACTAGCTAATATCTACACCAAATGTGGCTACATAGTTACAAAAGAATATTACGTTAATGACGGTGGCGTACAAATTGGAAAACTAGTTGAGTCCATTAAAGCTGAAGCTGGCCTCATTAACCCTGAGAATAGACAATATTCCGGTGAGTATATAAAAGATTTGGTCAAAGCAATCAATAAAGATGACCTAAATGACGATAGTAAGCTAGCAAAAACAGCAGTTGCTTTACTCATCGAAGAAATTAAAAAAGCCGTAAACACACTTGGCATCAATTTTAATGTTTGGTTTTCAGAGCAATCGCTAATTGATGATGGTTCGGTGAAAGATGTAATTGATTTACTCGAAAAAATGCAATTGTCTTACGAAAAGGATAATGCAACATGGATAAAATCTTCTATTTATGGTGATGAACGCGATCGAGTAATAGTTAAGTCCGATGGAAGCTACACCTATTTATTAAATGACATTGCTTATCACGTAAATATATTCAATAAACGTAATTTTGATCGCTCGATTAAGTTGTGGGGTGCTGATCATGCAGGCCAAGTTGAATCACTAAAACTTACAATTAAGGAATTAATTCCGAGAGCTGAGCTAGACTTTATATTAATTCAATTTGTTAGATTAATGAGCGAAGGCATTGAAGTTAAGATGAGTAAGCGTGCCGGAACATACGTAACTATTGATGAACTAATAAAAAATTTAGAATCTGCAGTTGGAAGAGAGTATGCATCATCAGTAGCCAGATGGTTTTTCCTATCTAGATCTTCTGACAATAGAATAGATTTTGACCTAACGCTAGCTAGTCAGCAATCAAGCCAAAACCCATATTTCTACGTAATGTATTCATACGCTAGAGCTCATTCGATCATCGGCAAAGCAAAAGAGAACGATATTTTTTCCTCAAATTCAATAGATTACTTAAATGAGTATGAAATTAATTTAGTCAAAACTATGTCGAAATTACCGGAATTAATCAAAAATATAGCAAGTGATCATGAAGTTCATAAGTTATTGTTTTATGGATCTGAAATAGCTAGATTATTCCAAACTTATTATGAAAACGAAAGAATAATCAATCTCCCTAAAGAAGTTGCTGAAAAAAAACTATATTTCATAAGCCAATATATCTTATTCATGGATCAATACTGGGCAATTCTTGGGATACTGCCGGTTGAACATTTGTGAAATAAAAAGTTAGATCTATTTTGTTGTAAGATGATTTTGTTTATGGTATAGTAATCTTTTATGAATGAATTCAATCTGCTCAGAAAAACACCTAAATACAGGGATAGAAATGCCCTTGAGTATGCAGATGATTATCTAAATGGTTTGTCTAATATAGATCAAACTACCCATAAATTAAGTAAGAGAAATGGTTTTGGACAATATTTAATCGGTGAGATTGCACTTGAAAGATCATTGCATGTACCACATAAGGATTCATTAGAATGGATTAGAATAGCTAAAAATAGTTATACAAAAGCCAATAATTCTAGTGAAAACAAAACAACCACGTCGACTATTGCAAAAGCTGGAGCTAAACTTAGTCAAATAGATCTATATCGGAAAATTAATTCATATGAACGATTACCAAGTCAAACTGAAGCGGTAAATGCTTATAGGGGTTTAGTAAGTGAATCTGTAAAATATTCTAAACTATCTAGCCTTGATCCAATTTCTCAGAATAATGACAATATTGAACTCAGAGGCCACTTAGCAGAAATGTCGGTATTGCTTTTAGCCCAACGTTTTTCTATCAATGAAATGCCAGAGGCAACATGGTCGCCAGTACAAAGTTATTTTTCAGAAGATCATGGTGATAGTTGTATTAATAAATCCTCGGTGCCAACTTGGGACATTAATATATTTACCAAACTTGATGTGAATGAACCAATAGAAAATCCTTATAAATTACAAGTGAAAAGTATAAAAAATGAACGTACATTAGAAAATGACAGTGGAGCAAATACGATTTATGTTCGAGAAGATTTAAGATTGAGTACTAATGAAATAAATGTTGCTGGTCGCATTATAAATGCTGTTGATATTGAATTGAATAGACCAGAATCAGCCGAAAGGTTAACCAGAGAATTAGACTTAAGAACAGAGATGTTATTAGAAAGTATTGATAGTTTTCAGTTATAAATTACTTTAAATGATTTCAAAATTGTTTGGGCAGTAAGTTTATCAACAGGATATGATTTATTGTATGAGTAGATATCTATTTCATACCAAACATTTTTTATTTTAGCATTAGTCTGAAGAAAGAAACTTCCATCCGATGTACAAGTTGGGTAGTTAGTTCCATCAATTGGTGTGTAATAAATAATTAAGTTTTCACTCGAGTTAACCTTACAGTTGCTTACATTTATTGTTCTGAAAATATGTAATGCAATAGTATTATTTTTACCTAAATTATTACCTAGTAAATACGTTGATTCTGGAACTCCTTGGATGGATGATGATGGAGAAAAACTTAATGAGTAGGTATCATTATTAGACTTATATTTTATTGTACGATAATTAATATTACTATAATAAATTCCAAATGATATCAACAAACAAAGTAGAATTAATAATATTAAAACTATATATTCATAATTTAAAAGTTTACGAAAGTCATTGATAGTTTTTTGTCTGAATTGTCTTTGGTTCATGAAGAAACCTCAAATGATGTTAATATTTTTTGAATAGTTATTTTATCTACTGGGGTCTTATGATTCAGTGACGATATCTCAATTTGGTACCATTTGTAATTTTCTATAATATTTGTAATGACAATAGAACCATTTTTATTGACACAGCTTGGAGTGTTAACTCCTTTTATCTTAGTGTAAAAAGTTACAGATGATACTTTACTGTTATTACAGGCACTGTTGTACTCAGATAGGTTTATTGCTACCGTTACAAGATTATTATGTAAAATATTATAACCAGTTACTGAGCCATAACCAGCTTTATTTACATAATATGAATTAACGTCAAACATAATAGAAGCAGTTCGGTTATTTGTTATGAATTTTATATTATTATAGTTAACGATATTATCATTTAGCATCACAATTAGTCTGATAGTTAATATCAAAAAAAAGAACAGGGTAGCATTCACTAACACTAGTTTCCTCTTAATCTTGTCGACTTCTTGCATAGTATTGATTTTCCTCTCTTAGAAAAAATTATATAATACTTTAATCTATTATATAAATTTTCATCAAGTAAAAATATAAAATTTAAATTCTCGAAGGATTTTGTAGAGTTGAACCATATGCATAATTGGCGGTGTTATAAAATGTATCTTTGTCTCTAATTATTGCTTGTGGTGGAAGATTGGCGGTTTTTGGCGCAACACCTGAAACTCGCTTAACCGCAGTTCCAATAGCCAAAAATTCTATAACTCCACCTCCTAGGCTATATACATAAGTTTTTATACCAAGTACATCATCAGCTCCAATTTCATCGGCCTGTGCTTTAACTTTAGCCAGTGAATTTTCACGAGCACCATAAATTAACTCTGTCATCTGACTAATTTCACCTTTAACAAGATTCTTAAAAGCTGATGCTACACCCCCGATAAAACCTAATGAATATACAGATGTTCCAATAATAACCTTCATTGGTGCATAACCCAATTTAGCAACGTTCCATGTTTCCTCAGCCGTAAGATCTGAAGTTGTTACACCGCCAACCATTTTAGCAATTTCTTCGATTTTAGGATTAGAAGAGGCAGTACCGATCATAACCATTTCTTGCACACCAGTAGTTGCTATTGGAAGAATTGTTGTTCTTACGCCGACGACACTATTAGCACCTTTTATCTTTGCTTCATTACTAATTCGCTCAATTGATAGATTACGAGTTGTATTAAATATATCGCTAAACTGTTTTACCTCACCCTTAGCTAGTTTTCTAAAAGATCCTACAATTCCTCGACCAATTCCAATAGAATAAGCAACATTTCCAAATACAAAACTAATTGGTGTATAACCAGCATCCCATTGACAGAATAACTCTTGTCCGTCTGCACTTGTGCTGAAGGTTTTAGATGAATTATCTCGATTGTGAATTGTTGATCCAACTGATAAAAATTCAATATTTCCTGGATGGAAAACGAGCTGACTGCTAACGCCACTAGCCCCAGAACCCTTATTTTCTGCAAGCTCTTTATCGAAACGCTCTAACGACAATCTTCGTCCTTCAGCAATCATATTAGTAAACTGCTTAATTTCACCGCCAGCAATAGTTCTAAGACTAGAGCCAATACTGCCAATTAGACCCATTGAAAATACACTATTTCCAATTACAATATTTCCTGGAGTGAACCCAAGTAAATCTACACAATACATTTCATTGCCGGATAGTCCTGACATCTTTGAATCACTTTTCATATAATATCCAAATTTTTAGTTAATACGTTGATTATAACTTATTGAAATAAATAATTAAGTATTTATCGACTGTGGATAATTCTGTCTCTGTTAATAATAAGTTTAGCTATTATTGTATTAACAGGGGTTGTAATAAGCTTATGGAGTATCTAAAATATATATAACCATTAAGAGGGGTAACTAGTGCAAGAGGGTAACCAAAAGCATTCTGAAATTAGTAATAATTTACCAGATAATAATAAACCTAATGGCCAGGTTTCCAGTGGAAACTCAGGTCCTTTTATTGGCGACCAAAATAATCTAGGATCACTAAACGTAAACGATGATTTAGCTGCTCAAAATGCCTCTGATAAGCCTATATCTGAAATATCTAATTTAAACTATACAAACTCAACTAACACAAATTTGTCTAATAAAATAAAGAAGCCATCAAATCTCATCGTTAAATATCTTACGTTGTCTTTATTAGGGTTTGTATTAATGTCTGTCATAGGTTTTGGTGCCTACAAATTAGTTAGTAGTAGTAATAAGCAAAAAGCCTCGACTTTAGCATCGACTAAAGTTTCTAAAACCATTTCACTTAATGTTCCCTTATCTAATAACCAAGCAAGTCTCACCCCTGCACAGATTGCAGGTCAATCTATAAGTCTAAATGGTGATGTTGCGATACAAGGTAGCTTAAATACCACTGGGGCAATAAAGACTTCAAGTAATATAACTGGAGGAAATCTTAGCATCCAAGGGAATATAGTAACTGGTGGTACTATCACAGCATCTAGTTTAAGTGGAAATGGATCAGCTCTAACTGCAATTAACGCCAACAACATAACCAGCGGAACAATAAATACTGCACAACTTCCAAGTAATGTCACACAGCTTGGCCAATCCATTCCTCTCAGTGCAATTCAAGCCAATATAGTTTCTAGTATTAATGGAATTATTAATAACGGTGGAAATATAGATGTTGTTGGAAGTGGTAACATTAGTGTTGTTAATGACACTGCAACCAATACATTAACTATAAGTTCAACAGCTGGAGGAACACTTACTGGAGTAACTGTTGGAACTGGTCTAACAGGTGGTGGTACAACTGGTAATGTATTAATTGGGCTCGACGGTTCAGTAACTTTACAAGGTAATACTTTCAACGGAGCAAACGATTTAGTTCAGCTTAACTCAAGCGCACAACTACCTGTTCTTGATGCGACTAACCTAACTAATATAAATGCCTCTAATATATCAAGTGGAACTATAGATAATGCTAGACTCACTGGCGATGTAACTTTACAAGGTAATACTTTCAATGGCGCAAGTCAGTTAGTTCAGGTTGGAAGTGACGGAAAACTAACTACACTAGATGGTAGTAACTTAACAAACCTAAACGGTGCCAATTTGCAAACAGGATCAGTTCCAGATTCTGCACTTTCAAGTAATGTATGTTTAGGCTCTACCAACAACTGTAACTATCAGGCTGCTGGAAATTATCAAGTAGCTGGTAACTATATTAATCTTCAAAGCGCAACACCAGGCACTCCTCAAAATGGCAATATAAACGTATCAGGTAGCGTTATAGCTGGTTCTTTCAAAGGGGATGGTTCTCAAATAAATAATATTAATGGTTCTAACGTATCAACCGGGACTGTATCTGATTCAAGACTAAGCAACAATGTTACTGTTCAAGGCAACACCTTTAATGGAAATAACGAACTTGTCCAAACGAATAATAGCGGAACAATAAATGACTCACTACTTACCTCAAACGTTTGTTTAGGAGCTAGCAATAACTGTAACTACCAAACAGCTGGAAATTACGTTAGTATTCAAGGAGCAACTCCAGGCACACCACAAACAGGTAATATAAACATATCTGGAACCAATATAGCTGCCTACTTTAGTGGTGATGGCCATCTACTATCTAATATTAATGCTAGTAACGTTACAACAGGCACCATAAACAACCTAAGACTAAGCAATGACGTAACACTGCAAGGAAACTCATTCAATGGAGCAAATCAGTTAATTCAAGCTACAGCTATCGGCTACATACCGGCCCTAAACGGCTCACTTGTAACCAACTTAAATGCCAGCAGTATTAACCAAGGAACTTTATCTGACTCAAGGCTCAGCTCAAATATTCCTCTTAAAAACGCTTCTAATACTTTTACTCAAAATAATACTTTCAGTGGCGGTATTACTACTAATTCAATTCAACCTTCAACTTCATTAACTGTAGGGTCAACTAGCAACCCTCTAACGCTTCAAGGTTCATCAACAACAATAAGTTCAACTAATTCAGGCGGAACAACAACAGTTGGATTTAACGGTACATCAAGCGGTAGTGTTAACTATCAGTTTGATGCAGCAACAACACCAGGAACATATTTTGTATGTACAACAGTTGGTAATTGTGGAACGGGTAGCTCTCTCTCAGGATCTGGCACAACCGGCACTATAGCACTATTCAACGGTACTCAAAGCATTGGAAATTCTAAATTAACCCAAACAGGTAGCAATGTATCAGTTGCAGGGAATTTGACAGTTGCTCCAACGGTAAACTCTGCCTCAACTTTTGTCATTCAAGATGCAACAGCTAACCCATTATTTACCGCCAACACAACCAATGGAAGAATCGGAATTGGCAACTCAAGTCCTAATTATCCTCTAGATGTCACTGGAAACATTAACTCTTCAACTGGTCTCTATGTTAACGGAACTAAGGTCTGTGACTCTACCGGCTGTGGATCAATCGGTGGCTCTGGATTCTACATTCAAAACGGAACATCAAACCAGACTAATGCTAACTTTAATATTCAATCTTCAAGCTCTTCAAGCATTGTTGGTATTTTAAAAGGAGCATCGGGTCAATCTGCAGACCTATTAGATCTCCAAAACTCAAGCGGTACAAATAAGGTAGCTTTCTCAGCAAGCGGTAATGTAAATATTGCAGGAGCTTATCAAATTAACGGTAGCCAAATTAGTTCCACAAATCTAAGTGACTCTAGTAATATTGGACTTCTGAACGGAAATCAGACTTATACAGGCAATAATACACTTAGTGGAAATTCGACATTTACAGGTACAGTCTTGCAGCAAAATACTTCAGATTCAACTGCTGCCTTTCAAATCCAAAATGCGGCTGGAACTGACAATCTTTTTGTAGCAGATACAACTAACAGCCGAATTGGTATAGGCACAAACACACCTGGTTATACACTTGATGTAAATGGTAATGTGAATATAGCAGCCGGTTCAAACTATTTAATCAACGGTACTCCTATATGTAGTGGCGCTTACCTCTGTGCTCCTTCAAAAGAATCACCTTACTACGTCCAAAATTCAACGACTCAACAAGCAGATACAAATATAAACATAAAATCCATCTCAGCCTCTAGTGTTACCGCTACATTCAGTGGCACTTCAGGCCAGTCAACAGATATATTAGATATTACAAATAATTCTAATTCAGTAGTTGCATCATTTGATAAGAATGGTAAGTTAACAAGCACCGGTTTAACAACGAGTGGAGCTGATGTGAATATAAACGCCTCATCAAACTTCAATACTAATATAAACACCGGGAGCAGTACAGGCACTGTATCTATCGGTAACTCATTAAGCAGTCTAACACTTCAAGGTACGGGTAGTCCTACACTTAATGCATATGCTATATGTACTCAGGGTAATCTTACCACATGTACTAACTATGCTTCTTCTTCAAGTGTCACTAACCTTAGTAATAGCCTAAGCAGTAACTATACCAACAACACAAATCTAGCCCTTAACTATGCGCCAATATCTCCATCAGCTAATGGATATGTTCAAATAAGTCCAGCATCGGCTGTTGCTGGTAATATAAATCAAAGCGGATCAATAACAGGAGTTGGTATTAACTCAGGCACAGGTCAAATCCAAGGCACTGGCGGACTTAGTGTTAGTGGAGCAACGACTAACATCAATGCTAACTCAAACTTCAATACTAATATAAACACCGGGAGCAGTACAGGCACTGTATCTATCGGTAACTCATTAAGTACTATAAGCATAAATGGCAATACATCTACCTTATCCTCAGTTTCTACAACAAACATAAATTCCGGAAATACTTCATACTCTACTAACTCAGTAGGACAAACTTCCGTTGGATCTATTGCAACAATAACGGGTGCAGGTACTTCATTTAATAGCAATATGGTTGGTGGAATTATAACAATCAACACTACTCCAACTGCTACAGTTGAGCCAATAACTGGATTCACATCATCAACAGTTTTGACTGCAACTGGAACAACAGCTATTAGTTCAGGTACAACCTATTCAATTTCATACAATAATGGCGGTACCGTTAATATTGGTAATGCAGCTGGTAGCGTTGCAATTAACGGAACTATTTCGGGTGCAGTAAATATAGGAGCATCGGGAAGCTTAGCTATTAATAACGCTAGCAACAGCGCATTCATACAGACAAGTAGCAGTGGAAGTGGGACAATAACAATAGGTACTGGTTCAGATACCGTAGCTATATCATCATCAGGAATAACTCTTTCAGGCAATGCACGACATTCAAAAACAATAACCTTAACTCCTGAATACTCTGGAGCAGTCCTAGATAATGGAGCTTCTTTTACTCAAGCTCCGACTAATGGTAGTATCGGTACAATGACAGCAGGTTTTGATACAAGCACTGGCACCTTGTCCGCCAGGCCTGGTGAGAATAACTACTCATGGACAACATCCCAAAGCTTATCTCAAAGTTATGACGTGATAATTCAGGTGCCAATTCCCTCAGATTTTGCAAGCTTTGCTTCTTTAAATCCAATATCTATAGACACTAAAGGTACGGCATCGAGCACAATCACAGCTTGGCTATGGAACAATAATACACCCGAAGCGGGTAACTGGAATCCAAGCACTTCTGGATGTGTTATACCGGTTAGTACTTCTTGGGCTACTCAAAGCAGTACTAGTGTCTGTGCAATTACAGCCGTAACCGATAATAGCTATAATAACGGCGCTGGATTAATGACTTTTAGAATAAGACTAACTGCACCACTGAATGGAATAGTACAGCTTGGCAATATTAATATTAGCTATAAGTCCTCATACTAAAGTCAATTTATAATATAAATTTATATCAAGCTTATGTAAAAATAACGATTAGTCATTAATTCCATTAAATGATCTTTATATATAGCAGTTATTGTTTTGTAGTTGCTGGCTTGGTACTTGGTGAGGTAGGTGTAGTAGCTGGTGTGGTAGCTGAGTCAGATGTTGGGGAGCTGGTTGTTTCGGAGGATGGTGCGCTGGTGGCCGGACATGAAGATGAGCTATTTTTCTTATAGTCATTTATTGCACTTGTAACTTGACTACTTGGTTGTAGATTTTGATACCAATTCACACTGCTTCTATTGAACACCATTCTATCGCTTGGCTTGTCTATTTGACAAACAACTGGTTGAAGTTGAATGTTTGAGCCTTTCGAAGAATTTGGAATATAGTAGACATTATCCAAAACTAAATTCTGACTATTCACATTAACGATTTTTCCAAAATATATTTGATCATTACCAGAAGAGCCTACATCAACTGCTTGATAGTTACCCGATTCAATATAGTTACTGGGATTACTCTTAAATATATAGACCCAACATGCAACTATGACCGAAATTAGTCCTAGTCCAATCAGAAAATATAAGAAAGTTTTGCCAGTTTTATTGTCATTTTTTTTAGACAATATTACTTGTGTCTTCTGAGGTTTTTTCTTGACTGGTTTAATATCCATTTAATTACCTTGATTATATTATTTCAAATAACAGTATAGCTTAAAAATGTGGCCTATTCAATTGATAGGGTAATGCTTAATATATTCATCTTTGAGATCAAAAAAAGTATCATCTACTATGCTAGCTCTAATTTTATCGACCAGGTTAATCGCAAAGTATTCGTTATGTAATGATGCTAAAGTTAACCCCAATATCTCCCCGGCCTTAAGCAAGTGATAAATGTATGCACTGGTATAGTTTTTACATGTATAGCAATCACAAGTATCGTCGATTGGAGTAAAATCTTTCTTATACTTTAGATTTGTTATATTAATTCTTCCGTTTCTTGTGTAGATGTTTCCGTTCCGAGCTTGACGAGTAAAGGCAATACAGTCAAAGGTATCTATTCCATATTCAACCCCTAGGAATAAATCACTGATTTGATTGCCCATACCAAGTAGATGCCTAGGTTTGTTTTCAGGTAACTCCTCGACAACCCATCTAACTGTTTCGCTAATTTCACCTGGTTCAAAGACTCCACCAATACCGAAACCATCAAAATCAAGATCAGACATAAACTTGGAAGACTTACGCCTAAGCTCTTCATGCCGACCACCCTGTACAACCCCATACAGAGCTTGGTATGGATTGCCTAAAGATTCAGCTTCATTCCAAAGTTTTTCATGCTCAGATTTACATCTTTTGGCCCAAGAATGTGTACGGTTTAATGCTTCGACAATATAATCATACTGTGCAAGCGGGGCAGTACACTCATCAAAATTAAAATGAATATCTGCTCCAATACCCCATTGTAGTTGCATTGAAGATTCTGGGGTCATACGAAGAGGAGAACCATCGATGTGAGATCTAAAGCTAACTCCCTCATCATCAATCTTAGCTAGCTGAGTGTTACTGTGAACTGCAGATTTAGAATCACCAGTAACAGAATTAGTAACCTTATTGATACCTTTCTTGTAGGCAACACCAAGCGAAAATACCTGGTAACCACCACTATCCGTATATGTTGGCTTATCATAGCTCATGAATTTATTTATTCCTCCGGCAGCTTTCATTACTTCAACTCCAGGACGAAGCATTAGGTGATATGTGTTAGCAAGCACTGCCTGCGCACCTATATCATCAAGCATTTCTCCAGTCATCGCCTTAACCGTGGCATTAGTTCCGCCAGCAATAAAAGCAGGAGTTAATATTATTCCGTGCGGTGTAGTAATCTCACCAGCTCGAGCAAGTGTTCCTGGGAGTTTTTTAGTTATTTTAAATTCGTGTAATGTTTTACTCATATAATCAGATTATTAACATTGAGTCCCCATAGCTCAAAAACTTATAGCCATTATTACTAGCGTGTTCATAGGCATTATATAGATTATCCCAACCAGCAAAGGCTGCAGCCATCATAAGAACAGTAGATTTAGGCGCATGAAAGTTAGTTATTAGCCCATCGACAATTTTAAAATCATATCCTGGATATATAAATATATCTGCCTCACCAACTAAATCTTTATTATGGGACATAATTTTATCTGCACTGTATTCAAGTGCCCGAGTAACAGTCGTCCCAGCGGCTATCACCTTTTTTCCTGAGGCTTTAGTTTCATTAATTAAATCAACCGTAGGGGAGGGAATTAGAAAATATTCTTTATGCATCTTGTGGTCTTTAAGGTCATCTACACGTATTGGCATAAAAGTACCAAGTCCAACATGTAAAGTAAGACTAGTAATCTTAACGCCTTTGGCTTTCAATCTACCTAACAATTCATCAGTTATATTAAGGCTTGCCGTTGGGGCCGCAACTGAGCCTTTGTCTTTAGCGAAAACTGTTTGGTAACGCAAGACATCATTCTCATCGGCTTCACGGTGCATATATGGAGGTAGGGGCACAGAGCCGTAATTGTCTGCAAGATCATATAGATTATCTGAACTTTTAATATCGGCCGTTCCATCATTATATACATCAACCACTTCAAGCTGTTTGTCGCCGATATATAAAGTTTGTCCTGGACGAATTTTTCTCCTAAACATAACCTTAAATCGATGTTCATCGAAATTTTCTGCATGCCTTTCAAGGATTAGAAGTTCCCGGGCATTACCATCCTCATTTTTAGCGATTAATCTTGCTTTAATTACCTTAGTATCATTAAGAACTAAAAGATCTCCAGAATTTAAATACTTATCTAGATTTGCATAATAGTCGTCAACAATATCACCAGTCTGTTTGGATAGCTTAAGTAGCCGAGTTGATCCTCTAACTTCTGGTGGATTAATAGCAATCCTATCTTCGTTGAGCTCATAGTTGTATTTATCTAAATTCATGACCTAATTAGTATAAACTATAAAGTTAACATAGATAAGCTATATCTAAGTTTATGTTGGTATAATAAGGATTAATGGAAGAAAAAATTAATATAGATCATATAAATAAAACAATGAAGAATAAGACTCCTAAGGAAAGGATATTGCTTGCTTATCAAATATTTGGAGATAAATTATACGCTCTTACAAGTGCAGGAGTTGATTCCGCATTAATGATAGATTATTTATTCAAAACTAAAAAAGAAATAGATATCATTCACATAAACTCTGGCTTTTTACCAATCGAGACAATTAACTTTAAAAAACAATTAGAAAAACTATATAACAAACAATTTATTGAATATAGCCCAAGTAAAGAAGTAATTAAGGATATAAATGACATGGATTTATGGGTTGAAGACTCAGCACTCTATTCCAAACTAACTAAAATTAATCCATTAAAGCAAGTTATAGCTGATCTTACAATATCTGCTCTTATCAGTGGTGTGAGATCTGACCAAACCAATAACCGGTCAACATTAAACTTTATAGATAAAAGCAGTGACGGCGTATATAGAATTAATCCATTTCTGGACTGGTCGCATATAGATGTTAATGAGTACATTGAAAAAAATAAACTACCAAGAAATAAATTATTTTATGAAGGCTTCGAATCAGTTGGTGATTTACATGTGACACTACCTGGTTCAAAAAGACAGGGTAGAAAGATAATGGAGTGTGGAATTAATGTTCTCAGTGGTAGTCCAATAGTTACCGAACGAAAGTTATGATTTAAAAATTTCCAAAAATAAGATTTAAAAATATACTATAATTAGTAACATACTAAAGAAAAATCTCAGATATATAAGTATAATAATCATATTACTAATGAATAAATTTTCTAAAAAAATATATAAATTACTAAGCTCTAAAGGTATGAGCTTATTTGTAATTTTATTTTTTATATTTGAGTCAGCCTGGATTGCAATTTCAGCAACATTCCCTCAGGCATTCGACGAAGATTTTCATTTCGGAATTATAAAGGTCTATTCCCATCATTGGTCACCTTTTCTAAGCTCTCAGCCAGTAGGAGCGAATGCCTTTGGAGCTGTTGCTAGAGATCCATCATACCTCTATCAATATATAATGAGTTTTCCTTATCGTATAATTGCTAATTTTACATCAGATCAACTAATTCAGGTTATCAGCCTAAGATTCATAAATATTGCTTTAATGGTTGCTGCTTTAATGTTATCTTACAAATTACTAAGAAGAACAGGTACTTCGAAAATATTAACCAATATTATTTTACTTCTTTTTATACTAATTCCTATTGTCCCTCAATTATCTGCTCAAATAAATTATGACAATTTGCTAATACCTATAATTGTCTGGTCGTTTCTTCTATCTTTTAATCTCATCGATCAGATAAAAAGTCACAAACCAACATTTAAAACATCAATAAGCTTTTTAATTGTTGGTCTAATAGCTACTTTGGTTAAGTACGTATACTTACCGATATTTCTTGCCATTGTAATATTTTTAACCGCTCTTATTTTAGTAGAATACAAAAAAAACCTACCAAAATTTCTCAAGACTTTATTCGAGAGCTTCAAGGTGGAATCAAATTATATAAAAATCGCACTTCTAGGTTTATTTATTTTATTCATTGGAATGTTCATCCAGCGTGATTTTATAAATCTAATTGAATACCATAATGTAGCACCAAATTGTTCTCAGGTACTAAGTGTCAATCAATGTTCGGCATATGGCCCATGGGAATTCAATTATATTAATCATAATATTCTTTTGAGTGCTAAGAGTCATGGGCAAAATCCAATTAATGGGCCTATTTACTATACTGGTGAATGGTTATATTGGATGTGGTATAGATTATTTTTTGCAGTTAATGGCCCTATTAGTGTATTCAAAAACTATCCACCCTTACCGCTACCAAGCGCTGCAGCTCTTGGCATTTTTTCATTTAGTGTTATCTTGTTTATTAGGTATTTTAAAAATATTTTTCAAAAACATATATATTTAATACTCTTATTCTCAAGCTGCCTTTTTTATATACTTGTGCTTTACCTTCAGGGTTTTGCAACATATAGATATACAAAAATTCTTGAGAATATGAATGGTCGTTATTTGCTTCCCGTTATGATTCCTTTAGTTGCAGTCTTTATAGAGGGGTATGTATTGGCCCTGAAAAAATATCATAAAATTAAAGTTATTTTGGCTATTATAGTTTTACTTCTTTTTATCGAAGGCGGTGGCTTCTTTACCTTTATCCAGAGAAGTGACGATTCATGGGATATCCCGAATAAGACGATTAGGCAGCTAAACAACGGTGCAAGACATGTAACTAGTCCAATTATTATAAATGGTAATAAGTACTATTGGACTAAACCCTGGTTCTTTAACTAGTTAGTAATATATCAGGTATAATAAAGCTTATGATAAAACATAAAAAAGGCACTGTCTTATTAGTTTTAGGTGCTTTAGGAGTTGTTTATGGAGATATTGGAACAAGTCCCCTGTATGCTCTAGGAGCTGCATTTAATATAAAAAATCATCATCTATTGCCCAACAGCAATAATGTGTTTGGAATAATATCTCTGATTCTATGGTCTATTTTTCTAGTAGTAACAGTAAAATACGTTAGCTTCATAATGAAGGCCGATAATGAGGGTGAGGGTGGTATTATGGCCCTCGTTGCATTAGTTAAACGACATATTGGTACTAAAAGATTGAGATTTGGTTTAATCTTAATTGGAGTAATTGGTGTTTCTCTTTTTTATGGTGATGGAATAATTACGCCGGCTATTTCTGTTATGTCTGCAGTTGAGGGCCTTAGGGTTGTTGCTCCTAATATGGCACCATTAGTAATACCGATTGTGATTATTCTGCTGACTGTACTTTTTTTCATTCAAAAGTTTGGAACAGCTGTTGTTGGAAAATTATTTGGCCCTGTTATGCTTGTATGGTTTCTAACAATTGCATCTGGAGGAATTTATCAGATATATCATTACCCAAGTTCACTAATTGCTTTATCTCCAATAACTGCACTACATTTTATTGGTAGTAGTCCTATAGCAGCCTTTATATCAATGACAGCAGTTGTGCTTGCTATAACTGGAGTTGAAGCTTTATACGCAGATCTTGGGCATTTTGGCATATCACCAATAAGACGTGCTTGGTTTTTTATTGTCTTTCCATCATTAGTGCTTTGCTACGTCGGCCAAGGGGCATTAATAATAAATGGTAATTCCGGCACAAATGATCTATTAATAAAGTTATTTCCCAGTCAATTTCAGTTTCCGGTTCTAATCTTATCGGCAGTTGCTACCATCATTGCCTCACAAGCAGTAATTTCTGGTATATTTTCACTAACACGTCAAGCTATACAGCTTGATTTCCTGCCAAAAATGAAAATTAAACACACTTCATATAGCGAGATTGGTCAAATATATCTACCACTAATAAACTTATTAATGTACATAGCGGTTATCTTTTTAGTCATCGTATTTGGTTCATCAACTAGACTGGCAAACGCTTATGGAATAGCGGTTAGTGGCACTATTGCCATAGACACAATATTATTTATTTCAGTAATTCAATATATTTTTAAGGACGCATTACTTTATTATATGGCCTCATTGTTAATATTTATTCCTATTGATTTTATTTTTGTTTCGTCAAATTTACAAAAAGTACTCGAAGGTGGTATATACCCCTTATTAATTGGATTAATAACTTTTACTATAATTCGAACCTGGACAAATGGTGAGAGAATTATGGCTCAAAAACGAGATGATATGGAAGAAACATTTGAAAGTTTTATGGGCTATATTAGAGCGACGAAGCAAAGAATTGAACGAACTAATGGTTCTGCTATATATTTGACAGAGTTTACCGATAATGTACCGATTGCATTACAGAATAATACTAGGCAATTTCAGGTCATGCCAAAGAATCTAGTCATTGTATCTATCAAAACATCTTCTCATGCCCACATTCCACCGATTAAAAGAGCTCTGGTTGATGATCTGGGATATAATGATGGCATCAGTCACATAAACTTATACTATGGCTATAAAGATCAAATTAATCTGCCTCAGACACTCAAATCAATCATGAATCTTAGCCCAGAGCTTAAATTTAATCCTAATAAATCTATATATTATGTGTCGCTAGATAAACCAGTTATAAGTAAATCCCATAATATGTCTAAGTGGCGTAAAAGTCTGTATTTATTCATGGCTCAAAATGAACTTAGTGATTCAGATTTTTATCATCTACCAATCGATAGAACAGAGGAATTTACAACATTAATTAGTTTATAGCTATTAGTAATAAATCGAATATTCCCTTAGAATGTATATAAATGAAAATGAATCTATGTATTGTAATTCCTACCTATAATGAAATAAACAATATCGAAACCTTGATTAAAAGAATTAAGGCTAATACTAAAGATATTAAACTTTTAGTACTGTTTGTAGACGATAATTCACCAGACAATACATCACAAGAAATTACTAGAGTCTCCAATAAGTATAATTCTAATAATTTTAAAATATCCTTAATAAAAAGAAAGAATAAGCAAGGCCTTGGTACTGCCTATATCGAAGGATTTCAAAAAGTAATAGATATGAATAAATTTTCACATCTATTACAAATGGACGCTGATTTATCTCATAATCCAAAATATATAAAAAACTTTATTCGTAATATGGATGGAAAATCATTGATTATTGGGTCTAGATATATAAAAAAAGGATCTACGCCGGATTGGAGTTTTCAAAGAAGAATCATTAGCAAATTTGGTAATCTATACTTGAAAATAATGTTAGGTAGTAATATAAACGATTACACAACAGGTTATAACCTAATAAAAATTGATGTATTGAAAAAAATAAATCTACAAAAAATAAATTCAAGGGGTTATAGTTTCTTAGCCGAACTTAAATACAAAATTTATACAATTGACAATAATGTGGTTGAAATTCCTATTACTTTCAATGATAGAAAATTTGGTAAGTCAAAACTACCTAAATCTACAATCCCAGCAACATTGATTCTTCCTTTTAAACTAAAAAACAATAAGTAGCAATCAACTGTGGAAGAAATAAGACAAAAGAATAATAAATTGGTAGGCTATGTACTCGATTCCGATCTCGAAGCCAATACTTTAAGTCTGTCGATTAATACTTATCTGAATGGAGTTATAAAAGAAGATAAAATACATGACTATGAAAATCCAGATAACGATAAATTTATTGTTGGATATCTTATGGCTGAAGAATTAATTGATGATCTAAATAAAGGAGTTAGGGTGTTAGCATCAGAGTCAGACTTCTTTTTATCTAGAGTCTCGCTTAAATATTTTTTGAATTTTTTTGAATATAGCGCTAGGGAAAACTTAATTCCTGTTGCATCTAGAGAATTAGGTATTGAAGAGGATATATTCGCATTAAATGCTATAACAGGAGTTAAAATGCTTAAAAAATTATCTAGTTCAAGTGAGGATACTCATTAAGTAGTTTTCTCTTGATCTTCTTCTTTGCGTTCTTGATATCTGACTGCAACTCTTGCTAATAATCCAAGATGTCTATTGACTTTATCTCTTGCAACTTCAGCTTCGTCACTTAAATTAGTCAATTCATTTATTTTCCATTTATCGAACGTTGGTGTGACTACATTCTCATAAAACTGAGGAATATCATAAATTCCAGCTTTTTCTATATGTCTTGAGTGTTCTTCAAAATTAGGTATCCCAGTACCAGGCATCTTAAACCCTTTTAGCTGTCTTAATGATGCTATCGCCATACTTGATGGATCGACTTCAAAAGCTGCAGTAGCAAGGCCGCTGTAAAATTCATGATGCAGTCCTTCATCACCAGCAACTAGCGCCATTACCCGGCGACCCATTTTATCCTTTTCTAATTCTTTACCTGTATTCCTGTGAGCTACCTGAGTAGCTAGTTCTTGTAATGATGTGTAGACCAGCATATCTGTAAGATCTTCTGGCTGGGGGACTTCTCCAAGTTTCATCTGAACTCTTCGCGCATCCTCTAATTCAGTTGGATCTATTGCTCTTGTTGTTAGTGCCCAATCCCTAATCACAGCTGAATGTCTCCATTCTTCACTTGTCCATTGATGAGTCCATTCATTGAGAGGATGATCTTTGTCTGATTGACTTAGTAATGTATTAGTATAATAAGGAAGATTATCTTCTGTTAATAAGTTTACATATATTGCACTACGTACACCTTGTTCGAGAGGATAGTCATCTGGTGACCATGGATCTTCCTTCGTAAAATTACGGGCTTCGGTAAAAGGGACTTCTTCATGAGGATACCAGGTTTTACAAACCTCAAGGTGATGGTTTAATAAATCTTCAGCTGGCTCAGCAAGCTCATTAATTAAATTTTGATTATTTGATTGAATAGAATCGTATTTACTAATATTAATCCTTGTCGTATTTAATAACTATTCTGATTATAGCAGTATATAAAAAATAAAACTTACTTAAGTTTACTCTCTTTTTCTTGTGGATTCTGAGAAATAATCGAATCATCAACTGATTTCTGCTCTATATTATTCACTAATTTTTCATCATCACCCATGCCAATATTTATTTGCTGATGGCTTGATATATCAGCTGCCGATCTTGGGAAGGAAATTGTTGTTATCGGTAGCGTAAAGCCAAAGATTGAACCCTTACCGACTTGTGAGCTGAAGATTATTCTACCGTGCTGGTCACCTATGACTCGTTTAACTAGGTATAGGCCTATGCCTGTTCCATTAGGGCTTTCTTTTCTT
>CAIUOC010000085.1 GCA_903900685.1 uncultured Candidatus Saccharibacteria bacterium | reverse complement strand
GGCAAAGACTGTACGTGTAAAACGTATTAACTTTGACATTCAAGACGGAATTCAAGTTGATTTAATTTGGGATGGTGCAACACCTACAAGTTTGTGGGAATGTACTGGTCGTGGCGAAATTAAAGCTGGCCCATTTGGTGGCATTACAGATAATGCAACAACCCCTACTGGTAAGATTTTGTTAACTACTATTGGTGGAGCAACAACCACTTTAAATACGTCATTTACCATTATTTTAGAAATTATTAAATCTTAATATGCAAACAGCAATCAGCAACGCTAAAGAAATCCAATTTATTGCCACAGTTATTCGTGCCAACGGTACTATTGAAGAGCTTGGTGTAATTGATTACTGGCATAAAAACCCGATTAAACGTTTTATTTGGAAGATTAAACGCTTCCTAGAAAGGAAATAACATGGCTACTTTACTAGTAAATACTGGAAAAGCCGTTGTTACTAACTACCTTAACGGTGGTGCTGCTACTCAACCAAAATATGTAGCATGGGGTACTGGCGCAGGAACAACAACCGCAACGGACACAACTTTATTTACTGAAACTGGTACTCGTACTTCAGGAACAACTACGCAACAAACTACTTCTACTACAAATGATACATTTCAAGTAGTAGGAACTTTGACTGCTGGTAGTTCTTTAACAATTACCAATGCAGGTACATTTGATGCTTCTTCTTCAGGCAATTTGTTTGTAAAGGGTGACTTTACAGGTGTTGCATTAAACAGTGGTGATAGCATTCAATTTACCGTCAAAGTACAATTTAGTTAATAAAGGAATTAAATGGCTTTTATACTTGCAGATAGAGTAAGAGAAACAACTGCCGTAATAGGAACTGGTAATGCTACGTTACTAGGTTCGGCTACTGGGTATCAATCATTTTCTGCAGGAATAGGAGCCAGTAACACAACGTATTATGTTATAGCCGACCAAACAGGTTTAAACTGGGAGGTTGGTTATGGCACTTTAGATGCAACAGGATTAATATTAACCAGAACAACTGTATTATCTTCATCCAATGCGGGTGCTTTGGTTAGTTTTACAACTGGTACAAAAGATGTATTTTGTGACTATACGGCTAAAAAAGCAGTTATTCAAGATTCTTCAAGTAACGTAACAGGATACGCCATATCTGGTGGTACAGTAAATGGCACGACTATAGGCGCTACAACAGCTTCTACAGGCGCATTTACTTACATTAGTACGAGTAGTTCTACAAGTGTTACTCCTACGCTAAGTTTTAATGGTTCTAATACTCCTTATGCTGCGGGTGTAACAATCGCTGGAAGTTATTTACAACACTTATTACAAAACAAATCAGGTACAGCAGGTGCTTCTACCAACTATGTATTAAGTAACGATATTGGTACAGATTCATCCTATTACGGTGAATTTGGTATGAACTCCTCAATATATAGCGCAGGAACTCCAGCCGATTTCTTTAGCATTAATAACGGAATTTATTTTTCAGGACACGATGGTGATATAACCATTGGTTCAGGAAATGGCTTTAAGACTTACTTAGCATGGGGAACAGCAGGACAATCTGCCCATGTGATTAATGCTACAGGTTCTATTGGATTAAATACTAATGCCACAGGTACAACAAATTATGGTACTAGCGGTCAAGTCTTAACATCTGCTGGCAACGCAGCAACACCTACTTGGAATACACCAACTATTGCAGGATTTACTAGCGGTGAATCCACAACATCGCCCAACGGAACAGTTTATGTTGATTATTTACAAGCATCAGGCGCATCTACTAATGCTGATGCAGCATTTGTCCCTAAAGGTACAGGCGCACTTTTAGCCCAAATTCCTGATGGTACAGCAACAGGCGGTAATAAAAGAGGTGCTAATGCGGTTGATTGGCAGACTGGTAGGGGAATTGCGGCACAAGTAGCAAGTGGCGCAAATTCTTTTATTGGTGGTGGAGCTTACAATACAGCAAATGGACAAAATGCTGTTGTAGCAGGTGGAGCTTACAACATAGCATCTGGATACACATCTTTTATTGGTGGCGGTTATGCTAATCAAGGAACTTCAGGACAGTTATCAGGAATAGTATCAGGGTATGCTAACAACGCTACAGGCTATTACAATCTTATGCTTGGCGGTTACGCAAATTCAGGAACATCAGGTTCAACAGTAACAACTCAAGCCACAACTATTGCTGTAAGTGCAGGTACAACGCTTTATTTAAGCGCAACTAACGCAAATATTAAAGTAGGACAATTAGTAACTGGTACGGGGTTAAACAATTTCCCACACACCTATGCAACATCCACAGTAACTACTGGTACTGCCGCAGTAATGGCAACATCATCTATTGCTGTTACTACGGGTATTTTGACTGTTGGTACTTTAAGTTCAGGTACGATTGTTGCTGGTCAGGTGCTTACAGGTACGGGTGTCCCAGCTGGTACATACATTGTTTCAAACATATCAGGTTCAGGTACTGGTTCTACTTGGAATACCAACATTACAACAGCCGTATCTTCTACAACGATTACTGGCACAGCCTATACAATTACCATTTCACAGGCGGCAACTACAGCGGCTGGTGTTACTTTATCTTTCTATACTCCTCATGGTGTAGTCGTAGGTGGTGGTAATAACCAAGCAACAGGTGCATATAGCTTTATTGGTGGCGGTGGTGATGCTGGTACTCCCAGTAGCAGAAATTCTGTTGCAGGGGATTGGTCAGCAGTTCTTGGCGGTACTGCAAATAGTATTGGTGCTGGTGCTAGTTATGCCACTATTGATGGAGGTTCTTATAATAGTATTGGCGCAAACGGAAGTAACTCTACTGTAGTTGGTGGATTAAATTGTTCTATTGGAGCAGGTTCTACTACTGGTATTGTAGGTGGAAACGCTTGTTCAGTTCCAGCAAGTATATATAACGCTATGGCTTTAGGCGGTAGGCAAAATACTGCAACAGGTAGTTGGAGTACAGTTCTTGGTGGTAATAGGGGTACATCAAGAGGAATTACAGGAAATACTGTTTTTGCGGCTTCTTATGCTCCTATTGCTGATTTAGCAGGGTTATCGCAATCTGCCATTTTAGTTCTTGGCGCAATAACTACTACTGCAACACCAGTAGTTTTAGTTAGCGATACTGGAGTTGGATTTCCTTCAACAACAAACCAAGTAATCATGCCTAACAACTCGGCATATATGTTTACTGCCAATGTTATTTCTACAGCCCAGTTTGCATTAGCTTCTACAGCAACAGCAGGTGCGGCTGGTACGGCAACGATTACCTTTGCAGCGCAAACTGTAGCACCATTTATAGTAGGTCAGACTATTGTAGTCGCTGGTATCACTCCTACAGGCTATAACGGCACTTATACAGTAACAGCTTGTACTACGACTACAGTTCAGTACGCTAACGCTACTACAGGCGCACAAACAGGCGCAGGAACAGTAACAGCTACTTCTTTGACTAAAGCATGGAAGCTAGAAGGTTGCATTATGAGAACTTCTGCCGTAGGTGGAACACGCTTGGTAGGTTCAGTAACTTCTACAGTTCTAGCAACCGATACAGGCACATCCGCATGGACAGCAGTAGCAGCAGCCGATACGACTAATGGTGGACTAAAGATTACCTTTACTGGTGCGGCGGCAACGACTATTAGAACTGTGGCACAAGTTTTTACAACAGAATGTACTTACTAGGAGAATTAAATGGCACTAACGATTACAGGAATTAACCCAACAACAGGCGAAACTACTAATGTAGCCTATGCTAAGGTCACTAACTTTTATGGTACTAAAGACCAAATCCAAGTCCAAGTAGCCGTTTATGCTACTAAAGAGGCTCGTGAGAATAATCTTCAGACTATTAAGGATAACGCACACTATATCGGTGTTGCCGACTTGCCAGCCAATACAGACCTAATGCCAGCTATCTACACAGTCTTAAAGACAATGGCTGAATATCAAGGCGCAGTAGACGCTTAATGTTTGGTAAAGAGCCGTTCTCTTCCGCTTCTTTTGCGGGAATTGGTACAAAGTCTTTTTCCCAGTCTTTAAGCTATGTTGTGTCCAGTACCGCAACAATATTACAAGCATTAACTAAAGCAGTTTCTTTAATAGTAAATACAACTTCTATTGCAACTATATCTAAATTATTAACATTATTTAGAACTTTAACGGCTACAGCAGTAAATGGCATAGCTTCTATAGGTCATATAGCGGTTGAATTCATTACTTTAGTTGCCAGTAGTGTTTCTTCTGTCAGTTTTAAAAGGGCAATTAGTTTAACCAAAAGTGTTGTAGCTAGTTCTACGTCATTTTTAGTTAAATCAATATCAAAGACAATTTCTACCATAAATACATCAACAGCTTTTGTATTTAAAGCATTAGGGAAAACCCTTACTTATTTATCAACTTCAGTATCCACTATAATTAAAACATTAATATGGTCTAGAGTTTTATCTGTAACATCTTCTACAACGGCTTTAATAGCCCTTTTTAGAATGAAACTAATGTCGGTAGTATCTTTGTCTACCACAACAATAAATAAAGCTATGTATCGTTTTTTAACCGTTATTTCGACTACAATAGCAACAATATTAGCTGCATTGTTCCCAATCTTGGGGGCGGTGGTAAGATATACCTTTAGAGCAGATTTTAGAAATACATTAATTAAGGTTTATAAAGAGCGTGTAGCAGATGTAAATTTACGAGACCGTCTACAAAAACTCTATAAACTACGCAGTGCATTAGTCAACACAAAGCAGAATAAGGCATCCAAATGAGCCAATTTACATACAAATATACCACAGAATCGGAGCTATTTAGCTTTGATTTTAACCCAGTATTAGGTACTGGAGAGACACTAAGCACTGCATCTTGCACTGCAATAACTCTTCAAGGAACTGATATAGCCCCTTCAGCTATCCTTTCAGGAGTCCCAGTTATTAGTTTGGGTAAAGCTACTCAGAGAGTAACAGGAGGCGTGGCAGACAATACATACCGATTAATTATGACGGTAACAACTAGTTCTAGTAACACCTTTACAGCAACAGGGGATATTCCTGTTTATGACCCTTCTGAGCAAATCTAATGGGACACGCTGATTACTACAAATCAGGCACTTATAACGGCCTTTGTGACCGTTGTGGCTCTAAATTTAAGTTTTCAGATTTAAAGCTGGAGTGGGATGGACTGTATGTTTGTACGGCTAATGGGTGTTGGGAGGCTCGTCAACCACAGGATTATGTTAAAGGTGTACGAGATGATATGGCAGTGCCAGTTTCTCGTCCTGACCAACCATCGGTATTCTTAGCACCAATAATTGTTACTGAAACAACAATTTCTACTTTTAGTTTTATTATATCTAGGTTAAAATCATTGGCAGTAAGTGTATCTTCTGCCGTATCTGTTGCCTTATCTACCACTTTAAGGGGATTTGGAACAAAAGTCGTCAATGGCTCGGCAATTAATAGTAAAACATTAGGATAATTTATGGCTGCACTTTACACAAATAATGCCTCAACAACTTTAGCTTCAGGCATAACAAATTCCGCAACATCATTAACAGTAACTAGTGGTAACGGAACAAAGTTTCCTAGCCCTACTGGTATTGACTATTTCATGTGTACTCTTCAGGGTGCTTCAGGAACTCCAATAGAAATTATTAAAGTTACTGCTCGTTCTACAGATACATTTACTATTGTAAGAGCACAAGAAGGAACTACAGCATCTGCATTTAATGCTAATGATATTGTGGAATTAAGAGTTACAGCAGCAGAAATGACTCAAATTAATCAATTGGGTCAAGGTAACGCATCAATGCTAAAAAACAGGGTCATAAACGGACAGATGGTTATTGACCAAAGAAATGCTGGTGCTAGTGTTACTCCTACAAACGGAGCATATACATTAGATAGATGGCAAGCAGCACTTTCTCAATCATCTAAATTTAGCGTTCAGCAAAATGCTGGTTCTGTTACTCCACCAGTAGGATTTACCAAATATTTAGGCGTTACTTCTTTATCGGCATATTCCGTTGGTATTTCTGAAGTATTTAATGTTCAACAAGTAATTGAAGGTTTTAATATTGCTGATTTAGGTTGGGGTACAGCAAACGCCAAAACAGTTACGCTATCGTTTCAAGTGTATTCAAGCCTTACAGGTACTTTTGGTGGAGCATTAAGAAATGGTGCTGGAAATAGAAGTTATCCATTTAGTTATTCAATTCCAGTAGCTAATACTTGGACTTCCATTAGCGTACCTATAGTTGGTGATACAAGCGGAACATGGACAACAGATAATACTGCTGGTTTATATATTCGCTTTGGACTTGGTGTTGGTTCAACATTTAGTGGCACAGCAGGAAGCTGGTCAGCAAATGATTATTACTCAGCCACAGGCGCAGTCAGCGTAGTAGGAACAAGCGGAGCAACTTTCTATATTACTGGTGTTCAACTAGAAGTAGGTAGTTCTGCTACTGGTTTTGAGTATCGTGTTTATAGTACTGAATTGGCAAATTGTCAGAGGTATTGTCAATGGCTTCCTTTTGATGTGCAATTTACAGCAAGCGCAGCTAGTAGCGTTTTAGGTATTAGCGTTCCATATAAAGTTACCATGAGAATAGTTCCATCATTTACTTCTGTTTCTGCTGACCCTAATACAGCTCAAGCTGTTTTAAATAATAGCACTAATGCCTTTGTTGTTTCATATTCAGGCGTAGAAGCAGGTGTAGCACAATTACTTAGCGCAAATTCAGGAAATAGTTATGTTCTTGGTTATCGTTCTTTAGCTACTGCGGAGTTATAAATGTATAAATTACTTTCATATTTTGGCGAAGAACCAAAAGCAGTCAGAAAATATACTTCTGACGATAAAACTCAATGGTTAGATATTCCATTCAATGAAGCAAACACAGACTACCAAGCCTACCTTGCATGGGTAGCACTTGGCAACACCCCACAACCAGCAGATGAGGTGACAGAATGACAGCCGCATACACCCAATCCCGTGACAAAGTAATCCAAGGTGCCTTGCGTGTATTAGGCGTTATTGGTGCTGGTGATGAACCTACTCCTTCTGATTACGATAATTGCTCACAAGCCCTTAATCTCTACATTAAACAGTTACAAACCAAGGGAATGCCTCTTTGGAAAGTAGAAGACTTACAAGTTCCTATGGTAATAGGACAGAACACTTATAATCTTGGGCCTACTGGTGATGTAGTCTGTGTACGCCCTTTAAGAGTTGTTATGGCGTTTATTCGTAACCCAAGCAACCAAGATACCACCTTAATGAATATTTCTCGCCAAGAGTATATGCAACAGGGTTATAAGCCTTCTTCAGGTATTCCTAATCAAGTCTACTATGACCCACAATTAACCAACGGAGTGTTGTATGTATACGACACACCATCTGCAACAGGTTATACCATTCATTTACAAGTACAAATGCCTGTAGATGATGTATTAACTCCAGGCTCTGTTCCTGACTTCCCTTCTGAATGGTTTAATCTTCTTAAATTTGGATTAGCAGACCAACTGGCACTTGAATATGGTGTTCCTGCACAAGTACGGTCTGAACTAGCTCAAAGAACTGCTAAATTAGAAGAAGTAATGACTGATTGGAGTCAAGAAGAGTCTAGTACTTCCTTTACACCTTCTAGCCAGTTCTACAGCTAATGGCAGTCTCTCGGATTCCCCTTGGCCACAATATTGGCTCCCGTGATGGAACCTTAAATAAAGATTCAAAGCTAGGTAATGCCATTATTGAAGTAGAGAAGAAAGAGTCTATTGCAGCCGTTAAACGCCCAGGACTGAAATCTTATCAAACACCTCCTACAACGGGAACTGGATTGGGAGTATTTGCTGCAGGTACTCATTTACTTAGCATAGTAGGCACAACCCTTTATGATAATAATGTTGCTAAAGGCACTGTAGATGGCTCAGATGAATATGATTGGATTTACTCTGTTGACCAATCTCAAGTCTTTTTTAAGAATGAGAACCACGGATATGTCTATAACATAGCTTCAGGCACCATATTAG
>CAIUOC010000084.1 GCA_903900685.1 uncultured Candidatus Saccharibacteria bacterium | reverse complement strand
CAAAAAAGGATTTGATTCATGATAATTCATGAAAAAGTCCTAATTGGAATATATATAAAATGAAATTAAAAAAATGCTTAGTTATCGGAGCAAATGGTTTTATCGGCAGCCATTTAGTGGATGAATTAATAGAAAACAACATGCAAGTAAGGGCATTTGATAGATATGACACTCCTCAACAATTTAATAAAAACTCAAAAATAGAAATATTTAAAGGTGATTTTTTTGACGACAATTCAATAGAAGCAGCATTGAAAGACATTGACTATGTTTTTCATTCATTTTCAGCAACAACTCCATTCACATCCGACAATGATCCTTATACTGACATAGAGAAGAATATTCTTCGCAATGTTCAAGTTTTTGAAAAAATAGTAAAATCTAAAGTTAAAAAAATAATATTTATTTCATCTGGTGGCGCAGTTTATGGTCATATATCTGAAGATAAAAGAGTTACCGAACTAGATGCACCCAACCCAGTTTCTCCTTACGGAATAAGTAAGTTAGCGGTTGAATATTATCTAGCATACTATAAACAAAAATACGGGATAGAGTACATAATTTATCGACTAACCAACCCATATGGACCCAGACAAATTACGAATCAAAATCAGGGAGTAATTCCTCTCTTTATAAAAAAAATACAAGAATCCGAAGAAATTACAGTCTGGGGAGATGGCTCAAGTTCTAGGGATTTTATCTACATTAGAGATGTCACCAGAATGATAGTGTCATCTTTTTCTGAGAATACCCAGCACTATACATACAATATTGGTAGTGGAATACAAACAGATTTGAATTCAATTATAGTTGCTTTAGAAAAAATTTTTAAAATTAAGGCGAAAATAAAACATCTAGATGCCCCAAAAACATTTCTTAAAAAAACTAATGTTAGTATAGACCGATATAATAATGAATTTGGCGGTATTCAGCCTACTGATCTAGACAATGGTTTAAAAATAACCCTTAATAAAAACCAATCCGGTAATTACTGAGAATAAAAGGCCGGGCCTTCGTTTTGAGAGTAACCGGCTTTATTAGTTAAAAAATTTATATCTGATGAAGTTGGGTCAGCAACCCATATGTGCAAATATGTTTTTGGATTGTAGAATCTGTTTATTGGCTTAAGTCCGGGCATGCCAGACTGAGCTACATAGAAAACTATTCCCGCTTCAACCCTATAACCCCCTCCATCAATATCTAGTTGTGCTTGTGTTTCGTTTGACGTCGTCCACATGTGTTGACCAGTTGAAGGATTATAGTATCTATAAACAGGCACAGCATAGCTAGCTGTTGATGGGGTGGTGTTGAACACAGGCCCTTCATTAATATATCCAATGTTGTCTAGAAATGTTGTGTCGCAGGAATAGGCCGAATAAAAGTGTTCGAAGGTTTTTGGATTATAATATCTTTCCACATAAGGAAGAGGGCTCTCAGTCCCAACGCAATTTCCCGCCAATGTACTTCCAAAACCAAACGTATTCTGAAAAATACTAACAAAATTATTGTTACCATTAAAAAATGGAGTGTAAGTGTAAAGGCTAGCCGTTGCCCCATTTGAGATTGTTGTGCTTACTCCGTCTATGGTCGTGTAGCGACCATCATAATAGTTAGTGCTGTCACTTGCAAAGCGTTTTCGATAGCCTGCAGTCATCGGCCCACTGTAAACTAGGTTTTGATCGCCAGGCTCATATCCTTGATATCCTGAGACAATTCCATATGCACGTTTCTCGCTAAATCTCAGCAACCAAGAACCTAGAGTCAACTGTAGGCTAAAACCTTCATCGCGTACGTTACAGTACCATGGACAGCCATAACTCATAGCAATATTCATGCATCCACCAGCCTGCGTGCAAGCTAGCGTACATGACGTAGAAGAATTATTGCCACACCTATAATCAGGTAGGTTCGGCGCTCCTACATTAGGCTGAGAGGTTGATGGGTTGGGAAGGGCAAAACAACCCGCAGAACCGCTGATAATAGTCTGCTCTTTCTGTAGCGTGGCAATTAAAACCTGAGGGTTTACGTGATAATTAAGAGCTATGCTGTTTATTGCTTGGCCAGAGGAAACATCCCCTCCATAAACGTATTGATTGGTAGACGTAGACCAACCATGTGGGTCAGCAGTTGTGAAATTACCACCAATGCAACTCTTAGCATATTGGTTTATTAGGCCGTTTATTTGATTAACCGTCATACTATCTGTATTTTCAAAGACAGAGTCAGACATAATATTGCTAGGATCGACAGCAGCAAATGCTTTATTGGGTAAAACAAGCAGCAATGCAACTAAAATAAAAGTCCCCATAATAGATATAAAAAATATTTTTTTATTTGAAGTAATCATAGCGATATCACTAGATCTCCGTTTGGATCTTGCCTAGTTAGAGTTTGATTATTTAGCGTCACAACGGCTGTTATAACCCAGTTCCCACCAGTCAAGCCTAAAGATTGTAATGACCATTGCGACCAGTATGTTGCTCCAGAAATGTCTGTAGTTTTGGTCGGAAGGGTTTTTGTTATTGAGCCTTGGGTGAATTGTATATAGCAATCAGCTCCAGGAGTTGTGTTGCAGTTTGAGGTTTCAATATTTGGATAGCCACCACTACTGCTTAGGCTTGGTGTGTGATTACTGACAAAAATACCATAGGGGTATATGAGCTTTGAGCTAGTCGCTGTAGGTGGAGTTGTTTTTGTAGTAGTGGTGCTTGTGCTTGTACTTGTAGACACAGAAGGCGTAGGTGCTTGAGAGTTAGACTTAGAGATTGGTCCGTTACCGGTTTTATCTGTTATAGGCTTTGGGGGTCCTATAGATAGGGTCGCAGTTTTTGCTTTTTGACTATTAAAATTTTTTAATCCAGCAAAAACACCACCAATCAACAAAAGGACTAATACTATAATTGATATTTTTTTATAGAGGCTATTTTTTTTATTTTTTTTATTCACACACTTATTATAAACCCATATTAGTAAGTTATCAAATATATAGATCGGTCTATTTTATTCTAATCCAAATAGTTTGTTGCCCAATACCAATTTTGGGCGTGTAGTAAGCATATAATATCTTATATATTTCTGGAAACCTTGTAGGATTAGGAACAAAATCAAAATCACTAGTCCAGTTATTGTTAGTTATAATATATTTTATACTATCATTATTCTTTATTTCGTTTGCAACTTCAGTTCTCTGTGATGATGTAAATGCATACCAAATAACCGGATAACTAATAGGACATGGCTTATTTGCTAAGTAGTACCAGGAAGCTTCAGACGTCAAGGTAACAAAAGATTGATTGCCTTTCAAGTGAGAATCTAGATAATTTGCAGTTTGAATATAGTCTGGTCTCACAAAACTAGAGTCACTTATTTTAAGAGGAAACGTATCGTTCCTTATGTTTATATCTCTTACTCTTATGGCGAAATAGCTTAATACGAAAATTAAGAATAAAATACTTAAAAAATTAATTAATGTTTTATCCTTTTTAAAAGTTTTATATAAATAGCTCAAAAATAAAACGGTCAAGAATAAATATAGCCATTGAATAGTATAGCTAAAGTGCGGCACATCCGCCCTTCCGATTGCGCTCCTTAGAAAAAACACAGAAGTGAAAAATAGTAATATGTACATATAGTATGTAGATATTACCTTAGACAT
>CAIUOC010000083.1 GCA_903900685.1 uncultured Candidatus Saccharibacteria bacterium | reverse complement strand
CAGCGCCTCCAATAGACACTACTCCAAGTATGGCTTATGGGACAGACTCTACCCCTGCTGTTGATACTTCTACAGCGCCTCCAATAGACACTACTCCAAGTATGGCTTATGGGACAGACTCTACCCCTGCTGTTGATAACCCAAGTCGCAAGTTTTTGTCTCAAACCCAAATAGATATGCCAGCAACCTCGGTTAAAGGCAGGGATGTAAATTCAAATACATCTACTAATCAAAACGATGGACCGGTAGATGCTAATTTACTTGCAATAAAACAAGAAGCCCTAGAGAAGCTATCGCCTCTTGTGGATAAATTAGATCAATCTCCGGAAGAAAAATTTCATACTACCATGATGATGATTCAAGCTTCTGACAATCAATCAATGATTCAGACAGCATACGATGCAGCTCAACAAATTACAGATGAAAAAGAACGAGCTCAAGCACTTCTAGATGTGGTTAATGAAATCAACTATTTCACACAAAAAACTACATCTAGCGAAAATTAAACCGGTTTAATTAATAAGTATATTGCTACAATCACACCGATTACTACTACAGTTAATCGGATATATTTAGTAGGTATTTTTGCACTTATTTTTGAGCCGATATATCCTCCTAGAATCGTACCGATAATTAAAGGTTCAGCATAATGCCAATCTATTAAATGATGGAAAGAAAATACTGTAGTAGCTGACAAAGTGATGACGGCACTGGAAAGATTTTTCAATCCGTTAAGTGTTTGAATATTTCTCATGCTACTTAGGCCAAGTATAGCTAGTATGATTATCCCAAATCCTGCGCCGAAATATCCACCGTATATTGCAGTTAGTAATATCGTCGATGAAAAAATAATCAAATATAAAGGATTGTATTTTCTTGATTGCGCCTTCCTCTTAAAAAAAATTCTATGAATTTCTGGCTGTAATCCAGTCAGTATGACAGCAATCAAAATCAGAGCTGGTATGATTAACTTTAATTTATTATTTGAGGTATGGAGTAATAGTGTCGATCCTATAACGGCACCAATTAAACAGGGTATCAGAACTAAAAAGTATCGTTTTGGTAATTTTTTGAGGTACTTCTTATAGCCATATACCGAACTCAATGATCCAAAGCTTGAAGCTGCTGTGATAGTTGCATTTGTAATTAAAAGTGGCAGGCCTAGGATTTGAAGAATTGGATATAGCACTATCCCACCCCCGCCGGCAACTGAATTAATGAAACCTGTGGCTAATCCGGATAATACTAATAAAATATAAATAAGCATTACCTTGAATTATATATTAGTTATGTAGATTATTTAGGATTTATATATTCTTAGTAATCCATGCCGCCCATGCCGCCTGGCATCTGAGGTATGGAATCTTTTTTCTCAGGAATATCGACTATTAAAGCGCCCATAGTCATAGCTGTTCCTGCAATACTTACAGAATTCTGTAAGGCTTCTTTTGTGACTCTTGCAGGATCTATAACGCCGTTAGCTTTTAGGTCGACTAATTTTGTTGGTTCGTTTAAATTAATTCCCATTCCATCTTTTGCTTTGCGAACAAGCGGTAGCCATTCATCCGGATTAATACCAGAGTTTTTAAGCAATATTCTAAATGGTTGTTCTAAAGCATTCTTGAGTATTTGAGATCCGGTTGCATGTGCATCATCGGAAGAATTTTTAATTGAAGCTGCGAGATTAATCAATGTGACACCTCCCCCTGCAACAATACCTTCATCCAAGGCAGCTTTAACTGAGGCAACCGCATCATCTACGCGGAACTTTTTCTCTTCGATTTCAGTTTCAGTAGCTCCACCAACTTTAATTACTGCAACCTTACCGGCTAAAGCAGCGCGTCTTTTCTTCAAACTTTCCTTGTCGTAAGCGCTATTTGTTGAAGCTATTTGTGCGTTGATTTGTTTAACCCTATCTGTTTGTGCAGACTTAGAACCCACTCCCTCGATAATTGTTGTATCTTCTTTAGTTACAATAACCTTCCTGGCACTACCAAGCATACTAATTTCTGTTGATTCAAAACTGTGTCCTTGGTCTTCAGAAATAAGAGTTGCACCGGTAAGAGTTGCAATATCGGTTAGCACTTCTGTTCTTCGGTCCCCGAACTCTGGAGCTTTAATCGCTACAGTATTAAATACCCCCTTAAGTCTGTTTAGAACCAATGTTCCAAGTGCTTCACCCTCCACATCTTCTGCTATAATTACGAGTTCTTTCTTACCAGCTTGAGCTAATTTTTCAAGAATTGGTAAAAGTTCAGTTACAGAGCCAATTTTCTTATCTGTAATTAAAATCGATGGTTTCTCGTAAACAGCTTCCATCCTTGCAGTATCAGTTACCATATATGGACTAATAAAACCTCGAGAAAAAGTAAAGCCTTCTACAACTTCACTCTCTAAGTTAAGGCCTTGCCCTTCTTCAACAGTTACTACGCCATCCTTGCCGACCTTATCGATAACGTCTGCTATTAGGTTACCAATTTCTTTATCACCAGCAGAGATAGTAGCAACCTCAGCAACACGGTTTTTCTTACCGGTTATCGATTCACTCATTGAACTAAGTTTCTTAATAACGTCAGATGCGGCTGTTTCAAGACCTTTACGAAGCTGCATAGGATTATGGCCTGCTGCAATTAACTTATTGGCTTCACTTAGAATATGGTAAGTTAACACTGTTACGGTCGTAGTTCCATCACCAGCTACGTCATTCATCTTACTAGCTGCTTGCTTAATTAACTCAGCTCCAACTTTTTGACCCAATGTTTCGTCGTCATTTTCTGGTATATCTACAGCTTTTGCAACTGTTACACCGTCATGGGTAACTGTTGGACCACCATAGCCTTTACTAATAATGACATTGCGGCCTTTTGGACCCATGGTTGTCTTGACTGCATCATAGAGTATTTGAGCTCCGGCTAAGACTCTTCTTCTCGCATCTTCATCATAAAAAACTTTTTTTGCCATCTTAAAATATACTCCCTAAAATTTATTGATTAACGGTTGCTATAATATCTTCTTCTTTAACTAATAAATAATCTTCACCTGATAATTTTAGTTCTGTTGAACTGTAACCTTTGTGAATTATCCTATCACCCTGTTTTACGTTCTTTACATCTTTACCAACAGATAGAACTATTGCTATTTGAGATTTATTAGCAGAATTTTCTGGTAAATAGATTCCGCTAACTGTTTTAGTTGCAGGCTCTTCGCTTTGAGCAACGACATAGTCTGCTAAGGGTTGTATTTTCGCTTTCATATAAGTAATTGCCTCCTTTTAATGCTTATTGTCGCTAGCACTTTAATAGTGAGAGTGCCAGCCATGAAGTTTAATAATAGTAAAATACAATGGTGCCGTCAACAGTATTGTTTGAGCTAGGTTGTTTTATTTGGTAAGATAAATCTCAATGACTAAAAAAATACTCATGTGTTCCCCAGATTATTTTGATATTGAATATGAGATTAATCCTTGGATGAGCACCAAAAACAAGGTCAAAAGCTCTGACGCTATGGACCAGTGGAATAAACTTCGAGATATTTACATTAACGATCTCAAATGGGATGTTGAGTTTATTAATCCCGTCAAAAAATTACCAGATATGGTATTCACTGCGAATGGCGCTCTAGTAATTGACGGCAAAGTAGCTCTGCCAACCTTTCGAGCACCCGATCGACAGCCAGAAACAAAACTTTTTAGGAAGTGGTTTGAAGATAATGGATATAATGAATTTCTTGAACCTAAATATGACTTTGAAGGTGAAGGCGACGCACTCCTTTGGAACGACACCCTATTTGCTGGTTTCCCATGGAGAAGTGATCAAGCTTGCCACAATGAGCTAAGAGATTTTTTTGGAATCAAGCTAGTATCCTTACAGCTTGCAGATGCTAGGTTTTATCATCTTGACACCTGCCTAACCATAGTCGACAAGGTAACTGTCGCAATTTGGCCAGGTGCTTTTACCGAAAAGAGCATCAAAAGAATACATGAAATAGTCCCAAATGTTATAGAGGCTAGCTATGAAGATACCCTGGCTTATGGGCTTAACGCAATGAGCGATGGCAAAAATATAGTTTTATCAGATAAAGCCTATGGTTTAATAGAAAAATACCGGCAAAAAGGAATGAATGTTTTTACTGTTCCTATAAGTGAATATCAGAAGAGTGGCGGTGGTGTTAAGTGCCTCACCCTAGAACTAAGAGACTGATTTAATATATTCTTTATTGAGAGCATTATCGAAACTTAAAATCTCATTTTTTTCAACAATAGATCTGGCTAATAGGTAGCAATCTGCAAAATCAAGTTTAGTAATTTTTATATATTGATTAGTTTTTGAAATAATTGATTCATTTTCAAATTTAAATTCAATTGTTCTAATTAATAGATTAATAGCCTCGAAAACCTGAGTCCTATTTTTACCAAGGCCTATAAGCACATAAACAATTTCCGCCACTATTACATCCGTTACCATCAAAGTTGACGGCTTTGATTTATTGACTATTTTCTCAGCCTTGGCGCTGAGTTCATTGTGATCGGCTAAAAGCCACCTTAAAACAATATTAGTGTCGACTATTTTCATATTTTTGAGCCAGATATTTTCCTATATTTTTATCATTTTCAGAAAAATCATCATTACTTGATACAGATTTTAGAAGTTTTCTTACATCGTCAAGACTTTTTGGTCTAGTAATTACAATGTCGTCATTATCGTTAAGATAAATCGATGCTCTACCTATTTTATCGAGATTTAATTTTTTCCTAAATTCAAGAGGAATCGTTATTTGCCCCTTACTGGTAATACTGTGAGTGTATGTCATACTACTATCTTATCAAAGTAAGTCTTAAATGTAAAGGTATTACTTTAATAATTTCTTGAGTTGTTCGTGTGATACTTCAATTTCATTCCAGGGATGTTCACCGTCAGCTCTTTCTATTGTCTTCTCATGACCCTTACCAAGCAGCAAAACTAGGTCATCCTTGTCTTTTGCTAATTGAAACGAGTATTTTATGGCTTTTGTTCGATCAAGAATCAAGAACATGTCCTTGTCTTTTTGTTTACCTGACTTCTCTGCCCCTTCAACAATTTGACTTAATATTTCATTTCCGTCTATGTCTCTATCGTCCTCTTCAGTTAGCACCACAATATCTGCATATTTACCCGCTATTTCACCTTGAATTGCCCGTTTTGCTTCGTCTCTTCTACCAGCTGAGCCAAACATTACAATAAACTTGCCTCCTACAACCGGTCGAAGTTCAGATAATAATTTTTCAAAACTATCTGGTGTATGGGCAAAGTCTACTATTACGGAGAATTTTTGCCCTTCATCAATCTTCGTCATTCTACCCTCAACACTTTCAAGAGCTGCTATTCCCTGCTCAATTTGGTTACTATTTAGGCCTAGCAGAACACCGACTCCCACAGCGGCTAAAGAGTTATAGACATTAAACATGCCGCTAAGATTACACTTAATCTTGTAGTCTACACCTTTAAGACTAGCTGTGTAGTTGACGCCATCAGAAGATAATTTAACGTCTTTGGCTTTAATGTCCCCAGCCTTAACTCCGTAAGTTAACGGGTGTGCGACAGCGTCTGAAAAGTATTTAGTGTTCTCATCATCTGCATTAATAACCCCTGCCCTAAGTCCTTTGGTATTGTTGTTTGTCCATTCAAACATTTTTACCTTAGCGCTGCGGTAATTCTCAAAAGTCCCGTGGTAATCTAAATGCTCATGAGTAAGGTTGGTCATAGCCGATAAGTAATACTTAACGCCCCACACTCGATTTTGTGCCATTGCCTGCGAAGTAGTTTCGAGAACCAAATATTCTATTCCAGCTTTATTCAGCTCCTTAAGTCTTTTCATGAACTTCGGAACCGGAAGACTTGTCATGTGCTCCATCTGAGACTTAATATCAAGTCCTGCCCCGTAAGCAACTGTGGTGTTTAGACCGACTTTGAAGCCTGCCTCATGAAGCATTCTATGAATTAAGAAAGTAGTTGTGGTCTTTCCGTTCGTTCCTGTAACGCCAATAACTTTTAGTTTTCTAGCTGGAAAACCATAAAGTATATTAAATAATACTGCTTCGAGTAAATGGCCATAAGGCTCTACCTTTTTAAATAACTCTCTCGGGATAAACATTTTTACAAATTTTCTAAAATTCATATCTCTAAGTATACTATTTAAGTAATGAAAATACTCGGAATTGAATCAAGTTGTGATGAAACTGCTGCTTCGATTGTTGAAGACGGCTATAAGATGATCAGCAATGTGGTCGCTACCAGCATGCACGAACACGCCAAATACGGAGGAATTGTCCCAGAAATTGCGGCTCGTTCCCATATAGAATCAATCATTCCTGTAATTGATGAATCCATGGAACAGGCGAATATAAACTGGAGTCAACTTGATGGGATAGCCGTAACTTATGGCGCTGGGCTAGGCGGTAGCCTCTTGGTTGGAGTTGAAACTGCAAAAACACTAGCTATTGCCAAAAACTTACCGCTTTACAAGATTAATCATGTTGAAGGTCATGTCTATGCTAATTTTATAACCCATTCAAATCTAGACGGATATAATTTACCCGAAGAACAACCGAAATTCCCTATTTTAGCCTTAATCGTATCTGGAGGTCATTCTCAACTAGTTTTTTTTGAGGATCACTTCAAATATAAACTGCTTGGACAAACAACTGACGATGCAGTTGGAGAAGCCTTCGATAAGGTAGCTAAACTTCTAGGGCTCCCCTACCCTGGCGGTCCCAATATTGAGATAGCCGCAACGAATGGTGATCCAGATAAATACAAACTTCCTAAAGCCCAGTTAACTAATAAATATGATTTTAGTTTTTCTGGGCCTAAAACAGCTGTTTTAAGGCTTGTTCAGGCCGAAGTTGGGAAATCATTCGACTTCCCTTCATTTAAGCTTGCTGAGCTACTCAATGAGCGTCAGAAAGCAGATATTGCAGCTAGTTTCCTTAGGACTTCAATCGAAACACTCGTAGATAAAACTGTTATGGCCGAAAAAGAATACAATCCTAAGACAATCGTAATCGCAGGTGGAGTAGCCGCTAATTCTGAACTTAGGAAGCAATTAACTTATAGACTTCACACGAAAATACAATATCCAGATATAAAACTTTGTACAGATAATGGAGCTATGATAGCGGCCCTGGGCTGTTTCAAAGCGATGAAAAAAACAACTCCTGACGATCCATATAAACTCCAAATTAATCCCAATTTATCGATGTAAGTTAGTTCACGTGAACCTCTGTTGTGGTCAAATAACTTATCTGGTGTTATTATTTACTAAATGGAACTATCTAAAGCCTATAACCCCAAAGAACACGAGCAGGACATCTATTCTTTATGGGAGAATAATAACGCATTCAAGCCAAGTGGAACAGGGAAGCCATTCTCAATGGTTTTTCCGCCTCCGAACGCTAATGGAAACCTCCATATTGGACACGCATTTACTATGGGTATTCAAGATATATCTGCAAGATATCACAGGCTAATTGGTTGTGATGTCTTGTTCGTTCCCGGAACAGATCACGCAGGATTCGAAACTCAGGTAGTATTCGAACGACAGCTAGAGAAAGAAGGTAAGAGTCGCTTCGATTTCAGCAGGGAAGAGCTCTATTCTCAAATCTGGGATTTTGTTGCAGCAAACAAAAATAATGTAGAAAATCAGCTGAAACAACTAGGCGCTAGTTTTGACTGGTCAAGCCATGTTTTTAGCTTAGATAAAAAAGTTGTAGATTCAGCCTATAAAAGATTTAAAAAGATGTGGGATGATGATCTGATATATAGAGGTGAAAGACTTGTTAATTTCTGCACATTCCATGGAACTGCATTTGCGGATATTGAGGTTGAGTTCAAAGAAGAGCAGGGGCATCTTTGGTACATTAAATACCCAGTTACGGGAACAAACGAAAACCTAGTCGTTGCAACTACTAGACCTGAAACAATGCTTGGAGATACCGCCGTAGCCGTTAATCCAACAGACAAAAGATACCAAGGCCTTATAGGTAAGACAATTACTCTGCCGCTAACAAACAGGGAAGTACCAATCATAGCTGACGATTTTGTAGATCCTGAATTCGGAACAGGTGCAGTCAAAATAACTCCAGCCCACGACCCCAATGACTACGAAGCAGCACTGAGACACTCATTACCTTTCATATCTGTTATAGATTTCAATGGCAAAATAACCCATGAGATGCCCGAGAAGTATAGAGGCAAAAAAGTTATAGAGGCCAGACAAGCAATCTTGAAAGACTTGCAGGGCGAAGGTTTTCTAGAAAAGACGGAAGATTACAAACATAGCGTTGGGCACTGCTACAAATGCAAAACTACTATTCAGCCACTCTTAAAAGAACAGTGGTTCATAAACATGAAGCCTCTTGCTAAGAAGGCAATCGAGGCGCTTGAAGATAAGAAGATTAAGTTCTACCCCGACTCCAAGCGAGTTCAGCTAATAAACTACTTAAAACAACTTAGGGATTGGAATATAAGCCGTCAAATTTCTTGGGGAATCCCAATTCCAGCATTTGTAAATGAAGATAATCCCGATGATTGGATATTCGACGAAAGGGTAGAGCAGGAACTTATAGAAGTTAACAATCATACATATAGGCGAGATCCAGATGTATTTGATACCTGGTTCTCGAGTAGTTCTTGGCCATATGTAGCAACTGATTATCCATCTAGTGATAATTTTAAAAAATTCTACCCACTTAGCCTAATGGACACTGGTGCCGACATATTATTCCCGTGGGTAAGTCGCATGATAATGCTCGGACTTTATGAAACTGATCAGATACCTTTCAAAGATGTTTTCATGCACGGACTTATCATGGCTGAAGACGGAGCTAAAATGAGCAAGAGTGTTGGCAATGTGATTAATCCCATGGATGTATTAGATAAATATGGATCAGACGCTCTTAGAATGGGCATGATTGCTGGTCGTGTAGCTGGAGTAAACAGGGGATACGACCACAGAAAAGTTGAAGATGCTAGAAACTTTTGTAATAAACTTTGGAACATAGCCAGGTTTTCACAGGAAAAGGTAAATAGCTCTAAAAGTAAAAAGCCAGTGCCTGAAACAGTGGCTGATCACTGGATAATAAGTAAGCTTAGTGACCTTCAAAATAATTTAGCTAAAGACATGGAAAAATATGGTTTTGCTGAAGGCTATGAGAGACTCTACCACTTCATTTGGGATGATTTAGCCGATTGGTACATTGAAGCCTCAAAAAGCCGCTCAAATGACTCTATTTTGGCTTATACGCTAATAAGTAGCCTTAAGTTGCTTCACCCTTATGCGCCTTTTGTTACAGAAGCTATTTGGCAGTCGCTTAAACCGGCTAATGAATCAGAACTGCTTATAGGCGCTAAATTAGAAGACATAATACCTTCGGATAAAAAATTAGCGGCTAAATTCGATAAGCTAAAAAATACAGTTATTGAGATTAGAAATATTTCCAACACCCTAAAACTAATCAAGCCCAGCTTAACAATGACCAAGTTAAGTGAAGTGGATCAGGAAGAAATTAATCTGATCAAAAAACTAGCGAATCTATCGGATATTAAGGAAGTTGAAACAGGGAAGGGTATCAAATTAACTTCTTCCGAAATGGCTGCCTGGATTGACGTAGACAAATCAGTTATTGATCAATATCTAGACGAGGTTAAAGCTAAGGTTAAACAACGTGAAACACAGGTGGAAAATTTAAGAGCTAGACTATCCAATAAGTCATACATCGAAAAAGCACCTAAAAAACTTATTGAAGATACCAAGAAAAACCTAAAAGAGACTGAGGAAGAAATAACAGCACTAAAAGAAGAAGCTACTAGATTTTAAATTAAGCGGGCTCTAGAAGATTTCTTATTCTAGATGCTGAATCTGTACTTGAATAGTCATCAAACCAGGAGACATGCCATCCTAATTTTTCAGCGGCCATTAAGTTAGCTCTTGAGTCATCAATCGATAGTATCTCCTCTGGACGACACATGGCTGCTTTTTCTGCTACTTTATATATTTCAAGCTCGGGTTTTATAAAGCCAACTTTAGATGAATCAATAATAGCGTCATATCTTAAGTCTGGAATAATATTTCGAGCTATTAGTTCTTCAAGAAAACCCGGCATAGAATTTGTAAGTAAGCCAACCTTATAATGACTAGCAGCCCAGGTTAAAAGATCATAACTTTCTGCTATTGGTTCAATAGCATTAAAGTAATATTCCTTCCAGTCAATGCTGTCTATTTCGAGAAGATTAGATAATTTTTTATTAAAATCATCTAAAGATAGTTCTCCTCTGCAAACCTGATCATTAAAATGCCAAAAATGAGATTCAATAACGTCAGATGGCTTGCCGCTGATATGAGCCAGTTCTGTAAACGCTCGGTTAAAGAAATGCACAAGGCATCCGTTAACATCGAAGTAAATAAAACTGAGACCTGATTTAGATTTCTTTCTAGGTCTTATTCGGCTAGTATCTCCGCTAACTAATGCATCAAGGTCTATTCCTATAGTGTCAGCAATTTTTTGAATCGTAAAAATAGAAGGTGACTTAATAGCACCTCGCTCTATCTTAGCAAGCGTAGAGTAACTGAGGCCAGACTTGTGACACAGTTCTTGCTGCGTAAGCCCTGCATTTTGACGTGCTTTCTGAAGACGTGCTCCCAACCCTTTCTCATCCATAGCCTAATATTACCAGTCGAAGGGCTAAAAATAAAGATTTAGTCTTTTTTATTGTTTGGGTTATAAGAATTTGGTTGGCAGAATTATTGATATTTTGGAAATATTCTTTTCAGACAGATAAACATCATTTGTAATGAATGAATCTGAACCAGAGATTATTGCTGAGGCGATATGGACTGAATCTATGACTTTTAATCCATAGCCAAATCTAAGTTTGCCCGCTAATTCAGCCACTTCATCAGATACATTAACTATCTTAAGATTAGGTAAATTTTTAATTGCCTCGACGAGAAGTGGGTTATTGTTATATATTTCAGCTAATACTAGAGACGAACAGGTTGCGCTTATCTCTCCAGAATATATTTTCTTGATAATTTGGGCACTAATCTCATAAAACTCAGTATTTTTCTCAAGCCAGTATATAAATATATTGGTGTCGAGAGAGATCATCTGTCTCTATCTCTTTCGTTGCGAAGATATTCTGCAGCATCGATTTTTTTTGTAATCCAAGGAGTGTCTTTTAGCAGTCCGGAATATTTCTCAACATATTGATCGGCGGTAAGTTGTTTAGTTAGAACTATGCTATTTTCATCAATCTTATTAATTTCCATTTTCTGACCAGATTTTAATCCAAGCTGCTTTCTAACATCTTTTGGAATCACTATCTGATATTTTGTTGAAAGTGTTACCGACATGGTCATAGTATACATAATAAGTAATACGTTTGTCAATCGTATTACTTTATTGTAAGTAATACGATATGGCGGAGAGGGAGAGATTCGAACTCTCGATACCGTTTCCGATATACTGCTTTTCGAGAGCAGCGCCTTCAACCACTCGGCCACCTCTCCGTAGTTTTATATTGTAACAGGTATTCGCTCTGGATAAATAGTGTAAAACATGTTAGTATTACTTCTTAAATGCACCCGTAGCTCAGCTGGATAGAGCGTTGGCTTGCGGAGCCAAAGGTCGTAGGTTCGAATCCTGTCGGGTGCACCAATATTGATACATATAAAAAAATGCTATGGTGTTTTTATGATTCAAATTACTTTTAGGTGCAAAAAAGATGGTGTTGAATTTATATTTAAGAATGGTGTTGGCAAGGTAGAGTCTTACGAAATTCAACAACAATACCCTAATGCTATATATCAGCATTTAGATAGGACAGTGGCACAACAAAGCGGCGAATTTAAAAATTCTATTACTGAGCATTTTAAACATTGAGTTGGTGAAATTTCTACAGATAATTCTACCTTCATGATTTCATGCTAAAATAATACTAAATTCAGTTAATGTTTTGTATGACCTTAATTCTATTGACCCTTTTGTTCGTATAGTTAATGAGTGACAAAGTTTGAAAATCAGACCAGAGCCTGTACCGCAAAATTTTGTTTTTTTTATTTAGCAAAAACCTAATCACAAGTTAAAGAATCTGCAGATGTATATTTGAGCACGTGCACCAGTGTGGTGGTAAAATTGCAGCTGATAGATCTACCTATCTAATAGAACAGCTAGACTGGTTCACATTTAATTAAACAATTTAAACCATTATTTTTTATTTACAAGAAGAACATATTTGTTGTCACTATTAACCTTATTCCATCCTTTTGATTTCAGATCAAATATCAGTCTTTGAAACGTTGTAGTATTGGAAACTAAAACACATTGAATATTGTATTCTTTGAAAATTTTATTTTGAGTTTTTTTGTTGT
>CAIUOC010000082.1 GCA_903900685.1 uncultured Candidatus Saccharibacteria bacterium | reverse complement strand
GGTAAAAACTTCGTATCAAACATAAGTACAGTATAGTTTCAAATTTAAACCTTTCGGTAAACAGGTTAACCGTATTAATCTATTATGGCAACTACATTATCAAAACCTGCTGATAACACTTCAGCAGCACGCAAGGCACAAATTGCTGCCATGCCGTCCGACGTATTAGTAATTGGTAACAATTTTAGTTTACCCTTAGGTGTGCACGAGTTTAAAGTAGCTGAAAGTGATGCTTTCGGTATCCTGAATATCGAAGGTACAAAGGGCGACAACAAAGGTAAGAAATTTGCCTTGCCTATTATCGCTGGGACTGTTGTTACAAATGAGGGCATTACACATACTGTTTTAAACACTATGTTACAAGGCGCTAAAACCTTAGTGTTTCCTGCCGAATATTATCAGGAAATGCAACATAGCGGAGACTATGACATTACAGTAGAGGAACGTAATGGCCGGAAAGTTATTACAGCTATTAACGCTGTTGAAATTCAGGCCGAGATTGCTGCACCTGTTAAGGCAGGTAGAGGCAAGTAACTAATCGAGATGCAGTCTTAGGATTGCATCTCTTTTTCTTTTCGGTATCTACCAGCAATCAATGACTTGGTGTCCGAACTTGGCTACGGGAGGATGAGCTGAATTCAAGTTAAATCATTCCTTCTACCAGTTCGGACTACCATTCATCAGTGACTACTTAACAACTATAATCATGGGAGACTTTCTTCAATCAGTTCAATCAGTGTTTACTGTTATGAACTACATGATGCTTTGTATCATAGTAGGCAGACTTGGCGAGATCAGGGATAAGCTCAAGTGAGTTCGTACAGTACATCTTAACTCAGGTAAATCATGTTAGCAATCAATGGTGTAATCGTAACACTCGAAACATACAACGAGTACGATTGGAAATAGGAGCTATAAAGGATGCTGTGCATGGACACATCCTGCTCTTTGTTTACGTAACATGCTGATTAGCAGGTATACATAGTCTACTTTCATCCTACTATTGACTTGTATCTATACTGACTGATAACTAATCTATGAACTTTCATCCGTATTTACCTACATCCTACCAGTACTATCAATCAAGCATTTCAATTACACCTTAATATCAACAACCATGGATTACACAATACTAAAAGAAAATAAGGTCCATATATTTGGGCTGAATTACCGTGAGGAGAAGTATGTTGAGCAATACTTGACATCAACCGGAGCAACTTATGTTAAGCTTGGATCAGACTTCTTCATTTGGAGTTATATCCTGGCGGACTTACAAGAACATCTATTAAGAGTAGCAGCATGACAGTAACATACATTCCACTAAAAGATGGTATCACTCAGATCTGTGATTTGGGTAGGTATCAGCAATACCTGAAAATAGACCAGGCACTCACTAATGCCGGCTACAAGAATGGTAAACAAGTGATCTGTTTTCAGAATAGCCTGTTTGTCCGAACTGTTGAAATAAACAGGATCAGGCAAGTAATTGATACAGTTTAAATGATGTCGGTTCTGATAGGTATATTAGAATGTAAAAAATTTCAGAGACTACATATTATCAACGACTTACAAATAGCATGCGTAGACATTATATTGCAAATGTTATAATTAGTTTGTACATTTGATTTATGGATCAGACAGAAATAATATCAGAAAACCCATTCACCGGCAGCTACATTCTTCGTGTAATCCGAACCCATTTAATCTATAATGAGAACCATCTCAAGAAGCTCATGGAAGCTGAGGAGAGTAATGAAAAAGATTACTTTGACGCTGAAGCACATAATAAAGCAACTGTGTATGAGAATACAACATTTGCTAAACAAATGCTTGGTACAGCTAAGCCTAATACACTCAGATTATATTTCTATATTGTATCCAAACTCTCTAAAGATAAAGACTGGATCAATCTTCGTGTAAATGATATAAAGGCCGAACTTGGTATATCCAGGCCAACTATGTACACAGCCATTGAGCAGCTTAGAGACTTCAGACTGTTATCACCGCGTAAAGGCCGTAATGTATACTGGATAAACACAGAACTATTGTTCAATGGTAATCGTATAAAGTACATACAGGAGAGTGCTCCAGGGTGTGTTGATATTGTGCTGAGAAGAAAGCGATTTAGATAAATGTACAAACCAATTAGTACATTTGATATATAAAAGTATCAACTGGTTTGTATTTGTACTAATTTTGATATACTTTTAACTAAATTAAACTATCATGGGGTACATCGAAGAAATACTACCGGCAGGTCATCCACAAGGAGAGAATCCGCCAAGACTGTACATATCAGATGAAGATATGGAACAGTTCGAACAAGGTGAGGTATCACTGCTAACTCTGAAAGATCGGCACAATACTGGTCAGAGAGATGAGTTCGGTCAACTATTAAACGAAGCAGATTTCTGGGACGGTGACGATTCCTGGAATAAATAAGAACTTGAGGGACGCCTCTTAATCACATACTGACAGCTTAACAGAACGGCTCTTGGTATGATAGCCGGTTGTAGTAAGTACCGGTATAAACAGGTGAGAAAACTATTCCTGTTATTTAAACTGAAGAAACTATGAGCGAGTTAGAAATGTTGATCGAACATGTTTGAGTACCATTTGATGCTGATCTGGCTGCAACTGTTGCAGTAGAAACAGGTAGCCTTATAACCCGAACCATTAAAATGACTGCTCTTGAAATTATAGAGAAGTTCGGTGATCACTTGAGTGAGGAAGAACTTACTCAACTAAAAGATAGATTATGAAAAAGCTACTCATTCTATTCCTGTTAATCAGCCTCAACTGTGCTGCTCAGGACTCATTAAAGAGAGATACCACTAAGCGAGTTCGAACTGAAAGGCATGTACCAAAAGATAAATGGTATACCTACGTAAGCGCAATAGCCGGGTTTGTAGTAGCTGTAATTATATTAAATCACATTCACTTTAAATCAGGAGATTAGATCATGGCAACACTTGTACACGGGACTAACTCAGGCTATTGTAATCATGCCTGTAGATGCAAATCATGTGTTAAGGCACATAATGCTTACTATAATATCAGAAGCGGTAAAAGCTGGGAAGCGCCTACATCAAATCTAATGGATAGATCAATTCTGTCCGAACCTGTATGGAGATTCCATGGATTCGGTGATGTTCGGACAACTTTAGTTAAACACTGACATGGTACATGGTACAGATAATGCTTACATCTATCATAAGTGTAGATGTGAAGCTTGTAGATTAGCACATAATAATATCAACCAGGCCCGCAGAGAAGCTAATCAAGTTCGGAGAGCACCTTATATGTCTTATTGGAACAGAGTTAATTTAGTGGCTTCTAACGATGTACCAGGATTACAATATATCTTACAGGAAGCCTGCAATGATCCTGAGATAACTCCTGCTATGCTCAAAGAACTAATAGACCTGGCTGCCTGGAAAGGCTGGAATAATGATTTCAAGCCAGAGATAATAGACTGGGCTGAAGACCCAAAAGAATGGGCCGGCTTAAACATGTATTAGTTATGGAAGCAGAAAAACGTAAAGGTTGTATGTACGCTACAATGGTATACATTATAATATTTATAGCTGTACTTATATGGGCTATGAATTATAGTTAAAATCTTTCACTTAGGTGATAGGCAGTAGTATAAAATAATACACCCACCAAACCAGCAAAGGTAATGCTTACTACTGTTAAACCAACATCTGCAAATCTAAAGTAGCAGAGTGAACTTAATCTTAAAATCATGATAAAAAGACAACACATCATTTGGTTCATACTGGGTATGGGCCTGTTAGCCTCAATGGCAAGCTGTAACATATTACATAAGAACCCGGCAAACAGTTGCTATAAATTCAGGTAACATGAGAGCAAAGAAATATAAACCAGCAGTCCCTGAGCATCGTCTTAGGGACTTCAAACCGCGCGTACTGATTGCGCCTGAGTTTGAGTATGCACCTGTACAGGTTCGAACAGCAGGTATAGCCTTCAGCCAGACAGTTAAGCAAGTAATGAGCAAAGGATTGAAGCTATGACATCTGAAGAATATTTGATCGAACTGGCTCGTACTAAGGATGGGCATACTATTGGGGAGTTATTAGGTAAAGCCATAAAGGATAGATCTGTAAATCCCCAAGTTTATGAAGCTATGTGTAATACAGCAAAAGATAAAGGTTTTAAATTTGTAAATATTCAACTAACTTAGCATTATGGAAAAGCTTAAAGTAGGCCAGCGTATTGAGTTAGTACAAATACTTACTGACGGCACTTACACTGAGGGTAGTATGATACCGGGTACTATCAGGCCCGTATTTAATAATGGTGCTGACTGGGTTGGTATCTTACCTAATTCTGTTGAAGGAGAACTTACTCTGAATTTCTTAGCTATGATTAGCAAAGGAAGACATAAGGAAGTTCGGCCTATAGGCGCCATGATTATTAAGAAAATAAAGAAATTAGTCCGAACTCCTTAGAAATAATAGAACTCTGGCCAGTAACTATTTCGATGATAGGAATGTAGGATTATACGGAGACAGCAGAAGATGCAATTACATAAGGCTATATCCACCGTTGGATGTGGATTAAGCTGTAGTTCCCGTGAGAGCCGGTGCTGTCTTCTTTAAAGAAATTGAGTAGTCTCTTTGAGATAGGACTCCTGATAGTATTCGGACTCTTACCCTTCATTCAGGTAGTAGATTAAGAGCTACATCTGCAAAGCTACTCAATAATACTAACTATACCAGAATTAAGCCTCTGACCGGTAGAGCAATTAGGTTAAATGTAGCTCCGAGAAAGTCCTGAACAGTGAAAGCCTGTGGTATAATTATAACTAAACGGATAGAAGTAATACAGCTCTATGTATGCATCTGTAATAAAGTTTATGGAGCTTCTATTTGTTTTGTTCTTTGACGTTTGAATAAAAATATTGAGTAGTAAAGAGTGTGCTCGTGCCTTGAAATAACAGGCAATTTAACATAGTACGGGTTCGACAAAGAGGATGACACAAGATATAGGTTACAGGGAACGCGATAAATATGACCCAATAAGTCGGCTAAGCTGTATTTACGTTAGGACTATCATAATTACTACTCAAACTTATAACTCTCTGACCGAACCTAATTGGGAGTAACTGAGGGGCAACCTAAAGTGTTGCTTAAAAAGCCAAAACTCTTATATTTCAGTAGTCAATACAGTTCGGTATATCAGCTACAGCGTAGCCCGGGACCACGGGATCTAGCTTGCCTAAGGGGTATTCCAGGCTGAAAACTGGACAGAGAGTTACCTTATAACTACCACTAAATGGGCACTACTAAGACGGACAATAGCAATTCAGTTAGTCTCCTAAGCCTGCCACCGCACAAG
>CAIUOC010000081.1 GCA_903900685.1 uncultured Candidatus Saccharibacteria bacterium | reverse complement strand
CAGCGAAAATAAAAGCTAACGTTCCAATTGCTGCAATCACCAAATTTATAGGTAGTCTAAAAGGTTTTGTTAGGCTCTGGCCTAATTCTTTTTTTAACATCTCTCCATTGATTTTATACATAACAACAAGTGTAACAAAAAAATATCTTTTAAAGAATTTAGCCAGAATTAAAAAATATAATATTTATCTTAATTTGTCTATTCGCAGTGTAAGCCCTATATTATTGTTATGCTTATATCTGCAGTAATTTTGGTTTTTTTAGGTACAGCTATATTATTGGCACTTTTTTTCATAAAAAATGATCATGGAGACAAAGAACCTTTATCGGCTCTTTGGACTGCAGGCCTAATAGGTCTTTCAGGGTTCATTGGAGCTGGATACATAGAATCATTATTAATTCCTGTCAATAGCTTAAGTCCAAAAACCAGCACACTTAGTATGTCTTTTTTTACCTATATTTTAGTGGGAGTAATTGAGGAATCATTGAAGTTTATTCCACTCGCTCTATACATTTATAAGAAAAAATATTTCAATGAACATACTGATGGCATTATATATTTTGCTCTCGCAGGAATTGGTTTTGGTGTGCCAGAAAATATTGTTTATGTTGTATCATATGGAGCCTCAGCGGGTATTGGAAGATTAATATTAGATCCATTTTTTCACGCTGCAACCGTGGCCATAGTTGGATATTATCTAATAAAAGTTAAATTGGACCATAAGTCTTGGCTTAGTGTTATTTTAGCCTTTGTTGGTGTGGTAATGATTCACTGCATTTACGATTTTTGTTTATCAACCTCCAATGGAACAATGATAATGCTTTCGGTGCTTATTACTTTTATTTCCAGCATTATGTTATTTATCTTATTTTTTAAGGCAAATAAACTCGATAAAAAATCTGGCCTTACAATTAGAAACAAAAACAAAAGAAGTTAAATCTCTATATAACTTGCTTAAATAAACATAAGTAGATAATATTATAATACGTAACAGTAAGATAAAAACATGAATAATATAAAAAATGACGAACATTACATTGTAGCTGAAAATCTAGTTAAAGCTAAGGGTCATGTTGATGATAATTTTAGGCAGCAAATCATAGCTGAAGTACTCGAAAGTCTAAAAAAAACAATCAATCTAGAGCTTCTTTCTAGAATGACGAAAGAGCAGATGGATGAGTTTAATAATCTACTAGACGATAATGACTCCAACGAAAAGCAGATCATGAACTATATTAATTCTTGTGGTATTAATACTGAAAATGTGACTGCTGTTGGACTAACTAAATTTAGAATTTCATACCTGGGAGCATGATATGACAGAAGATATGCCTGACTTAGAAATTCCAGATGAAACTCAAGGGCCTGTTTATGAAGATTCAAATCAATTAATACACACTAGACTAGATGAAGCCCAGGTAAGAATAGCCGATGGTACAGCAAATGAAACTGATCATTTAGTTTCAGAAGTTTTTGGTAAAGAGCCTACTTCAGAAAATGAAACTTATATTCCTCCAATCAATTCTAGTGTTAATGTTGAGAGAACATCTGGAGATATTGATAGTGGTTGGACTGTAGCAGAAATAGATGAAGATAATGGTAAAGTAAAAGTTGTAAAAAAATTTGATGGAACAGAAAGTAGTCTTTTTAAAATTATTGATATTAAAGATTTGGAGAAACTCAACCCAAAGCCTGAATCTATCCATGAAGAAGACACTGCTAAAAATGAAAAGACGGATATTGACGTCAGCACTTCAGAATCTATAAGTGATTTAGTCAATATCGATTCACAAGGGAGAGGTCATATTTCAGGGAGCAGGACCGGCCCTGATGATATCAATAATAGATCAAAAAATGGACAATTTTTATCTAAATATGAGATGGATAGTATAGCTGCCAATCAAGATCTTATAAGAAACAACCTTCCGGCTGAAGAAAATGCTGTAAAAACGTTAGATATACCAAAACAAACAGACGAAATTCCTAATCCGGAATCATTAGATGAACTACAGTTAGCAGCCATTAGGCAAAGGGATGCTCTTCAGGATGTTGCTGAAAGAGGAGAGCATAACGTTGAAGAAGAAAAAACAAAAAATAGTGAGCTTAATTTATTTAAAAGAGTAACTAAGAATTTTAAATTTATGACCCTATTTAAATCTGAAACTGTCAGAAGAAGAAGTCTTGAAGTTTTGGACGGAATGAGATCCGAACCACCTCCATATTCCAGAGAAGAGTTTGATGGGGCTGTCAAAGACATAGATGCAATCGGTGCGGAAGCTACCAATAAAGCCATTATTGAAATGGTTAATAATCCAGACTTACGAAGAAGTTCAGATTTAGTAATTGAGGGTGAGGGTGGCGAGAATGAGCATGAAGCTGTTGCTCGTGTTAGAGCAGGAATCACAGAGGCACTTTTACCATATTTGCAAGAAACTAACGATCCCAATATGAGTTCTGAGGATTTGCAATCTAGAACTGAAGCTTATCAAGATAAGATTAGAACTCTCATTGACGGTGTTATGCAAGAAAACCCAGATTTTAACAGAGAAGCCTTATCTGTTATGACAGATACTTCTATTGAGCTTGCAAATAAGGCTCGTGTCTACCTAGGCCATGAGGACGGAATAGAAAAATTGAATGAACAATTAAGTACTATGAAAATATCTCTAGGTGAGATGCAAATTGGTCCTAACGCTGATTATAATACTGAATACCTCGAAAAAACATTAGACAGAATGCATGGTCGAGCAGTTGATTCTATGTTGGCACGTGCAAGCTTCAGCGTTGGAACTTTTGTTTTGTCTGGAGCTATGGCTCACGGAATGAGTGAATTCGCAAAACAAACTGGTTCTAGATCGGCCGCAAAATATGGTGGCGCAGTGGTAGGAGGCCTTTTATTTGGCCCAGTTGGAGTTGGTGTTGGGCTCACAGCTTCAACCTTAGCATCGGCTACTTTTGCTAGAAGATTAGCTAGGAATCAAGCTATGGATAGAATTGGTCATATAGGAGTTGAACAGGGCGATAGATCTTCTCAAGCTAAATCCGAATTGTTCAATAAATTAAGTATGGATACTCTCGATTTTAGCGATATAGAAAGAGTCTATATGGAAAGCACGGTTGAGCAGACATTAGATAATGGAACGACTGAGAGAGTATTAAAATCAAATATAAGTACGGAGGAAGAATTTAATTTAGCTCGTATGCTAGCCGCTACAAGAGTGAGATTAACAATTGAAAATAACTCTATTCCCCCTATAAATTTATTGTCTTCTGAAACACCGGCTAGCTATTTAAAAGAAAGAGTTTTAGTGCTTCAGCATGTTACTCAACTAGAGGATTCTTTAAGACAAAGATATAAAGATCAAGAAGTTCTAATTCCAACAGGTAGGGTGGATGATGAAGGAATTTACGAAACTAAACCTGCCAACATTGATGATTTATTTAGTCAATTATATGCCGAGGAAGCTACTGTTATTGAAGCCAATATTGAAAAAACTAGAATTATAAGAGAAGAATTTGTAAAGTCTGAAGGTAGAAGAGCTGCACTTATTGGAGGTGTAGCCAGTGCTTTTGGTGGAATAACAGCCTTTGGAGTTACTGACCTAATAAGTCATGGAATTACACCATCAGCCATGGATGGCATGGGTCTAAAATCCGGCAATACGGAAGTTATTCAAAGAGCTGTAGACTCAGGAGCAAATAAAGCCCCTGAAACACTATCAAGCTCGTCTGGTAATATAACCGCTCATTTCAATTCAATTAATGGTTCTAAGGTTGAAGTTTTCAATGAAGGTCATTCTGTTGCAATCGATACACCAACCGGAAAGCACATCGAAGTTCCTTTGAATAATAATGGAGGAATTTCAGCTAAGGATTTACTTCAACTTAAAAGAAACGGTGTAAATCTTAGTCAAGAAACTCAAATTAATCTTCAGACTCAAAATGTCAGTACGGATAATGTATTTAGTCAACTTGGCAGTAAACCTATGGAGGTTAATTCTTGGCTGGACAATGGTTCGCCTGGTTCGAACGGAACAGAACTTGGAACTCATATAGCAATGGGTGACCAGGGTCAGATTATAATTGAACAAGATCCAGGCATAGCATTTAATACTGAGCAAAACTTTAACCTAACTCAAATGGCCAATGAAGGTAAACTAAATGCATACCTAGTTAATAATGGCCAAACAGTATCAGTTCCAATGTCAGTTGGACCAGACGGAAATATGATTGCAACCATTCCATCTGATTCTCCTCTTAATGCTATGTTTGGGCAGGTAGATGGAAAAATTACATACCTAGGTAACGAATGGCATATCGGCATAGCAACAGATAATACTAACCAATACAATTCAGTATCTTCATTAATTGGCCCTGGAAGTGTTGCCGTAGTTCCCGAGCAAGTACCAGTTTCAGCGACAAATCTAAATTTTGACTTTACTAGACCTGAAATTAAACCTCAAGTTCCAATTAATAATAACGATCCAGATTATATATTAGGAGGGCTAGTTCCTACTCCAGAAAAGGGAGTACTGTACAAAGACCAAGACCAAGAAGACCGGAGGGATGTTAATCGATCGGGTAATCCACCAATTAGCACTGAACCTATTAATCACATTGAAGTTAATAGCGACTCTGAATTATCACCAAATGAAGATGCTGAAGTTATTAATCCAGACTCAAGCTTAGATGATAATATAAAGTATCTTCAATCAAGAAAAAGAACAACTCAGCTACAATTAGATAGTTTGAATAAAGTAAATGCTAGCGGTAGGGATAAACAAAAGATTTCTGATACCGAAAGGCGATTAAGCATGATTGATGATATGATTGCGGCAGAAGAAAGAAGGAGGCCAGTCGTTACCCCAGCTTCAAGCTCCGTTACCGATTCAGAGCCTAGTCAAGAGAACAAACCCATAGCACCAGAAATACCTTTAGACACTAACTCACCATCTGAACCAGAACCACAGATTCCTGAAGATAGTGAAATCGCACCATCCGAGATTTCAGTACCAACAAATCCTGAAACACCCAACAAGGATCAAAATGAAATTATTGATACTCTCAAGAAAAGACAATTGCAAGCACAACAGGAGCTTTCTAAGTCGATAGATATCGATACTCCTGAATCAAAAGAAAAAGCAGCTTCACTAAGAAGAAATATAAAGCTATTTCAAGATTTGATTGATTTTAATAATCAAAATAATCCTGAAAGAAAGCCAACAGAAACACCCACCAACCCCAATTTAGAGAGTAGTCAAACATCCAATACGGAACTCCCAGAAATACCTTTAGACACTAACTCACCATCTGAACCAGAACCACAGATTCCTGAAGATAGTGAAGTATCAAAAGTAGAATCTAAGGAAGATTCAGCGCTAGACGAGGTTAATTATGATAAAAAAATGCAAGAACTTGGTGAGAGAAGAGCAGTTAGAAATGCTGAATTAAATAAATTATATGCCGAACAACAAAGAAGAAGTTTTTTGACCAGAAATTCAGCCAAACTCAAACAACAAATAACTGAAGCTGAAAATCGATTAAAATTTCTTGATGACCTAACTGAATTTAATAAAAATTCTAATAAATCGAGATAAATTATAGTTCGAAAAAATGAGTACTTCCATTAGGAAAAGTTTTAACTTTTTGATTTTTTAGATAAAGATATAGCCAACGAATTACTCCACCATGAGTAACTATTAAAATTTCATTGTCATCTATTTTTTTTAAATCATCCAGAAATGAATAGGTTCTTTTTTTAACGTCTTCAAATGATTCTCCGCCGAATTTGGAAAAGTCATAATTATATGTGTTGAGCATCTCAGATGAATTTCCTTGATGGAAATAACTAGCTGTTGAATCCCATGGTTTTCCAGTAAAACTACCGAAGTCTACTTCTATTAGTCGTTCATCTTTTAATATTGCAATATTATTATGGTCTTTAGATATTGGTTTTGCTGTTTGGAGCGCCCGATGAAGAGGTGAAGAATATATTTTAGTGAATTTAAAAACTTTTAGTTTGTCTATTAAATTTATTAAATCTTTTTTTCCGTTTTCAGATAATTCGTCCTCTAATTGACCATTAATTAACCCTTTTTCATTAAGGACTGTTGTTTCGTGTCTTATAACTATTAATTTCATAATTATAATTATAGTTTGATTTGTAACAAATTGTATATAATTTTTGATATTATATTAAGTATGAAAAAATCTAAAAAATATTCAAAGCTATTAATAATTATTCCAATTGTATTAGTTTTAATCTGGTTGGCTATTGGAGGGGTTGGAGGACCGATATTTGGTAAAATTTCCGATGTTTCAAGTAATAATCAGGTAAATTTTTTACCCGCAAGCGCCGATTCTACTAAGGTTCAAAATCAAATTGGTAAGTTTTCTAATTCTAAAAGCATTCCAGCCATTATTATCGTATCTTCGCCTAAGACAATTAGCCCAGCAGCTTATGCCCATTATAGACAATTAACATATAATTTTAAAAATGTCCCAGGTGTTCAGTCTGATCCAGCTGGAGTTATTGGGCCAATCCCATCAAAGGACGGTTTGGCTATTGAATATGTTGTGGAGATCAATGACACTGCAAAATTACAAACTATAATTAAAAATCTTAGATCAACCGTTAGTTCTAATCTTATTAATAATGATAAAAGTTATGTAACTGGACCTGCTGGTCTAACTTCAGATTTAGTTGATGCTTTTGGAGGAATAGACGGTATTCTAATCTATGTTGCTATAGGTACTGTATTTATCATTTTATTACTAGTTTATAGATCTATTATCTTACCCTTCTTAGTCTTAATTACGGCTATGTTGGCATTAACGGCATCTATTTTAGTTGTATACTATCTTGCCAAGAATAATGTGATTAAGTTGAACGGACAGAGCCAGGGTATATTGTCTATTTTGGTTATAGGCGCATCTACAGATTATTCACTGTTAGTTATTTCCAGATTCAGGGAATCGCTAGATCATTTAACTTCTAAATATGATGCTATCAAAAGAGCAATTAAATATTCATTTGAGCCAATAGCCGCATCAGCATCAACTGTAATACTAGCTTTAATCTGTTTACTATTTTCAGATTTAAATTCCAACAAAAGTTTAGGCCCAGTAGCTGCTATTGGAATAGGATTTTCATTATTAGCGGCCATGACACTATTACCATCTTTTTTAGCAATATTTGGAAGAGTAGCTTTTTGGCCATTTGTTCCAAAGTTTGAAGATAAGAGAGATAATCCAAATCCAGTCGTTGAATATAAGAAGGGCTTATGGACGATTATTCCTAATTTCATAGAAAAAAAATATCGACTAGTTTGGAGTGTGCTGGCAGTAGTATTATTGGTTCTTTCTCTAGGTCTATTTCAGTTTAAGGCAAGTGGTATAACTTCTGCACAGTCAATATTAGGAAAGTCCAACGCCGTGGATGGCCAATCTATAGCTTCCGCACATTTCCCTGGTGGTGAGGGTAGTCCAGCTGAAATAATATCCCCCGTAGAATCATCAAAAGGTGTTTTGAATATAATTAGTCATACTCCGGGAATTAGTAGTGCAAATATTTATTCTGCCCCAGGCTCTAATAATCCAAAAGTGGTTGATGGGAATGTGTTAATTAACGCAACTCTAAGCAGTGTTGCTGATTCTTCGGCTGGACACGCAACCATAACTAGACTAAGAAATCAGCTTAAGTATTCTAATCTACCTGCAATCGTTGGTGGAGTAACTGCAATTTCTGTAGACACCAATAACACTGCAAGGGCAGACTTATTAAAGATTATTCCGATCGTATTATTCGTGATTTTAGTAATACTGATTCTACTTCTTAGGGCTTTTGTTGCGCCATTAATATTAATTGCTTCAGTAATACTCAGTTTTGCAGCCTCCTTAGGAGTATCAGCACTTGTCTTTAATCATCTATTTAACTTTCCCGGTTCTGATGCTTCAGTTCCATTGTTTGGATTTATATTCTTAGTTGCTTTTGGGGTAGATTATAATATTTTTCTAATGTCTAGAGTTAGAGAAGAGTCAAAAAAGGTCGGTACTAGAAAAGGTATTTTACTGGGGCTTAGCGTAACTGGTGGTGTTATTACCTCAGCTGGAATAGTTTTAGCTGCAACTTTCGCATCATTAATAGTTATTCCAATTTTATTTTTAGTACAAATTGCTTTCATAGTTTCTTTTGGAGTTTTGCTAGACACCTTAATTGTACGTACACTTCTCGTTCCTGCGATTAACTATAATATTAGTAAGGTAATTTGGTGGCCATCAAGCTTATGGTCAAAAACTAAAGATTGATTAATATTACATTTAATTTTATAATACTATTTTATGGAATATAAGAATAAATCCGTTCCCCTATCCTATATGAAGGATTTTGATGATGGTAAGATTGCTTGGAATGTAGAACTACCAGATTATGTAGATGATGAGGCAATTAGACTGAATATTTCAAGACTTCGGAACATAAGTCAATTGGCCGGTTTAAAAAGACTTGAAATAAATTCTGAACATTCAATAAATAAAGATGAAGTCTTGGCAGATTACGATCAATGTGAAGAAGCTCTTTCTAACATAGCTATTTATCTGGATGATGATGAGCAGCAATTTGTTTCATCAGAATATAAATGGGATTACGGTGAAGTTACTATTAACTCTACCGAGCTTTATGCTAATGCACTGAGACAAACTTCTGAAGAAGATAGTGTTGCCGATCCTAAGCTATGGAGTAATCACTTAAACAACACAATAAAAGGTAGCATGCTAGAAATATCTAAAATTCAGTTAACAAAAGGCATATCAAGTTCTGGAAAAATTAATGCTGCTTCTGCGGTTGCAATTGGTGGACTAATTGGCATGGCAAGTGGTTCACCAGAATATATAATTCCTTCAGTTTTAGGTGTATCGGCAATATATCAAACTGCATCATCAATTTATCATAATGGTTATGGAAACTCTATTCCAGATAGAAGGCTATCATTATTACCTAGCTATCAAATAGACAGACTACTTATAGTAAAAGGAATACTTAAATTTAAAGACTTAGTTGAGATTAATAATTTAGAAAAAGCCTCTAAAGAATCTATATAATACTT
>CAIUOC010000080.1 GCA_903900685.1 uncultured Candidatus Saccharibacteria bacterium | reverse complement strand
GCATTTCCCGCTTCAGATAAAACAAGATAAATAACAGAATTTAACCTTCCCGCAAAAGGAGCAGCAGAAAAAGGATAATTACCAAACATTTAAATTGCCCAAACCCTTTGTGGATAAGGGCTAGGTTGCACCGCATAGGGCAGCAAAGGGGTTGAGTCCTCGTTATCCAATACCAATACATTCGCACCAAAGTTAGGCTCGGGGTAAGGTACAGGGACATAATCTTCAGGAGTTGGAATAGGTGCTGGCTGATAGACAACACCCATGATGTCGATGTTTTGGTAGTTTGGGGTTACTTGAGAGGTAGCCTCGGTGATTACATTGCCTTCTTCGTCCAGCGTTTCTGGAGTTACTGTGGTGGTGTATAGGACAGAGATAGCCTCTGCCTCGTCTTGAAAAGATAAGTAGTATGGAGTTGCCATGATTAGCTTCCTGTTAGAGATTGGAGATTCGTTGCAGATAGAGCTACTGGGTAGTAGGCTAGTTTAGAAATCCATCCGTTTAAACCGTTTGAGTTGTAGTCAGTAAACCCTAATGCTATTCTTTGCGCTAATGGGGGCCAAGAATAACCACCCGTTCCTGAAGTAGCTGTACTTCCATTAACACCTATTTTTAAATTACCAGAAACAACATTAGAATTAACAACTCCTGTTACCAGCGCTTTAAATGTAGAAGTTCCTATATTAACTGTTGAAGTAATATCGTAAGTATTTAACTGTCCCCACTCTAATACTTGTCCAGCGTTAATATATAAAGTTAAATTACTAGTACTTTGTCCTACTTGCAAAACAGGAACGTTTGTAGGCGCAAGATAATTAATTCTTCCAGAAACATAAATAGTACCCTGACTAATGTTATACCAACTACTAAAGTTAGTCCCTGTCATACTTGCTGAATCAGCACTACGAGTTACTTGGCTTACTGTTGTAGGGATATAAGATGTTGGGAAGGCAAGGGCTTCTAGTTGTGCGCCCCAAAGATAAACTCCTGAGTAGCCGTTGCCTGTGTAAGCTGGAGAATCAAAGTTATCTGTTTGTGATAAATACAAAGCGCATCCAAAACTTTGACTAGAAACTGCTTCAGTAATTGAACAGCGATACCAACCATTCCCTACAGAAGTAATTGTAGGTGTAGCTAATCCTGTGCTTGTTTGACCTACTGTTCCATTAGATAAATTAAAGGACACTCTGTATCCAATAGAAGCATTTTCTCGTAGAATTAAATAGTTAATACCAGCGGCTTTTGCATAAACTGTAAAAGTATAAGTTCCAGTTAAAGAAGATATAACCTGTCTAACAAAGTGCTGGGTATATGTGGTATCGGAAGCAAACAATTGTGCAGTTTGTGTTCCATCGGGAGCAATATCAGCATTTGCCGTAATAGTTGCGTTACTTTTAGTCCATATACCATTAGTATAGTCACTACTATAAGTAACCAAATTCGTACTCTGTTGCTCAATCAATAATCCTAACGATGTCCTTGCTACTGGGTCATGGTCAAACCTAGCTTGGTTTGTTGGTGCAGTAAGAAGTACAGGGATGTAGTTGGTGATTGCTGTGGTTGTAGTAGGAGTGTAGGCTGTTACGGCAGAGCGTTGTTCGAGCTGTGCGCCCCAGATATATATGTAATTACCAGATGCCATTGTTCCATTATTCCAAGGAGTAGCCCCTGGGTCTGCATCTTTACCAGCAATAATAAAATTAATATTTGTTCCAGTAGCATTAGCCATTATGCAGCGATACCAACCATTACCTACGCTAACCATTGATGGTGTGCATAATGCTGAGCTAGAAACCAATCCTGTGCTTAAATTAAAAGTTGCCCAAGAATTACCAAAGTTAGTATTTATTAAACTTACAAAGTTTGAAGTACCAGCTTTTGCGTAAACAGAATATGTTTGTGGAACATTGGTGCAAGTCTGGTACACGCCAGTAAATGTACTTGAAGAACTTGTAGATGTTAGTGAATTACCAGTTGTTGTTCCATCGGGTGCTGTTGTAGCTGTAGCATTTGTAGTAACAAAACTGTTAGACCAATTCATTGGGAAATTTTGGCTTTGCAACAACAAATTCTGCTCTGCCAACGCAGTAGTATTGGCATCATAGTATGCAGCAGTTGTAGGTCTGCTGAAGCTAATGCGTGGGTCTAACTGTTGACTGTTAGCAAAGTCAAGATTTAAAGAAGTCGCTACAGTTGGGTAATTAGCTGAAATTGACATTAAATAATGCTCCCTTTGATTACGCTAAAGTTAATTACAGGAGCATCTGTAGCTGTACCGCCTGTGGTGTAGAACGTGATGTTGAACGAACCAGCAGCTACCGCAGTAACTAATAACAAATACAAGTTTGTGCCTGATTTTTGATTCAAGATGATTATGTCTGTTATGGCGACTTGGCTATTTGTTACTGTAAAG
>CAIUOC010000079.1 GCA_903900685.1 uncultured Candidatus Saccharibacteria bacterium | reverse complement strand
AATTTTCAATATTTTTACAATCTGTTAATATTATTGAGAGGTAAATTTAAGTGGCAAAGAAAAAAATTAGAGTTGCAGTAATAGGTGCTGGCCCAGCTGGAGCTACTGCTGCTTATGAATTGGCAAAGAAAAACATTGACGTCGATTTATATGAAGCATCTCCACATGTTGGTGGAATGGCTAGATCGATTGAACTTTGGGGTCAGGCAGTCGACATAGGGCCACACAGATTTTTTAGTAGCGACCCGAGAGTCAATAAAATATGGCTAGAAGTTATTGGTAAAGATTATAAAATGGTTAATCGGCTTACAAGGATATACTTCAGAAATAAGTTCTATATGTACCCGGTGCAAGCTGTTGATGCATTGAAGAACTTGGGTATTATTGAAGCCGCTTTATGTGTTGGAAGTTATATGATAGAACGAATTAAGCCTGGTCGAAATGACCTAGGAGACACATTTGAATCTTGGGTAATTGCAAGGTTTGGGAAAAGGCTTTATGAGCATTTTTTTAAGACATATTCAGAAAAATTATGGGGTATAAAATGTTCTGAATTGGATGCAGATTTTGCTGCCCAACGAATAAAAAAACTATCCCTGTCTGAGGCAATAAAAAATGCATTATTTGGAGGCGGTTCCGAAAAACATAAAACTTTAGTAGACCAATTTGCATATCCACTAAAAGGAACTGGACAGGTTTATGAAAGAATGAAAAAAAACATTATAATTAACGGAGGCAATGTAAAACTTAAAACCCCCATAGACTCATTATTAATGAAAGGAAGGAACGTTACCGGAATTAAACTGGCTAGCGGAGAGGAGATAAAATATGATCAAATCATATCTTCAATGCCCATCACAATTCTTATATCTCGAATGAAAGATGTGCCGAACGATGTAGTTAAAGCAAATAAGACTCTTCGATTCAGAAATACAATAATTGTATATTTATTAGTCGAATCTAATAAAATTTTTCCCGACAACTGGATTTATGTACATAGCTCTGAATTGAAAACCGGCAGAATAACTAACTTTAAGAACTGGGTTCCTGAGATTAATAATAATAAAAAAGAAACAATATTAGCTATGGAATATTGGTGCTTTGACGAAGACGATTTTTGGAAATGGGATGACGAGAAGTACATAAACCTTGCAAAAGAAGAGATAGTTAAAACAGGACTAATTAAACCTAATAAAATTAAAGACGGAAAAGTTATTAGAGTTCCAAAATGCTATCCTGTTTATGAAAGAGGATATAAGAAGCCGCTAGTTAAAGTTGAAAAATTTTTAAGTAGTATTAATAATTTACAAGTAATCGGTCGGTACGGTGCATTTAAGTACAATAATCAGGATCACAGTATTCTTATGGGTCTTTTTGCTGCTGAAAATATTGCGGATAATAAAAAACATGATTTATGGGGTGTTAATACGGATTATGAATATCAAGAATCATCGACCATTACCGAATCTGGTTTGGTTGTTAATAGTAAAGTAAAAAAGCAGTGAAGATAAGTGTAATTGGTACTGGATATGTTGGACTGGTCACAGGTACTTGCTTTGCTGAAGCGGGCAATGAAGTAGTTTGTGTAGATATTAACGCAGAAAAAATTGAAAGAATGAAAAAAGGAATCATTCCCATCTTCGAACCAGATCTTGATGTTCTTTTTAAAAGAAATTTATATGAAAATCGTATTAAATTCACTACAAGTTTAGCCGAGGGTATAAAGGGTGCTCAGATAATATTCCTAGCACTTCCAACACCACCTGGAGATGATGGATCCGCTGATCTCTCCTATATACTCGGAATTGCTGATGAAATTGGGCCATTATTGTCTAGCTATGCTGTAATTGTAGACAAAAGCACCGTACCGGTTGGAACTGCTGAAAAAGTAAGGTTAAATATAGAAAAAAAATCCAAAGTAAAATTCGATGTGGTTTCTAACCCCGAATTTCTTAGAGAGGGCCTGGCCGTATCTGACTTTATGAAACCAGATCGAATCGTTATAGGCACTTCATCTAAAAAAGCTAGAGATTTACTCCAAGAACTTTATTCCCCATTCCTGAGACAGGGAAATCCAATATATTTTATGGATGAAAGATCGGCGGAAATGACAAAATACGCAGCGAATTCTTTTCTAGCCACAAAGATATCATTCATGAATGAAATAGCCAATATATGTGAATTAGTAGGTGCAAATGTTGATTCTGTCAGGCTCGGAATTGGTTCAGACGATAGAATAGGAAATAGGTTCCTTTTTCCGGGAATAGGATATGGAGGAAGTTGTTTCCCCAAGGACGTTCTAGCTCTGCAAAAAACAGCAAATGAGAATAACTATAATTTCAAGATTTTAGAAGCAGTGGTTTCGGTAAATAAGACCCAGAAGGAAAAAATTCAAACTAAAATTATGAATTTCTACAAAAATGATATTACAGGCAAGAAGTTTGCTCTTTGGGGTCTTTCATTTAAGCCAGATACAGACGACATCAGAGAAGCTCCGTCCTTAGAAATTATTAATCATTTAACCGCTAATGGTGCCAAAATAGTTGCATATGATCCAGAGGCAATTAATAATGTTAAAAATCTATTAGGAGATACAAATAAAAGTCTTAGTTTTACCAACAATGCCTACGATGCTCTTAAGAATGCAGATGCATTAGTTATAGCAACTGAGTGGTCTGAGTTCAGGGCTCCCAATATTACAAAAATATTAAGAATGCTAAAAAATCCAGTTATTTTCGATGGGCGAAATTTATATGATTTAGAAACTATGAAAAAATTTAATATACACTATGAAAGCATCGGAAGAAAAACGGTACGTTAATTTGCCAAGCCATCCCTGGTTCACTTTATTAAATCAAGTAAATATTTACCGTACCCTGATTTTGCTAGAGAACTGGCCAATGACTGCAACTGATCATTATTGATATATTTTTCTTGCCAAGCAATTTCTTCTATGCATCCAATTTTATATCCCGTCCTTTGCTCTATGACTTCAACAAATCTTGAAGCCTGATTCATTGATTCAAAAGTTCCTGTATCTAACCAAGCAGAGCCTCTTTCAAGAGTCATAACTTTTAAATTGCCGCGCTTTAGGTATTCTTCATTGACTGTTGTTATCTCAAGTTCACCACGATTACTAGGCTGTATATTTTTAGCAATTTCAATAATTGAATTATCATAAAAATATAATCCTACAACCGCGAAATTAGATTTTGGATTCTTTGGTTTTTCTTCAACAGATAATGCTTGTTTATTGTTATCGAACTCTACTACACCGTATCTCTCAGGATCTGATACTTCATATGCAAATACAATTCCACCATCAGGATTTGTGCAATCCTTTAAACTATCACCAAATCCATGTCCATAAAATATATTATCTCCAAGTATCAGAGCAACCGAGTCTTCTCCAATGAAATCTTCACCAATAATAAATGCCTGAGCCAGGCCATCCGGTCTTGGCTGAACTGCATAACTTAATTTGATTCCAATACTTGAGCCATCACCTAGTAAGCGCTGAAATTGCGACTTATCTTCGGGTGTGGTGATAATTAATATATCTCTTATTCCCGCCATCATAAGAGTCGATAAAGGATAATAAATCATTGGCTTATCATAGATAGGCATTAATTGTTTAGAAATACCTTTTGTTATTGGGTAAAGTCGTGTTCCTGATCCACCAGCTAAAATAATACCTTTCATTTTGCAGTCTCCTCATTTATATATTTTAATAATTCATCTTCCCATGTTTTAGATTTAAAGCCCATACCTTGAATTTTACCGAGGTTCAATGTGCTTTTTAGTGGTCTTCGAGCAATATCATTTTTATTGTTATAATATTCTTCTGTCGTAACCTCATTAACTATATTGTCGACGCCCATTTCTTTGAATATTTTTCTTGTAATATCTGCCCAACTATTTTCTTTACCATCGTTACTTAGGTTGTATGTGCCAAAGTCTGAATTATTGGAGATAAGAAAATCTATTGCTCTAACTAATTCACTCGTAAATGTTAATCTTCCAATCTGATCTGAAACTACGCTAGGATTAATTCCTTTCCTGCCAATTTCTATCATAGTTCTTACGAAGTTTTTTCCTTCTCCTATAACCCAGGAAGTTCTTAGTATGTAATGCTTTTCAATCGAAGAGACAATTAGGTCACCCGCGGCCTTGCTTGAACCATAAACACCCAATGGGCTAAATGACTCATCTTCATTATGCTTATTGGTCATCCCATCAAAAACATAATCTGTGGAAATATGAAGTAGAATTAATCCCTTTTCACTAGCAATTTCTGCTAGGTTAACGGGCCCATTTGCGTTTATCTTCCATGCAGCAATTCGTCCTTCATTGGTTTCTGCGCCGTCAACATTAGTATAAGCAGCAGCATTGAGTATAATTTTAAATCTTGACCAATCGAAGGCTTTTAGGTTTTTTAGACTTGTTATATCTAGCTCCTCATAGTCTACGGCCACTGCTCTAGGATACTTAGTTTTGAGAGCTGTGCCAAGCTGTCCATTGGAACCAATAATCAGTATTTCTTTTTGATTCATTTAAACTCCATTGGTTTAATATTTTTTATTAACGGGTTATTCTGATCTTTAACTGAAATTATTGATTCTTCCTTGGCTATTGGCCATTCTATCTTGAGATTAGGATCAAATAGATTTACTGCTCCATATTGTGCATCCTTTGACCAATGATCATTAACAAGATAAGTGTAGGTTATATTTTGCTCCAGCGTTTGATATCCATTGGCAACACCCCTGGGAACAAAAAAAGCTTTTTCTGGAGTTAATTCCATCGTCAGCACCCGACCAAAACTGCTTCCTTTCCTAATATCTACCCATGCGCAAAAAACACTACCACCAGAAACAGATATATACTTTTCCCATGGCTCTGCATGAAGTCCTCTTATAACCCCTTTTTCATAATTAAATGAGAAATTATTTTGAACTATATTAAATTCTGGAAGGCCGAGAGCTTCAAGTTTTTCTTTTTGATAATTTTCCTTAAACCAACCACGTTCATCCTTATGCAATACTAAATCTATCTCAAATAATCCTGGAATGATTGTTTCTTTAACACTAAGAATATCAGACATCATCTACCTATTTGTTTATATTTTTCTTCAGTCTCATTTTTCTGAGGCTTCCACCACTCCTCATTTTCTTTATACCACTCGATAGTTGCTTCTAGACCAGACCTAAAGTCTGTGTATTTAGGTTTCCATGCAAGCTCATCTCTTAATTTAGATGCATCAATTGCATAGCGAAGGTCGTGTCCAGGCCTGTCGTTTACATGATCATAACCATTCTTGTCTTTGCCCATAATTTCAAGAATCATTTCTATTACAGTCTTATTATTTTCCTCACCATTTGCGCCAATTAAATAAGTTTCACCAATTTTGCCTTTTTCTAGAATTGCTAGCACTCCTGAAGAATGATCCTCTGTGTGAATCCAGTCACGAACATTTTCGCCAGTACCGTAAAGTTTTGGCTTACGCCCTTCTAGTATTTCAGTTACTTGTCTTGGAATGAACTTTTCGACATGTTGGAATGGGCCATAGTTATTTGAACAGTTTGAAATGGTAGCCTGGACGCAAAAGCTTCTAACCCATGCTCTAACTAGCATGTCCGATCCTGCTTTTGTACTAGAGTAGGGACTAGAAGGATTATATGGGGTTTGGTCCGTAAATTTATTTGGGTCATCCAACTCTAGATCACCATAAACTTCGTCGGTTGAAATATGATGTAGTCTTTTGCTATGTTTTCTAACCGCTTCAAGAATTTGATATGTGCCAATAATGTTTGTATTAACAAAAGGCCAGGGGGAGTGTAGGGAGTTATCGTTATGCGACTCTGCGGCAAAATGAATAACTGCATCACAATCGGATACAGCCGCATCTATTGTCTCTTGATCGCAAATATCTCCTTTTATAAATGCATACCTTGAACTATCGAGTCCATTCAGATTTGCTTCATTCCCAGCATAGGTCAATTTATCTATAACCGTAATATGCCAGTCTGGTCTTTCTCTGTAAATATAATGAACAAAGTTAGAACCTATAAAACCTGCGCCGCCTGTAACTAAAATCCTCATTATTTAAATTATACCAGTCATCTCGGGCTGAATCTAACTATTTTTATTAAGAATTAATTTTACCTTATTCACAAATTTATTGAGAATTTCTGTGCTACTAGCCTCTGCATTCAATCTTAGCAAAGGTTCCGTATTTGATGGCCTAATATTTAACCACCCACCATCAAAGTTAATTGTAAGTCCATCAAGACTATCTTGATCATATTGCTCGAATTCCCTAGCAATATCTTCTATGACTTTTTCCTTATAATCTACCTCAAAATTAGTTTCTTGAATGCTAAAATAAGCTTTTCTAAAAGGTTCAACTAGTTTCGATAGAGGTTTTTTGCTTTTACTTAATATATATAGACCAATTATTGCTGCTATTAGTCCACTATCTGCCATGTAATTATCTTTAAAGTAGTAGTGGCCACTGTGTTCACCCGCAAAAATAGCATGGTATTTTCTCATATCTGACTTTATGAACGAATGACCAACTCTAGTTCTTATTGCTTGACCGCCATTTTTCTCAATTGTGTCTTTTGCAGCTCGACCACAAATTGCGTTATATAGAATTGTGTGGCCAGGACTTTTCTTGAGGAAATATTCAGACAATAAGGCTGTCATTACCGTACCGCTTAGGGCCTCACCTTTTTCATCAATCAAAACCGCTCTATCGCCGTCACCATCAAATGCAATCCCGCAATCCAGCGAGTCTTCTTTAATTTTCTTTTGAATATCTACTATGTTTTTTGCTTCCAGCGGATTGGCGATATGATTTGGGAACGTTCCATCAAGCTCAAAATACATTTCTTCAATTTCAAAAGGCAGATATGGTTCAATTTCGGGAAATATTTTCCCAGCCATACCATTCCCAGCATCGACCGCTATCTTGAGAGAACTTAGCTCTTCAGTCTCAATAAACGACAATACGTGCTCAACCCATTCCTCTGAAATATCCTTTTCCTCAATTGAACCGGCTTTATTGGATGGTTTGGTTTTGTTTTCTTTTATCGCGTCTCTAATTTCGAAAAGCCCAGATTCTTCACCGATTGGTTTTGCATCTTCACGGCACAATTTAATACCGTTATATTCACCCGGGTTGTGGCTTGCGGTTATCATGGCTCCACCTGCAAGTTGTAGATTTCCAACAGCAAAATATATCATGTCGCTAGTTACTTCACCGATATCTACTACGTTACGGCCTTGCTCAATAAGGCCTGCAATTAAGCCATCGGCCAAATCTTTTGAATCAGGTCTCATGTCTCGACCAACGGCAACTGTTCCAGGGTTAGGCAGAAAGTCGGAAAATGCTAATCCAATCTTTTTTGTAGTTTCTGGATTAAGCTCATCTCCAACTCTTCCTCTAATGTCGTAAGCCTTGAAAATATTATCTATAGTTTTGTTCACAAATTACTCCTTTATTAAGACTTTAATTTAGCGTTTATAAAATCATTAATTTTTTGACAGAAAACTTTGACAGAAAACTTCTCTACATATTCATGTATATGCTCTTGATCGAATTTTATTTGATCAAACTTTTTAATAGACATAATTAAACTTTCAGTGTCTAATTTGTCGAAAAATAGGCCATTTTTATTCTCTAAAATGTAGTCTAAAGGACCTCCCTTATTATATGAAATAACTGGAGTCCCCGTAGCCATAGCCTCAACAGGAGCTATTCCAAAGTCTTCTGTGTCTGATGGAAATATAAAAGCTTTTGAATTCTGATATATTTTTACTAATTCTTCATTGTTTGCAGAATCTATAAACTTAACACTACTTCCAGCAAGGTCAATAAGCCTATTATGTTCCGGACCATTACCGATAACCGTTAAAGGCAAATTGAGTTTAGTGCAAGCTAAAACTGCTAGATCGATTCTTTTATATGGTGTTTGCCTTCCGGTCACTACAAATCCAGCTCTTTTAGATAATTTGTTTAGCTTAAAATTATTTATATCTACAGGTGGAAAGATAACAATTGAATCACGATCATAATATTTCTTTATCATAGCTTTGGTGTGAGTTGAGTTAGCGATTAAATAATCTGGACGCATTGCCGCTTTTTTATCCCAATTTCTCATAGGACCTACGAATATTTTTAGTCCGATTCTAGCCAGCCAGTCAAAAGCCCCAAAGCCAGGGTGCTTAATATATTCTTCATATCTACTCCAGTAGTAATGAGTGGGTGAGTGGATGTAACTAATATGAGTAGTACCTTTACTCGTTTTGATTCCTTTGGCTTCGGCTCCCGAGGCACTAATAACTAAGTCATATTCGCTTAGGTTTAAGTTGCTAAAATATATCGCTCTTAGCACTGGCAGGAACTTTTTCAGTCCTTTTGGAATCTTTTGCATCCAGCCAGTTCTAACATCGGCATTCTTGAACCAGTCAATGCCACTAGGATTGTACTGAGAGGTATATATAGGTGCATCGGGATAAATATGGTGCAGTTCAAGTAAAACTCGCTCAGCGCCTCCTATACCTGTTAGCCAGTCGCATACAAGTGCAACCTTGAGTTCTTTATTGCCTTTCACTTATTTAGTCTCCGCTGCCATAGATAACTGTGCGAATAGTTTTAAATAGAATTACAATGTCATACCAGAAAGACCAGTTCTGAACGTAATAAACATCTAGCTTTCGTCTTTCTTCGAAGTCTATGTCTCGACGACCTGAAACTTGAGCAAGTCCAGTAAGACCCGACTTAACACTAAGAATGGTGTGTCTTTTTTTATATATAGCTAATTCTTCTGGAACAAGTGCTCTAGGACCAACAAGGCTCAGATCACCCTTAACAACATTAATAAGCTGAGGAAGTTCATCCAAACTGGTTCGTCTTAACAGTCTTCCAAAGGCTGTAATTCTTGGATCGTTCTCGATTTTATCTCCATTGCTACGATAATCTTCTATGTATTCAGGGTGTCCCATTTTTGTAAAAGCTTGCTCGGGACTAAGTCCGCTATATTTTTGATTGAGGGTTCTGAATTTATATACCTGGAATTTCTGATCATAACGAGTTAGTCTAATTTGTCTAAAGAATATTGGGCCACGAGATGTTAGTTTTGTGATGATAGCAATTATGAGCATAAAGGGTAGGGCGACAATAAGCAGAGTTAGGCCCAGTATTAAATCAAATGCTCGCTTAAGAATACGTCCCCATCCAAATAGTGCTGTTTGGTGAACGGCAATAACCGGGATTGATGATCGGAACAACTCAACATTAATATTGCCGACAAATAGCTCGTCATTACCAGGCACAAAACGGTAGCCTATATGTTTAGTCTGAGCAAATTCCAGTATATCTCTATTCTTGTCCTCGTTCTTATATAGTTCAGTTTGAATAATGTTGCTAATTTTTTTAACGTTTAAGGACTTTATTGCACTGTCAAAGCTATCGAAATTTTTAATGCCATTAAATTTACTAGCTATCTCTTCGCTTGATACTATTCCAATAATTCTATATCCAGATTTTTTTGAATCCTTTAAGGATCTAATTAATTCACTAGTTACGTTTGTGCTACCAATAATAAGAATGTTAGTTAGACCACGATTAAATCTAAATAATATCTCTCTCATAATTCGAGAAAATGTTCTCATGAGAATCAGCAATAGAAAGGAAAGTAGGAAGCCGTAAATTGGAACGAGCTTAGATGGTAGTATCGGGTTAACAGATAAGTAATTCCAAAATACAACAAATAACATTCCAATAAAGGAACCAATAAACAGTCTAGCTATCTCGCTAAACCTTCGCTCATAAATATTACTGTCATATAGACCAAGAAGTGCAAATATTAAAAGCCAGAAAGGCAGTAATACTAAAAATACTCCCAAGTAAGTCTTAGCGTGTATATGATTAACAATTTGTTGATGATTAATACTTACTCTTAAAATGTAAGCTCCAGTAAAAGCTGCTAATAAAGCAACGAAGTCGCCGATAATCAAAAAAAAATTGTAAATTAGTGAGGTACTATTTTTCATAAATTATTTTATTTCTTTACACTTGTAATTGTAACATTTATGAAACAAACATATATAGAAATTAGTAAGTCACTATTATTTCTTACTT
>CAIUOC010000078.1 GCA_903900685.1 uncultured Candidatus Saccharibacteria bacterium | reverse complement strand
TAATATATATATTCAACAAATATGGAGTAAAGTCAAAATCAATTATTTTCTTAATGATCTTCATTATAGTAATTTGTACTTTGGAGCAAATATTAATCCAATTTCTATGAATAAGTCATAGTTAAAACAATTTGGATTATTAAAAAAGTTATTGAATTATTTAATCCTACATAACCTTATAATCTTTATTTGACCCAGAACTAATTTCCTTAACTAAACCAAATATTCTATTCCATTTATTTTCAATTTCAGAAGCTAGCAGGTAGGGGTCATGAACAGATATTTTGAATAACTCAGGGCTTATTTCAAGATCATAATCTCTAGGTTGTTTTTCGACTTCAAATAGATAGTTGTAATAGCCTTCAATATCAGGCCAGACTTCTTCCCATTTTTTAGTCTTATATTTATATATACCGATTCTATTGTAAAAAAGTATCGCTATTATTATCCAAAATATAGCAAATTCGGGTAGGAATAGACTCAGTATATATCCAGGCCAATTCCATGGTTTAAAAATCGCCTTGAGCATTGATTTATATGTAGAAGTCATAAAAAATGAAGTAGGCGTTAGGTTATTCATATTAGAATCAAACATATAATACCCGGCAATTTGTAAATCCTGTTCCAGAACGAACATAAATGCTGGCTGAGCTATGATAGATACTTTACCAACAAGACTAGCTTCCATTACTCCATTCAAAAAATGTGGTTCTAGAATAGTTAAAACATATTGCTCATGACGAAAAAGATTCTGCGGTTGATTACTAACAAGCCTTATTTGAAAAGAATTAATCTGCGTATTATATTCAATTTTCAAATAACCCTTAACATGAAGATTAAGTATGGTTGAAGAAATTTGATTCAATCTTAATCTATTAACTAACATAGTCCCAAAGAAAGCGGGTGGTATATTAATTGGCGCATCGTACTGAGTCACAACAGGATTTCTCACTTTAAGCCTGTGTAATTTTTCCCTAAATACCAAGTATCTCAGTAGATATCTAATTAGCAAGGGAAGAGTTAACAGCCCTATTAACGATATTATTACTATAAGATTATTGTGGGCTATTTTTGTAGAGTTAACCATAACTTAACTATAGCAAATTACAATTAACAATCTTAAAGTATTAATGCTTTATTGTGATTTGTAGTAACATAGATATATGAATACAACCACAACAAAAGGAAGTCCTTATTTATTAATCTTATTCATAGTCATTTTTGGTGGAGTAATTATTTATTTTATATATAGTTCTATCAAAAGAAAAGAAGAAGTCTTTGAGGGCGTTATTATAGATAAAAATGTGATTGAAAATCAAACAGCTAACAATACAGGTTCACCAACCAATAACGGTATAGGTTTGAACATTGGCAACAACCTAGGTGGTGTCACCCATACTTATAAAATAAGAGTTAAGGATGACTCGGGTAAAGAATTTAATTATAAGGTTAGTGAAGGGCAATATGAAATACTGAAAATAGGTGACAGAGTGTCAAAAGCTAAAGGTACTACGGTAGTCACAGTAATTTCATCATCTCAAGTCCAATCACCTAAGTCTGGTTATTCTTTAAATTTAAACAACCAAGAGCCAATTTCAGTACCCCCAATTCCACCTATTCCTTTGGTTACTCCAATCAATCCAAATCCACCAGCTAACCCTCAAACTCCTTCACAAAGTGCAGAAACAAATACACCTAATCAATTACCACCAAACTCATAAAAAACAGTCTTATAAAATTAAATTTATAATACTGTTTCAGCAATCAGACTGGTATAGTAATTACAATTTATTGCCTTATATTTAACTCAATACTGTATAGTGATGCTTATGGTAAGTACTAAGAAAAATCAAAACAATACAAATTCCGTGTTTCACAAACATCTAAAAAGAAATCTAGCTATTATATGATTTATAGGCCTTTTTATAATATACTTTTCTTATAGATTTGGAGGATGGGGATTAGACCAGCAAAATCTTTATGAACAAATTGATTTTCATTATACTCCACAAGGCTTTCGTGATAATTCATTCATATACGGAATAAATAGGCCATGGCCTAAAATACCCACTCTGAAACTAATCCAAGATGTTCTTTTGTTTTCTATCCCAGTTCTTTTGTTTTTTATAATTGCTCTAAAAAAATTCGTGATTAACTCTTGGCCCGTTGCTGTAGTGTCTTCAGTGATTTTAGTGCCACTAATATTAGCATGGCAAGCAACATTTAACCTATTAATTTCAGGTAGCTTGAATAATTTTAACGGCTTTTATGGGATAATTTTTGATATCGGATATTTAGGTTCACTACCTATACTGATTTTCCTATCATTATTTATATTAGTTAAGTTACTTTATAAATATCACATTACCTACAAGGCAATTATACTCTTAGTACTTGTGTCGTTAATTTTGATTGGCATAGCAAGGTTAGACAATAAAAAAGAAAAAAACTTTTTAATCAATGATCAAAAAATAAACAACTCTGAACCTCAACCGTTATAATAAAGTTAATGTTTGTTGATGATTTGTAGACATAAAAATATGAATATAACCACAACCAAAGTAATTTTTAGTGTTTCACCTGATTAACTATGTTCTGTACTAATGGACCAATCAAAAAAATAATAAACTTTTTGCTAATAGTAGAACTAAGTATATTATTGACTATTAATGGCTAAATTTAAATTATCTGAAAATTGGGAGATAAAGCAAGAAGTTGATTCTTTAATTGTCAATGGTGGGGCTGATGCAATATATAAGATTGATACGGAAAACAAAGAGTCGTTTTTTGGAATGCTCAAACATAGACAAATATTTGATCGCAACAAACTTACCGGTGAAGATATAAGAGTTTTTGAAGAATTAGTTTTAGCAGAAGTTATAGTTCCGGTCATCAAGAAAGAAAAAGAATTCAAGCTGAAATTTATTGGTGATTCAAAAAAACATGCAAAAATCAGTGATAAAAATATATCTATAGTTGCCGACAATAACTACGATCTGGCTATTATTACTAAATCAGTCAGTAATTTAGATGAGCTGATAAGAAGTATTGATTATCAGAACATAAAAAAGCCTCATCTACTTGTCGACAACTCCCTAAATCACACGATATCAATTGGACCTTTAGTTTTTCCAGGAGATACTGCATGTATTGCATGCTTACAGGGAAGAGTATCGGTTAGATGGGGAGACAATATTCCTCCACCAAAATCTAGAATTTTAGCAGAGTATGTTGATTTATTTAACGAGATAGTAATGGCTGAAATCAAAAGGATAATAAGCGGCGATACCACTCTAACCAATAAAACAGTTTCTTGGAATATTCAGGCAAGGAAGATAACAAACAATCAACTGCTCATGGTTCCACTATGTCCCATATGTTCTTCTAATAAAATTGACAGTAAAGGCAAGTTTAATATATTATCTTGAAATGAAAGCATTAGCGAATCAATTTGATGACAGTAGATTAACTAATGCCGTAGCAACTCCTACTTGTTCTTCTTGCTGCTGCTGTTGTTGTTGTTTAGCTACTATGGTTACTTCTAGCGCATTACTATCTATAAGAGTAGACAAAGAAGCGAAGCTTAAATCTGTTCCTAATAGGATGGTGTACGTTATAATAGCGGCACTATTTATACCAATCTCGGGCATAATAACATATTTGGGTTTCTGGACGATTTCTACTCTTCTTAAATCATGTACAACTGAGACATATGGAATAGCAAATTATTCTACTAAAGTATGCTCAAATCCGGGAGGTGGAGTTATTGCCCCATTAATGATTATCGTAACTCTATTAATTTTAACTTTTCTTTATAAGGAAGTAAGAATGAAAAAACCATTCATACGATCAGTAATAGTGATGACTCTTATTTCAATAGCTTTCGGTATAGAATTCATTCTCGGAGCAATTAGTGTGCTCTCATTTTTTCCTGCGTATATAGGTGTTGCAATACTTATTAGCCTCTCAATAATTGCTTTCTACCGAAAAAACCTTATAAATAAAGCTTAAGAATCTGTTATCATAAACAAATAATTAATATTAAGTGGCTTATTTTTTAAATGAAAGAACACCTGAGTCAATTGTTAATGGAGAAGGCCCCCAATAACAGGCACGGAATCTGCCTAGAGCCTCAAAGAGCACTAATATCCAAGAGCGACCTAGAAACAATTATTCATTACGGAGTTCCAACATCAGTCGATTCTCCTTGGGAAAGCGCATCTGGTGGGGTAGGTAGGAATCAAACCACTGCTTTATTGGCCTCTATCGGTGAGTCTGTTGAGAGATACTGTGCAACTATAGTTCAGCTACCTCTTTTTACTAAACAGTCCATTAAGACCTCTAGACTCATTGACGCTGAAGAGTGGTGTTTATTTAATAATAAACAAAGACAGCAAAAAGATTTTCCGTTTAATAATATTTATACAAACAAATGTATGTATACGAATGTCTTTGATTTTCAAAACAATGATGAGTATTTTATACCTCATCCAATGGTCGCACTTAGAGATGATTATGAAACAGGGGTGCCCACATCTTCCGGTCTTGCCGCTGGAGCAACATACAAACATGCGTTGCTAAGAGCTACTCAAGAACTAATAGAGCGTGATGCCTTGATGGTTACATGGCTACACGGAATTGCTGGGAGATCAATCGAAGTTCCTAAAAAATACATAGATGAATTAAAGAAGCTTGAAGGTGAAGTATTTGCTTTCGATCTAACGCCTCAATATAGCCCATTTCCAGTAATTGCAGTTGCGGGTGGAATCATGAAGCAGGGTAATTGGCGATATTCACTTGGTATTGCATGCCGTGAAGATATTTCATCAGCAATGGATAAGGCATATTTAGAGTGGAATCAAGGAATTATGTTTGCAGGAGTTTATGGTGATTATGTTGATACTGAAAAGGTAGGTGATTTAGATAAGTTGAAAACTTTTGATGAACATGCAATTTTCTATACGCTTAATCCAGAATTATGGAATACATTACCTCTATTTGCATCAAAACATAAAATAGTAAAGCCATTATTGACCGGTACGTTTCGAAGCCTGGATGAATCACTAAAACTTATACGAAAAAAATTTAACCAACATAAAATTAGACTTTATTATAGGGACTTAACAACAATCGATGCTCAACAATTGGGACTAAGCGTAGTTAGAGTAGCATCTCCCGATCTCGCTCAAATATTTGCTCATCAAGAATGGCCATTAATCAATAGGGTAGATAAATTGTTGACTTCGAGATACCCAAAATCTAAAAAATTAACAAAATTTCCAAATTTAATGCCTCACCCTTTAGGTTAAAGTATATGGATGATTTTGATACAAACTTTGAAAAGTTCATACAGGCATCTAAGCTGAGCATATACAACGAACAACAATTTGCTAGTAAATTGAGTAGTTATGATAGCGACAATAAACAATTAAAACTTGAATACCCTAAAGAGGCAAATAAATTAAATATTCGTAAAACTAAACTAGATAAGATTGCTAGCCGAAGAATAAGTACAAGATTATTTAAAAGTTTAGGAATTAATAATAAAGAGTTGGGGCTGCTATTGTCTAGTCTTCGTGCGTGGAATGGACTAGAGCACAGAGCATATCCGTCTGCCGGTGCTAGTTATAGCACGGAGGAATATGTAGTTTGTTTTAATGTTGAGAATCATCAGCAAAAGATACTTTATTACGACCCAGATTCACATGCCGTTATAGACACTAACCTTAAGGCGCCAAAATGGCAAGAGGCTAAAGAAAATTTAAACATAGAAGTTGAGGGAATTCCCGGATTAATGATTATCTTGGTTTCTTTTTATAATAGAGCCACCGAAAAATATGATGAAAGAGGAGGGAGGTTCGCTCTTCTAGAAGCTGGTGCGGCTATGCAGCAGATAGCTCTTAAAATTGCTGAATCTAAAACACTAAAAGGAGTTATATGCGGTGGCATAAGGGATGAATATTGGATAAATAAGTTAGGTCTTGGAAATGACAAATGTATTATTGCTATTGGATATTTAGTTGGGAAATAAGTTTATTATTTTGTTAATTTAAACACCTTGAGATGCAACATAAACTAGTGTTTCACCTGATTGACTATGTTCTGTACTAATGGACCAATCAAAGGTGTGCTATTAAACTTATCTAAAATCCAAATCACCATAGCTGCGACTATAGTTCCTCCTATAAAAATACCAACGCCATAAACAATACCTTTCAAAAAAGTAAATAGAAGCATCCTGGATGGCTTAGTGTAGCCAAGGAGCAAAATAGTCTCTAAAGACTTACCTAGATCTTCGTAATATTTATCTGACTTCTTTTTTTCACTACTCATAAGACAATTGTAGTATAAGTTTAAATTAAGTCTAAATAATAAAAAAAATTTGATTTATAAATTAATTCATAGATAATACAATCTAGTGAAAATCTCTCATCAACAATATAGCCCGTTAATATATGGGCTAAACAAAGTAAGAAGAAAAAACTCCAACCTCGGCGAAATGTTCACTCCTCGACATGTATTTTTAGAGGATAATAAATATGGCCTAGTTGGTGTTCGTTGGAATACCTCCGTCCTTGGTTCAATCGCCATTAGCTTAGCGACACTCACTGCCATCGAACCAATAAAGTATAGTGTGGCTATTAAAGACTTCGATCTTAAAGGATGCTTATCTGTCTACGACATAAATACACCAAACGGTAGGCAAGATGTTAATAAAGAAATCATCAATAACTATCTTTCCTTAGATAAAACAGAGGAACAAAACAAAAACTCTAGCCCAATAGTTAATCGGATGGGGATGAATAAAGTTTCAGAAAATGATATCGAACAGCTCACCAGTCTGGTATTTCGAATAGCAAATTTA
>CAIUOC010000077.1 GCA_903900685.1 uncultured Candidatus Saccharibacteria bacterium | reverse complement strand
TAAAAACAGTCCAAGCATTTGTACTACTTTATTACTAAACGCTGTGTGCGTCAATTACGGGTCACCATATTCTCAATATTTGAATAAAACCGGGAATTATACATCCTATTCAGACTCCACTAACTATAGTAAAGGTGATGTAGTTTATTATGCCAATGACAAAGCTCCAGCCGACAATGGTTATTATGCCTGTATTGCGAGTGGTTGTGGAAATATACCCAGTAGCTCTTTTTGGTTAAAAATATGTAGCCCAAATTCATTAAAGTATAATTGCTCAAATACTACACTTGGTTATTTATTTGGCTCTGTTGCATCTAATGATACATTGAATAATTCAACGCTAGGCAGCGCAGCAATTTATAACAACTATTTATTTATAACGTCTTCATTTGGCACGAATGACTATTCTGTTTTAGTTAACAGTGATGGCACTTTGTCTAGTACTGCCAGTAATACTCTTGTCAATCAGAATTCAGCGTCATCGAATGACTATATGGGCAGAACAACATATAACGGGTATACATATTCAATAGGAGGAATATTCGCCGCTAGAAATCAAATTGCATATGCTCCTCTAAATAATAATGGAACATACGGCACATGGAAAACTCAATTCACGAATTATATATATGGTCTAAATAAAGCCACAGTTTTTGGATACAATGGCTATATGTATATTGTAGGTGGAAATGCAAATAGCCGTTCTCAATATTGTTCGTCTGGAAGTTGTAGTTTGGTTCAGGTTGCTCCTATTTTTTCAGATGGAAGTCTTGGGGACTTCCAATCGGCAGGGACTCTTCCAAGTAATTCGTCATATAATAATCTATTTGCTTCAGTATATAATGGCAATTTATATGTTCCTGGTACGACTAATATATTTTATTCAGGACTTACATCGATAAACCATAATGCCGTCTATTCATATACGCTAGATAGTTTATCTAGCGTAACACCTTATGGGGTAACAGTCTCAGGAGGTAGTTTAAGCCCTACTGGATTGTACGTCGGTAAGAGTGACGACATGGTTACAATTAGATCTGAAGATGCTAATTGTTTGGGCGCTGCTAGTAATATTATGCCAAGCTTAGGCAGCTATTTCGGATATAGCATACCCAGTACTAATAACACTTGTAGTAACAAATCAACAGCAAGATATCATTTAATTAGCGCTAATATTAACGATACGAACTTATTTGTTTTTCCTGGTTCTTCGGGTGCCTATAATCCATCAACAATAACTGGATTTACTTTGTATTATCATCCTAATTCCGGATCAAGGCTTCATGGTGGTTCTGATGGAGCTTCTGGATCAGCATTACCATATACTAGTGGAGTCCAAAACCTTCAGGTATTAGATACGCCTAGATAGTTAATAAAATTCATATCTAAAATGGTATTATTAATTTAGTGGGTCGTATCGAACAATACAAATTAAATTAATATGAATATACTTTTAATAATAAACACTGTACTTTTAATATCTATTTTAATAGTTATTTTGTCTAGTAATAGTGATAAAAAAATGGATAACTCGACTAATTATAAAAATAGTCAATTAGTTATGGATAGCAGTGGCTTAATTGATGGTCGCATCATAGAGCTCGCAAAATCTGGGTTTATTCAATATGACATAAATGTGCCAGAGTTTATATTAAATGAACTACAACTAATCTCAGACGGTCATGACGCACATAAAAGAGAGCGGGGTCGCTTTGGTCTTGATGTTATTGCTGAGCTACAAAAAATACCTAGAGTTAAAGTAAATATTGATCGTTCAGCATTCGATTCAATAAAGGCGACTGACGATAAATTAATTGCTCTTACTAAAAAACTTTCTGGAACTCTATATACTACTGACTTTAATTTAGGAAAAGTTGCAGAAGTAGAGAAGGTCAAAGTTCTAAACATTAATGAGCTAGCTCAGCATCTTCGTCCCATTGCACTCCCTGGAGAAAGTATTTTAGTTAAGATTATCCAAAAGGGCAGTGGACAGTCTCAAGGCGTTGGCTATTTAGAAGACGGCACTATGATAGTCGTTGATGGTGCCGCTAAATTTATAGGTAAGAAAGTTAAAGTTTCAGTCGATAGAATGCATCAATCAGTGGCCGGTAAGATGGTCTTCGCTAAAATCTCTAAATAAATTAATTTAGTCTTCCGGTTCCTGAACCATTTCCGTTGTTCCCACCGGATTTACGAATGTAAGCATTAGTATTTCCACCACCATTTTTGGGAATGTCTGATGTAATATGCAATGAGGTTGAGTTTGACGACTGTGTATTTAATACACTATCTATTACGGTTGCTGTAAGTGTCACTGACTCTCCACCAAAACTTGATGCAGGTGTCCACTGAAGTGTCATATTACAATTTTGAGGACTAGTGTTATTGCAGTCAGCATCAACATTAATTGTATATGATGCAACTACCGTTCCATCTGCAGCTAAATTAATCGTACCTGGAAATTGTGGACGACCAGGATCGCTAAGGGGGTGATTATTGCCCTGTAATACCGTTACAGAAACATTACATACAGAACCAACCTGGCAACTATTACCTTGACTGTTGCCACTACTTGCTGATGATACGCTCGTTATTGTAATAGATGGTGGCGTATCGCTACAATTATGAACATCATCGGGTGCAGTTGTAGAAGTTGTATTATTTCCAGCAGTTTGACCGATTGGCCAAAAAATGTCGGCTGAGAATGCACTAACATTTGATGCAGTGTTAGTTTCTTTTGCTAGGTCTGGAGTACAATTTGTTGCTAATTTACCTGATACTTTATCTATTGTCTGGTTAGTTGTAGTCGCCTTGCCATTTCCAACATACCATGAGGGGAAGATATCTGTGCTTGGTCCAGGTTCCTGAGATCCAACCCCAACATGAGTAGTTTGAACGAAGGATGGAAGAACTTTTATGTCTGATGGTTGAACCCAGTTTACGGGTTTCATATTTAACGCGTCGGTAGCGCCTTCAATCCAAGTTCTTGTTAGTGGTTCAGTCATATATTCCATGCCACCAGATTTTAGAGCTTGATTGTCTGTATGATAGCCAACCCATGAAACTACAGCTAACTGTGTTGACCAAGATGTCATAAGACCATCGTAGCTATTATTTGTTGTTCCAGTCTTCACGGCAAAGTCCCAGCCATTATATCTTTGGAACTTATATCCACCACGAGCTAGAGTTGTACAAGTTGTAGCGGTACATGAACCTGGCAGGTAGCTGGCTCTTGGGTCGCTAAGCATGTTATTTACTATATAGGCAGCATCTTGCCTAACAACCTGAGTAGGTTTAGGCTGAGTCCATTTATATACAGGTTTATTATTGGAGTCATTAATCTTGAGAATATATGTAGTTGGTATTGAGGCTCCTAGTCGAGCAAGTGATGCATCGCCATTAACATGCTGATCAATATGTAGGAAAGCGCCATCTCCAATAGCTGATGAACCATAGCACTGCGTAGTCACTGTTCTTGCTTCATCTGCGTAACATTGATAAGCCTTAGGATTACCCATAAGTGCATCAGCTGTTGCAATAGTCTTATTAGTTCCAACTGTTAGCAT
>CAIUOC010000076.1 GCA_903900685.1 uncultured Candidatus Saccharibacteria bacterium | reverse complement strand
TCTCAAGAAAAACCAGAAAGGATTAATACCGCTACTAATAATTATGCTAGCGGCTATTATAGGCATAATCGTCTTAGCGTACATAAGAGTCCAAAAAGCCCATCATTAGACTTGAAAAAAACTTAATTTAATGATATAATATACCAATGATCAACAAGCAAAATATGGTAGTCATAGGCTCTAAAGAATTAATTTCTTTTCCACGCCTTAAAGTTTTTGATGTACCCGCAAAAATTGATACTGGAGCGGATACATCTTCTGTCTGGGTTAGCGGCATAAAGGTGACACGCGAAGGCCTTACTTTTAAGCTTTTTAACAAGAGGAATCAATATTATACTGGCGAGACAATTACAGTTCCAAACTTTGAAACAACAGTTATTAAAAATTCATCAGGACTGCCTCAAAAAAGATATAAAGTTAGAATGGTAATCTTGGTTCATAACAGGAGAATAAGGGCATACTTCACTCTTGCTGACAGGTCTACTATGCAGTATCCAATTTTGCTCGGCAGGAGACTTTTAACTAATAAATTTATCGTTGATGTGAGCAAGGAATACATTGCTAGTCCTCCACCTAGAAAAAATAAAAAGATAAATAAGCTTGCTAAAAATCCGAAAATAGCCAAGAATGTACTAGTTAAAAGGAAAAAATAGTTATGAAGATTGTAATACTTTCAAAAGGCCCAGGTAACTACTCCACTCAAAGACTTAAAGAGGAGGCTGTTAAGCACGGTCATGAAGTAAGGATAGTCAACTATTCTGAATGCTATGTCATGGTTGAGCAAAATAAGCCAGTTGTTAGATATAGAGGCGAAGAAATAAAAGACGTTGATGTCATTATCCCTAGAATTGCCGCAAGTCTAACTAAGTATGGAAGTGCTGTATCAAGACAGTTTGAAATGCAGGGTGTATTTACAACTGCAAGTTCAATTGCAATAGCCAGAAGTAGAGATAAGCTTCGAGCTACTCAAATTATGGCAAGAGCTGGTGTTGGTATTCCAAAAACAGCTTTTGCTCGTGGTACTGCTGAAATTGATGACGTAATTGAGCAAGTCGGAGGAGCACCATTAATTATTAAAGTTGCTCGTGGTACTCATGGAAATGGTGTCGTGCTTGCTGAAACTAAAAAAGCTGCACAGGCTGTAATGCAAGCCTTTTATGTTGAAGGAGTAAGTTTTCTAGTACAGGAGTTTATTGCTGAGAGTGCCGGTACTGACATTCGTGCTTTTGTTGTAGGTGGTAAGGTAGTTGCCAGCATGAAACGACAAAGTCTAGACGATGACTTTAGGTCTAATCTTCACCAAGGTGGAGAAGGAACTCCAGTTAAGTTAACTGATGAAGAGAGAAAAACTGCTCAAAAGGCAGCTAAGGCCATGGGACTACCAATTTGTGGTGTCGATATGATGCGTTCCAAAATTGGTCCATTAGTACTGGAAGTAAATGCTAGTCCAGGCTTTGGTATTGAAAAAGTAACTAATCATAATGTTGCAGAAAAAATAATCGAGTATATAGAGCAAAATGCAAAAGGTAGAAGACGCAAAGACAGAGTTGGCGCTTAGAATACTACTAATACTCTCAGCATTTGCTGGTTTATTGCTAGTTATTAATATTAATCCCCAGGCAGTACTTAGAATAAATAATTCGACATATTATTTAAGAATTTCTAAGAGCACCAAGGAATTGACTCGAGGTCTTAGTGGCGTATCGTCCATGCCAGATAATCAGGGTATGCTGTTTGTGTTTCCAAATCCGGAAAAAACTTGTTTTTGGATGAAGGAAATGAATTTTAATTTAGATATTATTTGGCTTAATAACCTAAAAAAGGTAGATTATTTTCAAAAAAACCTTAGTCCATTAACGTACCCAAAATTATACTGTACGCCACTAAACTCTCGCTATGTTTTAGAAATGAATAGCGGGTTTGTCAATAAACAACATATTCATATTGGTGATAAGCTGAACTTTTAAAATGCTCGTGGTATTATATGATAATGTCAGCAATGATTTTATTCATTATCGCTCTAGCGTTACCCGTAGCATTACTTTATATTTTTAAAGTTGATGCTTCCATAATTTTTCTAACTCTTTGTATGGGTTTTGTGTTGGTGGAATTTATAGCTAGCAATACCATATCTCTTATTACGGCCTTTTATCCTAATGCTGGTCAGTTAGGCTATTCAACGACCAAAATTATTTTATTACTTCTACCATCGGTACTAACCATGATCTTTATGTTTAATAGTATTAGCGGCTCAAAAAGACTATTTAATATTTTACCATCGATAGTTGTTGGATTATTGCTAATACTTCTACTTCAACCAATGCTTCCGGAAAGTATTAATCACACGATTCTAGCATCTAATTATTGGGCAGAGTATCAGAAATTTGAGACTTTTATTATAGGAGGAGGATCGTTATTTTGTTTGGCGCTGGTTTGGACTAATAGAAAACCAAAGCACGCCAAGAGTCACGCTAAGCACTAAAACTGCTAAAAATATTGACATTTATCTGTTAATAACGATAATATTAATAGTTCTAAGATTAATTAATGCTAATCTTGAAGTAAATTTTCGGGCCCATAGCTCAGCTGGTTAGAGCACCTGCCTTTTAAGCAGGGTGTCCTGGGTTCAAGTCCCAGTGGGCCCTCCAAGAAATAGAAAAAATTATGATCCTTAAATTAGGGTCATTTTTTATGCAAAAATAATTGTTTAAATGATTCCTATAAAATGACCAACTTAGTCCATTTTGATATAATAAAGCCATGTTAGATTTAGTAAACGTTCACGACTTTAAGACAAACTACTCCAAGTACCTAGATAGGGTTAGTGAAGGGGAAGAAATATTACTTGGAAAACACGGAAAGGTTTTTGCAAAGATAGTCCCTTTGTCTGAAGCTCAAAAACCACGCAAACCAGGTGCTCTTAAGGGCAAAGTCTGGACAAGCAAGGACTTTGACACTCCGATGACTAATTTATGGGACAAATTAAGGACAAAGTAGAATGGCTATTCTTTTAGATACCAATGCTTTTATATGGTGGGTATCAGATGATATAAGATTGGGAAAAAAGTCACGTAACCTAATATCTAATCCTCTAAATAAGGTTTACATTTCAAATTTAAGTTTATTGGAATGCAGTATTAAGATTAGGCTTGGTAAATTAAGTATAGATTTTGATGATGTAGACAAGGAAATTTCTGAAGGTAGACTTCTAGAACTTAGATATGACACCTTAGCTGCCAGACAATTTATCAATCAAAAGAAAATGCATCATGGAGATTCATTTGATTTCGCCATAACCGCCCAGGCAGTATCTAAAAAAATGACACTAATCACCAGTGATGAAAATATTCTAGGCTCGGATATTGTCGGATTGCAAGTCGTCGATGCACAAGCATAATTTAATTCGATAAATTTTAGACAAATAATTTCTCTAGTTTACTTGAAATATTTTTAAGACTTTCTACCTCAAACTTTATTGGTAGAATTGCTATAACCAGGACAATATATAAAATAGCTGAATTTGGATCAGTCCCAAGTCCCGTGAATATTCCCCCAAAGCTTTGACCGAAAATCCAGTATGTCAGTGACAAGATAATACTGAAATATAGAATTGGATTTCTGTATTTGCTAGGTAGAAATACGCAAATACCAATAATAACTTGAACTAAAGTAATTAGTATTATTAACCAAATTCCAGATCCCTGAATAGTGGGCATGTTAGCCATTTGGTTCATTGTCATGGCTGGCATGTGTGTATTTGCTGGTGCTGCCCCAAGGCTATTAATAAAACTTCCAACCCGAGAATCTAAATTATAGAGCCAAACCGGTTGCCCCTGTCCATTGCCGGCTATCATGGAACTTAGATCAGATATAGAGTTTTGCCCCGGTAGTAATTGAAATAATGCGCCAGCTATCCAAATTAAAGCCCAAAAATATATTAGCCATGATGCTGGTTTTTCTTTTCCTGAATTTTTCTTTGGATATATCGCTATAGCTAAAATTACATAAAGAAGTACTGCCCCAGGAAAACCCATTAAAATCGAGGCGTGACCAGTGAAGATATTGCCAAATCCAACTCCAATCCACCAGATAAAAAG
>CAIUOC010000075.1 GCA_903900685.1 uncultured Candidatus Saccharibacteria bacterium | reverse complement strand
ACCCGCAACAGCAGCTGATATTACTTCAATACAAAATAATTTCGGTACTTTTAGCTATTTATTCAAGGCTGTTGCTTCGGGACCGGGTGTTACTTTGCAAACTTCTGGTACCTGTGCTATGTCGTCGAATAATATAACACTCTGCAACGGCGCTACTCTTGGTTCACTTGGAACTATTAGTTCTGATGCGATTTTAGTAGCAGATGGCGCTAAATGTGGAACCTCAAGTACTGCTATGACTCTTGCCACCGGTACGGGAACTAGCATAGCAGTTGTCTATACAGTTGAAACTGCTAGTGGTTATTGGAACCAAGTCTGTATACAATCTCAATAAAATAACTTAAAATATATTACTGAGCCTAAATATTTAGGCTCAGTTTTTTTATTATGTATATATTTTTAATATCAATCTTAGGTTTATGTTTAGGAAGTTTTATTAATGCTTTTGTATTTAGACTACACGAAAAGTCTAATAAGAAATATTCTAAGGTTAATTTATCTATTGTTAACGGCAGATCAATTTGTCCTAGTTGTGAGCACGAACTCGGACCCTTAGATCTTGTTCCAGTAATTGGTTGGTTATTGCTAGGGGGTAAGTGTAGGTATTGTTCTAAATCAATATCTCTTCAATATCCTATTATTGAATTACTTACAGCCTTGTTATTCTTATTTAGCTTCCTTTACTGGCCTTACGATTTTGGAGCTTCTGGACTAGTCTTATTGTCCTTATGGTACATATTACTAACTGGGCTTATATCATTAGCTTTATACGACTTTAAATGGCTCATACTGCCTAATAAATTAGTACTTAGCCTAACAATTCTTTGGTTAATATCTTTAATTATTATTAATATTGGTTATCACCAATATTATATGCACCTAATTCTCTGCTTGATTTCTGGTTTTATTATATTCGGTTTCTTTTATTCAATTTTTATTATATCTGAAGGTAAGTGGATTGGTGGAGGTGACGTAAAAATTGGTTTTTTACTTGGTTTAATAGTTGCTACTCCAATAAATAGCCTACTAGTTATTTTTATTGCTTCTCTCCTTGGAACTTTTTATTCATTACCTGGAATGGTTGTCAATAAAAAGAAGCTAAGTAGTCATATTCCATTTGGTCCATTTCTCATTTTAGCTACTATACTTATTTTTCTTTTTGGTTCCAAGTTAATTGCTTTTTATTCTCATATTAGTATTTAGCTAAAAAAATAAAGTTTATGCTATAATTTATAATATAAAGTTAAAACTAGTATTACAAATGTCAAAACAAGAAAATAAATTAAATTACGAAGGTTTCACAATAATAGAAGTCCTAATAGTACTAGCTATTGCTGCTTTAATACTGTTAGTTGTATTCCTAGCAGTACCAAACCTACAAAGATCACAAAGAAATAATGGTCGAAAATCTGAAGCTCAGCGATTTTCTGCAAATATAACAGATTTTGTGAGTAACAATCAAGGTGCTCTACCCCAAACAGCAGCTGATATTACTTCAATACAAAATAATTTCGGTACTTTTAGCTATTTATTCAAGGCTGTTGCTTCGGGACCGGGTGTTACTTTGCAAACTTCTGGTACCTGTGCTATGTCGTCGGGTAATATAACACTCTGCACCGGCATTTCTTTTCCTAATGCACTTGCAAATATTAGTTCTGATGCGCTTTTAGTAGCAGATGGCGCTAAATGTGGAAGTTCAAGTATTGCTATGACTCTCACCGCCGGTTCGGTAACTAACATAGCAGTTGTTTATACTACTGAATCAGTAGGCGGTGTTTATAATCAGGTTTGTATACAATCTCAATAATTAATATAGAAATCTTTCAATATCGATTTTGCATTATATCTAAAATAAGTATGGATTGCATTTTGTTAATTAAAATAACGGTTATGATATAATTTAGGCATGATTACTCTGAGAAATAAGTCTTCCGGTTTTACTATTATAGAGGTTTTAATCTTTATTGGAGCTACTGGTATGTTGATGATTGGTGCTTTCTTGTTTATTGGGAATCAAGTGAGTAATACTGGTTTTCAGACAGGTACACGAACATTCCAAGCTCAGTTACAGGCTATTGTTAATCAGATAACTTCTGGTAGCTATACATATCCAGACAATATAAATTGTGTACCAGGATTTGCATTTTTAAATACTCCTATTACAAATAAACCAAGCATTGCCAGTGGTTCTCCTAAAATACAAGGATCTAATAAAGGCTGTGTATTTCTAGGTAAAGCAATTTATATATCTAATTACCCATTATCTCCTCATGATGCTAACTATAGCTCTATCTCTACATTTCCAGTTTTAGGGAATCAGTGTGAAAAATATACGTCTGATTATAATGTTTCTACCGATACCCCAATTTGCCTATCCTTTCCGACTGATTTAGGAGCCTCCAGGGCTGATATAATAACTACTCCTACAAATCTTATTGATAATTATATTATAGAAGGTGGGGTAAAAATAAATAATATTAACTTTATGAAAAACGGGGTTCTAAATGCAACAGCTAGTAATAATTTATGTGGATTCGCAATTGTTAATACTCCTAATGCTACGGCTTCAGGTTCTTCAGAAACCTTATGGGGATTAGATAGTGTAGGCGCATATGCTCATCCATGTAAGAATAAACCTGATACTTCATCATATCAATATCTATATACATCGGGTTATGCTAACCAAGTTGATAGTATTAAGTTATGTATGAGTAATACTAATAACATCAATCAAACAGCTCTATTAGATATATCTTACTCGAATAATGTATTAAGTAGTCCTAGTCTTCCACAGGGTCAAACCATTAATATTTCCATAAAAGGTAAATGTTAATGGTTAAATTACGAAATAATGGGGACACAATCGTAGAAGTAATGATAGCAATATCTATAATTGGCTTAGTGATAGTCGGTGCTACTATATCTGTTAACAACTCTAAAAGTTTTGTTTTTGCTTCTCAAGTTAGGCAACAGGCAATACAAGTACTACAAAACCAAATGGAAATGTTAAAAGCTGCTAATAACGATGGTATTAAGCATGCGGATACGTTATGTGTTGATACAAGCTGTAGTGCTACTACATCAAATTATTTTTGTATTTATGCCGATAACACATCTTCCTCTGGATTAAAAATAAATATAGACACAGCTCATTCTTTCCCTTCAACACCTTCAAATACTTTAAATTGTTCTTTTGACTATACAGGTTCATCCATCCCTTCAAATTCAGGTTACTTTTCTGTTTCTGTTTATGAATTAAACAGAAAAATAAGCAACTTTGATATTAAAAATAATTATCAATACAATGGAACAATAACTTGGACTGGCTATAATGGTAAATTAGATAATGCAAGCTTATCATACGAAATAACGAGTCAATAATTATGAAAATAAGACTTAATAATCAACTCAAGCAAAAAGGATTCACTGTCATTGAATTAATGATAGCAACAACAATTTTTTCCGGAGTTCTTTTGATAATAACTGAAAATATAATAAGTATTAGTGGAAATTATTATCAAGGACTTATACAGACACAAACTCTTAATACTACAAAAAATATTATACAAACGTTAACACAAGACCTTCAACTTAATATATCTAGTACCCCTATTATTCCAGATTCAGCTAATCGTCTATTATGGAATAATACGTTTCCTCCTATTTCGGGTAATCCAAGCGATATAAATAATTATGAATTCTGTAGTACAATAGGTGACCATGTGTATATATATCAGCTTGGTGGTTACGTAGTCAATGGTTCAACTATACCCTCATCATCAATTACCGGACAGGCTTCAGGCGCCTTAGAACTATACCTTTCTCCAGATGGCTGTCCTGTTATTAATGCTGGCAATAATAAATGGGACTTGTCTAAAAAATACAACACTACACTACCTAAAAGTATTACTGCTTTTGATCTAGTTCCTGAAAATATGAGGCTAGTTAAATTCGATATCTCAACAATAAAAGATAAAAATGGCTATCAAGTACCTAAACTATTTAAAATTGATGTTGAAGTAGCCTATGGTGACGACAATAGTTTTGATATTGTTAAAAATGTTTGCAAAAAAGGTGTTTATTTATGCGCTCACACCGAAATAGTGAGTTATGTAAATAGTCAGTAATAATATATATAATTTATTTGTTTTATTAACTTAATTATGATAAACATAATAGTAATGGGTAAGAAATTAAACAATAATGACAGGGGAGTAGTATCTCTATTAGTGACCCTTATTTTTATTATAGTTATAGGTCTTATTGTGCTTGGTTTTTCTGAGGTTTCTCGCAATCAAGCAAATCAAACTCTTGCTAATCAACTCAATTCAAGTGCAAGCTATGCTGCGTTATCTGGCATTAATGAGATTCAAAATAAAATAATCAACGGTAATCTTAGTGATAATAGCGGGACTTGTTGTCCTATAACCACAGGCAACTGCCCACTGTCATTTGCTTCTAGTAACTCTTCTACTATTACTTGCTATAGCTATAATAAAACTCCCTCAAGCTTAATAGCTAATTTAAACACTAGCCAGGGTAAACTTATTCATATATTACCTACTAATCCCAAGGGCGATACATATTTTAAACTAAGTTTTGATTTTCAAACTACAAATATGATTGATGATAGTAAATGTATCCCTGGATATAATTCTTCTAATAATAAGCATTTGCCAGAATTTTTCACTTTTAGTTCATTGGAATATAACCAAAATTGTTCTCCAGGACTAATAAGAGCAGATCTATCTCCAGCACCTTTCAATGATGATGGAAACACATTAGCAGCTAAATCAAGTACAATATTTATGAGTCCTAAATCCGATAAAGCAAGCCAATTAAGTACTACTGCCTATCCTTTGCATATATACAGTTCTCTGCCTACATCACCAAGTATTGTATATGGAGAAAGTTTTAATACTACTCCGTCCCATACAACTGTGACTATTCATTGTACATTTTTTAATAATCTTTGTGAATGGATTAATCTTAGGTCAATTTATGCGCCAGTGACTGTTAAGATAACTGCTAATAGTTTTACTACTAACGCTAGTTATACTAGTGATAGTTTTCAAGATTCTCAGTATCAAATTGATGTAACAGCTAAGTCTCAAAATGTTGTCAAACGCTATGTAGCTGCTGTAAATTCAAAATCAACTCCTACTCAAGTGCCTAATTTTGCAATTCAAACTACCAAAAGCATCTGCAAGTTAGTAGGTATTGGCGACCCTTATGGTAGCGTTAGTCTTGGTAATTTTTCTTACGTTGCTACTACTGTACCGACTACTGGCTCTACTGACTCTACTGATTGTATATTTCCTTATTAATCAGATTTATTATGAAATTTATCATGTATACTTTTTAAATGTGGGTCAGTTACATGAGTATAAATTTGTGTAGTGGATATATTACTGTGTCCAAGTAATGCCTGAACACTTCTAAGATCAGCACCATTCATTAGAAGGTCAGTTGCAAAAGAGTGTCTAAGCGTATGTGGGCTCACGTGCTTGGTTATTCCAGCAAGTTTAGCGTAACGTGCAATAAGTCTTTGAACGCTTCTTGTGGTTAGTCTATGATGGTCTCCTGAGTTATCTATATCTTTCTTGCCATTATATCTTAGAAATAATGGAATCTGATTATCCTGTCTTTCATCTAGGTATTTCTGGAGCCATAAAGCTGCATCTTGGCTTATGAATATCGGACGATCTTTTTGACCCTTACCTCTGACCATAAACTCACGTCTTTTAAGATTGATATGATCTTTATTTAAGTTAACAAGCTCGCTAACTCTGAGTCCACTTGAAAATAACAGTTCTATAATGGCTCTGTCTCTTAGTCCTATAATTGTATCTGTTTTGGGTTGGCTTATTAGTCTGTCTAGTTCGTCTGGCCCTAGAAATGTAACTTGTTTTCTAGATGTTTTAGCTAGTTCTATTTTTTCAGGCGCAAGTGATTTAATATCCCGTTTAGATAGATACTTTAAAAAACTTCTAAGTGCTATTAGGTGATAATTCTGAGTAGTCTTTTGTAATTCATCACTTGTGTTAGTACCAAGTCGATTTAGCCATAATCTCCATTTTCTAATAAGCTCACTATCTATCTCTGAAACTTTAATATTACCAGCGAAGTCAATTAGTCTAGTTAGGTAATGATCATAATTAGCTATTGTTTTATTTGACCTATTTTGTTCAATTTCAAGATATTCCAGGAAATCTGTTTTTAGTGAAGAAATATCCATAACTCTATTGTAAACCTTTTTAACTAAAATATTATTCCAAGCTGATATAATGTCTATATAAGTAAATTAGCAAAGGATATAATGGAAAAAACACTTGTAATATTTAAGCCCGATGCAGTACAAAGGGGTATAGTTGGAGAAATAATGACTAGATTCGAAAGAGTCGGACTTAAGATAGTTGGTATTAAGATGTTAGCTCCTGACAGGGCTCATTATCATCATCATTATGAAAATATTAGCAAAATGGCCACACGAAGGGGTCAGAAAGCCCTAGATGTAACTCTCGATATGCTAGAAGCGGGTCCAGTTATCGCTATGGTTCTTGAAGGAGTAGAAGCTGTTGAACAAGTACGAAAAATGACCGGTACTACTGAACCAAAATCAGCAAGTCCTGGTACTATCCGTGGAGATTATGCTCATATGAGTTTTATGCATGCAGATAATGTAAAATTAGGGGTATCTAATATTATCCATGCATCTGGTGATAAGAAAGAGGCCGAGCAAGAAATTAAGCATTGGTTTAAAGAGGAAGAACTATTTGCATATAAGACAACTCATGAAGTCTATACACAACCAAGTTCTAAATAAATATGAATATACCGCAAAAGGATAATTTAACTATAAAAATTATTTGGTGCCCCCGCCACGATTCGAACGTGGAGCATCTCCTTAGGACGGAATTATTTTATCCATTAAACTACGGGGGCCAATAAGAGATAGTATACAGAGTATATATAGTCTATGCCAATAGACATTTTTGGAGAAATTAAATGACCAATAAATATTTTGAAGATCAACTAGAAAACGAAGAAGTGCTATATGTATTTCATAAGCACCCTATTGTTATGCGTAAAGGTCTAATATTTTTCATGTTTTCACTGCTAGGAGGGACCTTACCATCTCTAATTAATCCACAATTTAGCTGGTTCTTTGGTGGCTTAGCAATAGGCTTAGTAGTTGGAATTTTACTTTTCATGCCATCGTGGATATCTTGGAATTTTAGTGTCTTTATATTTACCAATCAACGACTAATTCAAATAACTCAAAAAGGCTTATTTCATAGAAGTGTTGTTGATATGGGGCTTAATCAGATACAACTAGTTAATTATCAGGTATCTGGTATTCAAGAAACACTACTTAGTTCTGGTACAATAATGATGCAGACATTCGTTGGTGATTTGATCATACATGATGTTCATCATCCAGCAAAAGTCCAAAAGCGTATACTTGAAATTTTAAGAGAGCAGGGTGTAATTGCCAGTAGCTATAGCACGAATCCCGACAGGGGACTAATTATTAACCAAGATGAAGGTGAAGAAATTGAAGAAGCCTAAACCAGTAAAATACCTAAAGAAGCAATTTACTCGCAATAAGGATAAATTCATTGCATCTCAATACAAAGAAGCACTCGAGACATTGCCAAAAATAACCAATGAAACTGTTAATGACCATAGGGAAGAAATACTATCTGGTGCTCGAAAATATATTTATCCTTTGCAGCATTCAAAACACAGAGTTGTTATTATTTCTTCGACACTCTTTACTGCAGCAGTTATATCATTCTTTGTATATTGCGGTCTATCACTCTATAAGTATCAAAACTATTCATTATTTATTTATGGTGTTACCCAGGTGGTACCATTTCCTGTAGCCAAAGCAGGACCTTATTATGTAGCGTATGAAAATTACTTATTTGAATTAAAGCATTACATTCACTATTATCAGACACAACAAAAGATTAATTTTAAATCTATTGAAGGCCAGCAACAATTAAGTAGTTTTAAAAAGCAGGCGCTACAAATAGTAGTTGATGATGCATATATAAAGGAGCTTGCTCAAAAGAACCACGTTAGAGTGTCAGCTAATGATATAAATAATGAAATAAATTTGTTGAAACAACAAAACCTCCTAGGGAATAATAACCGCGTTCTAGATAACGTATTAGCCCAATACTGGGGATGGACTCTGAATGATTTCAAGAGGGAATTATCCAATCAACTCCTCGCCCAAAAAGTTGTATCTACTCTTGATAACAGTGCTAACGATAAGGCAAATCAAGCCTTAACTGCAATAAATAGTGGACAAGATTTCGCAACTGTAGCTAAACAGTACTCAGAGGATACTACAACTATTAGTAATGGCGGTCAATTTCCATTTACAATCAGCAGAAGCAATAAAGACTTGGCCCCTCAAACACTCAACGAAATATTTCAACTTCAAAATGGTCAAACCTCAGGAATTATAAATATTGGCACAGGACTTGAAATTGTAAAAATCATATCCACTTCCGGAGAACAAATAACAGCTGCTCATATTCTAATTAATTATAAAAGTATAAATACATTTATTGCTCCTCTAGAAAAGAGTCAAAAACCTCACTACTATATCACTGTTAAATAATAAAAAATTGCATTTATCTTCTGAGAATGATAAAATGACCTCTGTTGTTTAGGTTAAGGGCTCGTGGTGTAGTGGCCTAACATGCCTCCCTGTCACGGAGGAGATCGCCGGTTCAAATCCGGTCGGGCCCGCCATAAAGTTT
>CAIUOC010000074.1 GCA_903900685.1 uncultured Candidatus Saccharibacteria bacterium | reverse complement strand
CCGAACTTTTAATGTTACATTTTTTAGTTATTTTTTTAAGATTAATATTACTAAAAAGAAGAATATTTTTTAACGAAAAATATTAATACCCAATACTTAAATAGTCTTAACTATTTTTTTTAAATTGGATATTTCTTCTGAAAAAATATCTATAAGTTCTATAGGACAATTTCTTTTTTTCAACACTTCAAGAACAGATGAATACCACCATATTTGATCTGAACTATTTTTAGTCGTAAATATATCCCAAAGTTTATCCCCAAGATCTTGGTAATCAAATAATGTTGATTTAAGATTATGTATTTTGTCTGACGCACTGACTATCACAGCTTCATCACTTGCCTCGAATTCTAAATGATGTAAATAAGCCTTAGAGACTTCATACCAATTATCGATATCTCTATTTTTCGTTACATCTTTGACTATTGATAATACTTCATTTCCAAAATCTTCATTCATTTGGTCTTCGCTATATATTTTGCTTGACACATCTTCAAGTACATCGTGCAATAAGCAGGCAATTAAGGTATCTTCATTTTCGGTAATACTACTTGCTATTAGCATTACTCCAAATGGGTGAATGATATATGGAATATCTCCACCCTTCCTGTGTTCATGTGCCTGTTCATGTGCCCAGGCAGAAATTCTAATAGCTTTATCTAGTCTTTGTGTAAACTTTATCATTTTGAATATTTTCTTGTGTAATTTGTATAGATAAGATTATATCATTATATATATAGTAAACAATCTTTTCCTATGAGTATTCGATTGGTGTCTTGAATCTCTTAACATCTGGATGATTAACACTTGCAATACCTCTTTGAATTGTTCCAGTTCTTGCAATTTCTCTCCCAACTTCATTACAATCATCAATCGAATTAACAACTCTAGGCTCTATAAATTCAGCAATACTAGCATCAGCTCCATAGTCTACAAATACTGGTAGAACAACAGCCCCATCGTTACAGGCATCAATCATGAGCTGTGATGTCGAATGTGAAAATGACGACATAGTCACAACATCCTTTTCAGAATCATATTTATCTTGTTCGCCACTCGGTGCCATAAAAATTAACTGTCCATCCCTCGAATCTATAAGATCCTTGAATGCTTGTTTTGTATGGTGATTACAAATACCTCGGTAAATCATAAGCTTTTCTTCTTCTGGACTTAGACCTTCACTCCCTCCGCTCGGGAAGGTTTTAAGTACACCACCAACTTTTCTAAGAACATCATCAATTGCATTTAATTCACCAAATTGGAAATAACCCACAACTCGTCCAATAACTGCAGTTGAGTAGTTTTCTAATCTATCTATTCCTTGTTCTCTGGCAACTTTATGAAAGAATCCTAATGTAAAGCCTTGATCAGGTATTTGAAGGTGATTACTGGCAATGATAAATTTATTGCCTTCGTCGTCATTTTTGGATTGAAGTTTATCTAATACTTCATGCTTATCTAAATAATCTTTGAATTTCTCTTGAAGTTGCGGTATTTGATTACCAAGCATCATATCTTCTAGACCAATTGTATCTGTCACTTCTTTTTCTGAAATTGGGTTGGGTTTTAAATAAGTAAGATTATGCTTAATACCATCGGGTCGCATAGAACCCTTTAGTGCTTCACTTCCTATAACACTAAATAGAGAACCTTCCTGTCGAGCAACACGCTCAGCAATACTTAAAAATTGCTCATCAATTTTGGGAGTGGCTTCTTTTGATAACTCTAGGGCAATGCTTCCCGCTGCAGCTAAATTACTCAAAGCGGTATGTTGGTTATGCAACTTTGCTCTTAACGATTCACTGTTCAAAATAGGGCTTTCTATTGAAAATACAATTTTTTAGTCTTTTAAAAAAAGCTTAATACTCATCTAAGTGTAGCACAGTCATTTTTTTTCTAATAGATAGAGGGTAGTTATTTCAACAGAGGTAGCCTATAATGTATATCTATGCTCTTATCTATCGAAATATCTGAAAAATCATTTGGCCATAAAACTCTATATCATGATTTGAATCTTGATATTCATGAAGGTGAAAAAGTTGGACTTATTGGGCGCAATGGAACTGGTAAGTCTACTCTTCTAAATATTATCAACGGTGAGGATAAAGACTTTGCGGGCAATATCACCATTAAAAGAGGGGTTACATTAATTAGCTCTCGTCAAGAACATCATTCTTTTGATAATAAAACTGTTCTTGAGTATATACAGGGTGATTTACCTGAATATGCAAGATTGACTCATATTATTGATACTTATCCTGATTTGATGGGATCCAATCCAAAAAAAATAGATGAATTTTCTGAGGCACTTGATAGATTTGGCCAGCTTAACTATTATCAGATTGAGGATGAAATAAAACAAGCTTTTGAGGCATATCAAATTGATCCAGCAAAAATGCATGTTAAAGTTGGTGAACTTTCTGGTGGACAAAAGAGAATGGCTGAGCTTATTAAGGTTCAGAGGAGTAGGGGAGATATTGCACTAATTGATGAGCCTACTAACCATATGGATTATGTTGCTAAAGCATCATTCATTAAATGGATGCGCTCAACTGAAGAAGCAATTTTAGTAATCTCTCATGACCGTGATGTGCTAGGTGTGGTAGATAGAATTATAGAGGTTAGAGACGGTAAGTGCTATAGCTTCAAAGGTAATTATGATGCTTATTTAAAAACTAATACTAATCAGATAACCAACCAAGTAAATGAGTATGACTTATCTCAAAGACGAATTGCTAATTTAGAAGAGGATGTTATTAGGTTTCGTAGGCTCAAAGAAAAAGCTCGTAATCCGGGAACTATAAAACGTTTTAAGGCTCAGGAGCAAAAAGCAAAAGCTGAGATCTTAGTATTAAAAGGTACGGCTAAACCATCTTTCTGGATAGATCAAGAGTCTGCAAGTACCATGAACGATAAGCTCTCAGCTGCATATGATAAGCATAAAGCTCAGAATATAAAGGTTACGGCTCGAAAAAAAGATGCTGTAGTGGATGGACGACGATTACTAAAAGTCGACAATTTAAGTTTAGGTTATGATGGAGATCAACTTTTTTCTAATATTAGCTTTATGATAAGAGAAGGAGAGAGGCTTAGACTGAACGGGCGTAATGGTGCCGGTAAATCTACTTTAGTTCAAGCAATAGTTTCTCAGGCTAACTCCACAGAGCTTATGAGTGAATGTTTTGCTGGCAGTATAGAAGTTGAAAAAGGTATTAAAATTGGTCTATACGAACAAGAAATTCATGCTAAATATTTAAACCTAACACTTACAGATGCATTAGAGCAAATTCTTAGAGATAAAGAACTACCAATTAATTCTGAAAAAATTAAACAATTAATGAGTGACTATTTATTTAATCCAGCCAGTGACGGCAAGATGATAGTTAGTAGTTTAAGTGGAGGTCAAAAAGCAAGAATTCAACTCATAGCTATGTTAGTAAATGATCCGCAAATATTAATACTCGACGAACCGACAAATCACCTTGATCTTCCAAGTATCGAGGAGCTAGAAAATGCTATGAAGACATACCATGGAGCAATAATCTATATTTCTCATGATAGTTTCTTTGCAAAAAAAATGGGTGGGGAAGTAATTGAAGTGATGAAAAAAAGTTAGTTACTTTTCGATGTATGAATAATAATTAATTTTTTAATTGAATCACATTTTTCTTTAGCTACTCTTAATTCTTTCTTATTTTTTCGGAATACTTTCGAAAAAAAATTACTTTCATTTTCTTCTTTAAGCTTAAAATAATCTGCTTCAGCAGCCTTAAAGCTATCCTGAAGTTCTTTAAGGATTCTATATTTTTCAGTAATTCCATTATGTTTAATACTATCCATTTCCGACCTGGATAATTTTTCGTTAGCTTCTATAGGTAATTGATTTTTTGAATTATTCTGTATCTTACCGTCGAATAAATTGGTTATGTTTATTTCAATTTCCTCAAGTGTAAGATTATTAAAAACTTCTTTATATTTTTGATAATCATTGTCATCAAGTGAAGATAACCAATATAGTTCTTCGTAAACTGATGATGGAATTTTATCACCATTTAAATCGATCTTATCAACAAAATCATTGATTAAATAAGCTTCATTTTCAATAGCAATCTCAGGACCATATTGATGACTAGAATCCAGATTTTCTCTAAATTTATCTAAGTTACTTAAACAAAAGGCTCCAAGTATATTATCTCTAACATGATTATAATTTTTTTCAATTTCAATATTAAATAATTCCGGATCTTTTAAAATACTCAAATCTATTTTATTTATATCTGAGTTTGTTGCTGAATTTATATTATTATAATGAAGATTTGGGCTTAATGTATTGCCCATATCTATTGATGGTATCAGCTTAGGATCTACGTTATTAATTTCTGGGTTATCATCTGGATAATTCTCAAACTGCATTTTTTGTCCCTATTTTTTTTAACTCAAATTGAATATTACAACAAAACTAAAAAAACTAAAACTAAAATTATTATTTATTCTGATTCATGGGAATAGCTAAATAAAATATTGAACCTTTGTTAAGTTCTGACTCAAACCATATCTTACCGCTTATAGCATCAGTCATTTTTTTTGTTAAATATAATCCCAGTCCTGCACCTTTAGTATGTTTTTTTGTATAGTCTTCGGCTCTGTAAAATTTTGTAAAAATTCTATCCTTATCTGAATTACTAATACCCATGCCAGAATCTCTTACACTGAATATAATCATATTTGGATTGTTGCTTGATTGATGAACACCAAGTGTCACCGATCCTTTATCGGTGTATCTTAGAGCATTATCAAGCAAGCTTTCCAGGATCATATCTAAATATGCTTTACTTGAATATATCTTCTGAATATTTTTCTCAAAATGTATGCTAAAATCTATATTTTTGTTTTTTGCGTCCTCAATGTATCTATCTTTCATTTCATTCAAAATATTTTCAGGATCAATATATTCATATTGAAGCTGTAAATTATTTTTTTCTATATCGGATAAATCTTTTAATTGATTCACTAAATTAGCAAGTTCTAGAATAGATTTATGCGCATTATCTATATTGTCTTTTAATTCAGTAGGGAGAGCTTCTAACAATTTGTTATTTAAGACAACAGAAATACTCCCTTCCGCAATTGCAATTGGAGTTCTAAGCTCGTGTGATGTTACCGCCATAAATTCATCTCTTTCATTATCTAGTGATTTCTGACGGGTAATATCTCTTATTAATATTATTGCTCCAGCAGATTGTTTATTCAGCTTTTCAGAAACTACTCTAGAAATATCAATTGAAATATATTTTTTTTGATTTGATGAATCGATAATATGTAGGTTTTGAATATTTTGTCTTTCTAACTCTGGAACAAATATATTAAAAAAATTTATTAAATTCGACTGATCATCATATAGTTTTATCAAATCAGAAAAGGGTTTATTTATTTCAACAAATTCTACATGCATAAGCTTCAAAAGCGATGAATTATAGAATATTATTTTACCTTCATTGTCGGTAGCGATTATCGAGTCATTAATTCCATTAATCAAACTGCTAAGTTGCAATCTATCATTAGCAATTTTCAAACTGGTATCAGATAGTTCTTTTCTAATTTTAGCGTCCATTGAGCCTGCTCTTTGAACTATGCCTGCAAAAGCAGTACCCACCATGATAAGTAAATATGGATAAATGTGACTATTTGGAAGATTTGGATAACCATATTTTATTGTATATATAATAACTAAAGCAATGAGGTTAATTATTGAAAAAAATACAGAATATATGCCTTTATAATAGACAGTGATAAATATTATTGTGGCTATAGCAAAGATAAAAGGACTATAAAGAGGAATATAGAAAATTACCGCAAGCAATATACATAAATTGTAAAGAACTAATGGTACCGGGCCATTACTACTAAATGTAGGTCTTTTTTTAATAGCTGGTATTTGTAAAAAAGCTTCTAGTATTACAACTAATCCAATAATTAAAATAAAACCAAAAATACTAGTGCTTCTCCATTCCTTATTCGCAACATAATATATAACTACTGCAATAATTATTAAAAGAGATATTAGCTGACTAATAAGATCATTGGTTAGTTTTTTATTAATACTATTATTAGATATATATTCTGGTACCATATAAAGCCTGTGCTTATATAGTATATAGAATATTACAAATAATTACTTATGATTTTATTAACTAATTACTGGAATGTTTTAATAATTTAAAAGGAGTAATTCCGATTATTCTAATGTCTTCTTTTAATGATGCAGTTTCAAAATATTGTATATCTAGTTTCATAGATTCACGCCATGAGTCTAGGTTATGTTCAGCGTTTTTTCTGTAAATTTGACTAGTACCGGTAATACCAGGACGACTAGCTGAATAAACTTCATACCAATCGTCAAACAAACTACCATCTGCCTCTTCAATATAATTAAGATCATTTTCAATTATTGGTCTTGGTCCAACCAATGACATTTCTCCAGAAATAACACTAGCTAATTGAGGTAATTCATCAATTCCTGTTTTTCTCATCAAGTTTCCTATACAAGAAGCTCTGGAATCCTTGCTACCTCTTCTAGTAGGATCAAAATCTACTGATTCACGACTTAATGTACGTAATTTAAAAACATCGAAACTTTCACCATTCTTCCCAAATCTACTTTGTTTGAAGAAAGGATTATCCTTAGTATCTAATGCACTTAAAATGCTAAATCCAGATACAACAGGGACGGCAATAGAGCTAAGTGCAACAGCTCCTAATAGATCAAGATTTCTCTTTCTTTGACTATTTAGATACTCATTACCTGTTTTTTCAGTAAAATTACTATATGATAAATTATGCCTAAACTTTTCCATTACTTAATTATACAATAATTCTATAGAAAAGTCAATTACATAGATTATTCTCAACAATGTTCGAATTGTGTCAATTATGTGCTAAATAACCTGGTTTATGATATAGTTAAGATAAGCAAGTGGTTAATATAACCTCTCCGTCGTTTTAATTTTTATCTAACAACATAAATATCTTCGCGGTTGAATAATATAACGCAGGCGATATTAAATAATAAAGTTAGGACAAATTAAATGGCAATGAAATTATACGTCGGAGGTCTCGCATATAGCGTTTCCGAGCAGGAACTAGAAAGTACTTTCGCTGAACACGGCAAGGTAAATAGTGCGATCGTTATTAAAGACCGAGATAGTGGTCAATCAAAAGGCTTCGGCTTTGTTGAAATGGAAGATGACACAGAAGCTAAGAATGCTATGGCTGCTTTAAATGGTAAAGAAATTAGCGGACGATCAATTATGGTTAACGAAGCTCGTCCACAAGAAGACCGACGTTCCGGTGGTGATAGCTACCGTAAATCTTACTGATATTTATCAGGGTAATAAAATAAAGTTAGTCCGGGTTGCTATTAATTAGCAAGCTAGGAAGGTTTTTTATATATGTCAAAAATCAATAATCATATTGAAATTGTGCGTTCAACTTCGAAGGCTCTTAGTTCTATGAGCAATAAATCAGTTAGCGCAATATTTAAAACTCTTTCTGAAAATTACACCAAAGTGGGAATTACAACAGTCAATAACATAGTTGATTTAAATAATTTGGTTAACATTAATCCTGATTTAGTTTTTTTGGGTTTAGAATTTATTCCCTCCAACCCAGATTTAGGTTCGAGTGATCCAGACAAAATTTGGATTAGTGATTATCTTGATGAATATGATATTGCTTATACCGGCTCTGATCAGATGGCCCATGAACTTCAAAGGAATAAGCATTTAGCGAAACAAAGAGTTTTAGATTTTGGATTAAACACTTCAGCTTATTACGTTGCTAAAAAAAATGATTCCGTTAACTTAGATGATATATTATTAAATTTTCCTATGTTCGTTAAGCCCACAGATAGAGGTGGTGGACTTGGTATAGATGCAAGGTCGGTAGTGAATAATCATGTTCAACTTTTAGAAAAAATTAACAGTATTAATCTAGATTTAAATTCTGATGCTCTAGTAGAAAATTATTTATCTGGCCGTGAATTTAGTGTTGCAATTCTCAAAAAACTAGATTCTGATAATTATATGACCTTGCCTATAGAATTGATTGCTCCAACTGATGAAAATGGAGTGAGAATACTAAGTAATAAAGTGAAATCAACAGACAGTGAAGAAGTTTTTGAATTAACTGATTGTTTTTTGAGAGATAGGATTTGCGAACTTTCATTAAGCGTATTTCATGCATTAGGTGCTAGGGATTATGGCCGAATTGATATCCGTTTAGACGAGCATGGGACTCCTCATTTTCTCGAATCAAATCTAATTCCTAGTTTAATTAATAATTATGGCTCATTTCCAAAAGCATGTGTTATGAATATTGACCTAGATTATGAATCAATGATAATTCATATAACTAATCTTGGTTTAGCTCGCAATGCTAATAATATTAGAAAAATTTCCCAGGCCAAAAAAGGCGATAATATTTTCATTCCTTCTGAAATTATATTTGAAACTATTTAATAAATATTATTAAATATTATGCTTATGGTGTATATCAGAAAATATGGAAAAATTATCAAAAATAAGACTAAATTTATATTTGCCTCCCTTGTTTATTTTCTTCCTACTCCTTATTAATTATGTACCAAAAATTAATCTCCTAATCTCTTATATAGCTTTATTTTCAGCAAGCATTATTTTGCTTGGTTTTTATTTGAATCCATTATTGATTCAAAATAAAGCAAGAATTGAAAATTTAGTATATCTTATCAGTGTTGAAGCATCAGTTTTTTATAGAATTGATTTAGAACTTGATAAAGTTAATGATTCTCACAGAGATCAAATCATAAAATATTCTAAAGAATATTTAAATATTAAAATACATAGCAAGGATTCAAAAAAATCTGACGCCGCATACCTAGATATTATTAATTTCTGTCGTGATTTAAAACACGACGCAACAATATATAAAATTTTAATTATTTTATCTGATAATAATCAGACTAGGGCAAATATCGCTTTTCAATTAAGAAACCGCGTATACTCAAGTGAATGGTTAATAATGACAATGCTTTATCTTGTTGCTGTTGGGTTTATTGTTGGTATAGAGCTTCCGCCACACAGCTTAACTGTGAATTGTATATTATCAATACTTGCAACTGGTATTAGCTTTGCAATGCTTTTTCTTTGGAAGCTATCTAATTTAACACATAAAAAAGCGCTTGGTATGTGGCAACCTTTAATTGACTTAAAAAATTCTAATTTTATAAAAATGACATTTTAGTAAAATTTACTAAAATGATTGCAATTATAATTATAAATCTTGAAAAAGTTTCTACATTTTAAAAAATAGATTATATTTCTACTCTATAATACTGGTACAATAGTCGTATGTTAGCATTAGCGTTCCTTGAATGGTACTATACACGCGGTTGGTTTAGTGGCTACAATTTATTAGGTCCTAGATTGAAACGTACATATTATGGTTTTTCAGTGCCGATATTAGCTCGTACATTATTTTCACCTTGGAAGCGCATAATAACCATCTCAAAAGGCGGTCTATCTACTAGATTTAACGCCATTTTAGATAATATAGTATCTAGATGTGTAGGTTTTGTGGTTAGATTATTTACCATATTTTCTGCATTTATAATCTGTATTTTTTGGATAGTTTTAGCAATATTTCAGCTTATTGTCTGGCCATTATTACCAATAGCGGGAATTATCTTAATCATCTTGGGTGTACTATGAGTTATATATTTAATCTACATTCACCAAGAGTTAAAAAAGCAAAATTGGCAGCAAGACTGGGTAAATTTGGACAACCATCATTATTAGTTATTACTATATCTCTAATTACTATTTCATTATTGTTTTTATTTTTGAAAAATATACGTCTTAGCGAACTTTTCGGTGGTATTTCTGCTTTGTCCCTATGTTTTACTTTATGGATAGCACTAGATATTAATAAGTTATATCCAATTATGCCTATTATAGGCAAACCTCTAGATGAGATTATTGAAGCGAAAATAGTCTCTAAAATGACCTGGCCAATGTCACCTATACAGCTTTGGAAAATGTGCTTAGGTGATTGGAGGGCAAATTTTATCCTATCTCGATTAAATATTCATCCTGAATTTGTTGAACAAATTCTAAGTAATGACCAAATGAAATCTGATCTAATTTGGGATAAAATTATTGAGATTGCAACTACTACTAATTCTACAGAAATTGATTCGGGCCTTATAGTAACAGCGATATTAGTTACTGAACCTAACCTTAAACCTATCTTTGATCAATTAAAAATAAAATCAAGCGATATTATTTTTGCCTTTAATTGGCTTGATAGATTATTAGATTTAGATAAGCTTGAAATTCAACTATACGGGGGAGTTGGTAGAGATTGGGCTGCAGGTTTTACTCCGACTTTAGATCGTTTAGCATCAAATTTAAGTAAAGAGATTGAAACAGGCAAGAATCATTTCGGTAGTCTTACAAGAAGAGGTGTAGTTGACCAAATGACCAGTTCATTAAGTGCAGGAACTTCAGGGATAGCCCTACTCGGTGATCCTGGCGCTGGTAAGACTTCTATTGTTTATGCTTTCGCACAAAGAATAATTGAAGGAGATGGCGGAAAGTTAGCATATAAACAAGTCTATTCACTAAATGCCAGCCTCCTTGTGTCTAATGCGAAGGATCCTGGCGATATTGAAAGATTATTACTTACCATACTAAAAGAGGCTGTAGCTGCAGGAAATATAATTCTTGCACTAGATGAGGCACAACTTTTCTTTGGGTCAGGAACAGGAGCATTAGATTTAGGGCAATTACTGCTTCCATTTGTTCAAAGTAGAAGATTACCTTTAATTCTGGCAATGACGCCACCAGACTGGCAGAAACTAATAGCCACTTATCCGACACTAGCATCAACACTTGGTCCAATTAGAATCACCGATCCAACACAAGAACAGGTTATGGATATTCTTGCAGATTCTGCTCTCGGATTTGAAGCCGATAGTCATATAGTTACACTTTATGAAGCACTGAATGAGTGCTATAGATTGTCTGGTAGATATATTACAGAGCAGGCAAATCCTGGTAAATCAATAAAAATATTAGAGATGGCGATGAACAAACCTATTAATAATTTTATAACTGCTGAATCTGTACAAAATGTTATTGAAGGTACACTAGGCGTGAAGGTAACTCAAGCTCAAGGTGCTGAAAGTAAATTATTACTTAATTTAGAAGATCAAATTCACGAACGAATGATTAATCAAAAACGTGCTGTAAGCGTTGTTTCGAGCGCCTTAAGACGATCAAGGGCTGGTGTATCTAATCCAAAGCGTCCAGTTGGATCATTTTTATTTCTAGGACCTACAGGAGTTGGAAAGACAGAATTAGCTAAATCTTTAGCAGCCATATATTACGGTGGTGAGGCAAATATGACCAGACTAGATATGAGTGAATATCAGCAACCTGAGGATGTAAAAAGACTTTTAGAGGTTGGTAGTTCCTTTTTAACAGATTTACGACAAAAGCCATTTAGCGTAGTTTTACTTGATGAGATTGAAAAAGCTCATCCCAATATGCTTAATCTATTACTACAAATGCTAGATGAAGGAAATTTAACAGATAACCAAGGAAGAACTGTTTCATTCAAGGATACAATCATTATTGCCACTTCTAATGCAGGCGCAGACGAAATAAGAAAACATATTGAGGCTGGAGAAGACCTGGAAAGCTTTGAAGTTCAATTTACTGATCAATTAATTAATTCTGGAAAGTTTAAACCAGAACTATTAAACAGGTTTGATGAAATTGTATTATTTAGACCTTTAAATGAGCAGGAATTAGCTCAAGTTGTTAGTTTATTAATTACTGATGTGAACAAGACTATAAGTAATCAAAACATAGATGTTAGCCTTACCCCAGAAGCAGTAGCCCTACTAGTAAAACAAGGTTATGACCCACGACTTGGCGCTCGACCAATGAGACGCATGGTACAAAGGAAGGTTGAAGATTTGATTGCTGGTAGGATCCTTAATAATCAGGTCCATGCTGGAGATCATATTATTTTAGATGTTAATGACATATCGTAAATTAAAAATAAGTATATTATAAAAAATTTTT
>CAIUOC010000073.1 GCA_903900685.1 uncultured Candidatus Saccharibacteria bacterium | reverse complement strand
TTTTTTCAACAAATCATAAAGATATAGGAACATTATATATAATTTTTGCAGCTTTTGCTGGTATGGTAGGTACTAGTTTCTCTGTTTTAATCAGAATGGAATTAGTTGCTCCAGGTAACCAAATTTTACAAGGAAATCATCAATTATTTAACGTAATTATAACTGCTCATGCATTTATAATGATATTCTTCATGGTTATGCCAGGTTTAATAGGTGGATTAGGTAATTGGTTTGTACCTTTAATGATAGGTGCTCCAGATATGGCATTTCCAAGACTTAATAATATAAGCTTTTGGTTATTACCTCCTTCATTAATTTTATTAGTTTCTTCTGCATTAGTAGAACAAGGTGCAGGTACAGGTTGGACAGTATATCCCCCTTTATCAGGTGTACAAGCACACTCAGGTGGATCAGTAGACTTAGCTATTTTTAGTTTACACTTAGCAGGTATTTCTTCTTTATTAGGAGCTATTAACTTTATTACTACTATATTTAATATGAGAGCGCCTGGGATTTCTATGCATAAATTACCTTTATTCGTATGGGCTGTTTTAATTACTGCTTTCTTATTATTATTATCATTACCAGTATTAGCCGGTGCTATTACTATGTTATTAACAGATAGAAATTTCAATACTACATTCTTTGATCCAGCAGGAGGAGGAGACCCAATATTATACCAACACTTATTCTGGTTTTTTGGTCACCCTGAAGTATATATTTTAATTATACCTGGATTTGGTATAATTAGCCAAGTTATTGCAACTTTCTCACAAAAACCTATATTTGGTTATTTAGGAATGGTTTATGCTATGTTATCAATTGGTATATTAGGTTTCATAGTATGGGCTCACCACATGTATACAGTTGGTATGGATGTAGATTCTAGAGCTTACTTTACAGCCGCAACAATGATTATCGCGGTACCTACAGGTATTAAAATATTTAGCTGGTTAGCTACAATGTGGGGAGGTAGAATTAGATTTGAAACACCAATGTTATTTGCAACAGGTTTCGTATTCTTATTTACAGTAGGTGGAGTAACAGGAGTTGTTTTAGCAAATGGTTCATTAGATATTGCTTTACATGATACATATTATGTTGTAGCACACTTCCATTATGTTTTATCAATGGGTGCAGTATTTGCGTTATTTTCAGGATTATACTATTGGATTGGTAAAATAACAGGTTATAAATATCCTGAAGTATTTGGAAAAATACATTTCTGGGTATTATTCATAGGAGTGAACTTAACTTTCTTCCCAATGCACTTTTTAGGATTAGCAGGAATGCCTCGTCGTATACCTGATTATCCAGATGCATACGCTCCTTGGAATTATGTAGCTTCTATAGGATCTATGATTTCATTAGTAGCTGTATTTATATTCATATATGTAATTTATAGAACATTTACAGATAAAGTAGTATGTTCAGCAGATTATTGGAATTATGATGAATTCTACTTTTCATCATTTGGAAAAGAAACTTCAAAAACAGCTGCTCAATCATTAGAATGGACTTTAACATCACCACCACCATTCCATACATTTAACGAATTACCAGCACAATAATAAATTTTCAAAAGGGGGGGGATACCCCCCCTTTATTTAAAGGAGAGATGGCTGAGTGGTCGAAAGCATTGGTTTGCTAAACCAAAGTATGTTCTGCATACCGTGGGTTCAAATCCCATTCTCTCCTAAATATAACAAGGAGAGTAGTTCAATTGGTAGAATAATGGTCTCCAAAACCATCGGTTGAGGGTTCAATTCCCTCCTCTCCTGAGCCCGTTATTATTCAAGCATAAATAGTTAATGAAGTAATATACTTAGAAATAGAGTTGGGTGTATTGGGACTTGAACCCAAAACCAGCGGATTAAAAGTCCGATGCTCTACCAATTGAGCTATACACCCACTCAAATTGATTATAGAGAAACACTATTACTATATTATTAAAGACAAATCGAGATCGTCAGGGTTCGAGTCAATTAAATTGCAATTATAAATAATTGCAATTACTTAATATAATAATAGGTTTCTATTTATTTTAATATTAGACAACAGTAGTTTTCCTTTATGTTTTTAATCCAACAGCAGGTTCCCCTACCATTACCTTGTTACGACTTAACCTTAGTTACCAATCCACCGTAATTGACAGCCTCCATAAACTTATATTCATTGATCTAACACCTTGGCATATAGAAAGCATGAAAAAAGAATAGGTTAGTTGACCAATTTTAGGCAAGACCGATTTCCAAGGCGTGACGGGCGGTGTGTACAAGGCCCGGGAACATATTCACCGTGGCGTGCTGATCCACGATTACTAGCGATTCCACCTTCATGCTCTCGAGTTGCAGAGAGCAATCTGAACTGGGATGATCTTTTAGGATTTGCTCCTACTTACGTAATTGCCACCCTTTGTAATCACCATTGTAGCACGTGTGTAGCCCAGCCCATAAGGGCCATGAGGACTTGACGTCATCCTCACCTTCCTCCAGTTTTCACTGGCAGTTTTTTTAGAGTTCATTCTTTTATATTGCCTAATTAGATTAGGTATATGAGACAATATTTGAGAGTTTATTCCTTTTTAATCTTTACTATAAGTCTGAACTCGGGGGGCTCATTCTTAAGTAAAAGTTAAGGTCGTAAGACCAGAAAACCTCATTAAAAAAATTCCAACTAAAAATGAGGGTTGCGCTCGTTAGAGGACTTAACCAAACATCTCACGACACGAGCTGACGACAGCCATGCAGCACCTGTATAAAGCCAAAAAAAAGTCGATAGACTTTTTTTATGATAAAATCTATTTCTAGAAAAATCCTGTGGACTTTATATTTCAAGGGCTGGTAAGGTTTTGCGCGTAGTTTCGAATTAAACCACATGCTCCACCGCTTGTGCGGGCCCCCGTCAATTCCTTTGAGTTTCAACCTTGCGGCCGTATTCCCCAGGCGGAGTGTTTAACGCGTTAGCTGTAACACTGGAATAATCCAACATTTAACACTCATCGTTGACAGCTATGGACTACCAGGGTCTCTAATCCTGTTTGCTCCCCATACTTTCGTACCTCAGCGTCAGTATCGATCCAGATAGTTGCCTTCGCCTTTGGTATTCCTTCTAATCTTTTCATATTTCATCCCTACACTAGAAATTCTACTATCCTCTCTCGTACTCTAGTCATATCAGTTTTGAAGGGTTTTCCAGAGTTGAGCTCTGGGCTTTTACCTTCAACTTAATAGACCGCCTACGTACCCTTTACGCCCAGTCATTCTGAATAACGCTCGCCCCCCCCGTATTACCGCGGCTGCTGGCACGGAGTTGGCCGGGGCTTCTTATTCAACTAATGTCATTATCATCCTTGATGAAAGAGTTTTATAGTCAAATGGACTTCTTCACTCACTCGATATTGCTGGATCAGGCTTTCGCCCATTGTCCAATATTCCCCACTGCTGCCCCCTATGGGGGATGGGCCGTATCTCAGTCCCATTGTGGCTGATCATCCTCTCAGACCAGCTAAGGATCATTGGCTTGGTAGGCTTTTACCCTACCAACTACCTAATCCTGCGCAGGCCCATCTTATAGCGATTAATCTTTTTTATATTAGGGATTATTATGATTCCTCCCACACTAAGGTAAAGAGAAATCTTCTCATATCTCAATTGAGATACGATATAATTATACCTAGCTTTAAGGTAGGTTCCTACGTATTACTCACCCGTATGCCACGAATTTCTTCGTTAGACTTGCATGTGTTAAGCATATCGCTAGCGTTCATTCTGAGCCAGGATCAAACTCTCTAATTTTTTTTTATTTTTTTAAAATATTTGTTCAACCCAAATTTTTTTTTAGTACTTACATACTGTTGCCTAATATATATACAATAATCCCCTCAGGGATTAAATCCAAATAATTTTATTTTTAAAAGAAAAAGTTAATTCGTATAAAGATTTTAATCCACCTATTACTAATAATAAAAAACTAGTCCATAATATCATCATCCCAGGTTTATACATTATTCTACTATACCAACCACTATTTATATTACCATCTCCTAATAAAATATAAAAATCATGTAAAAAATTACTATGTATTACAGATTTAGAAGTAAAAATATTATTTATGAAATATAAACGATTTTCTGGAAATAAAACGGATAATAGGTTTAAGTTTT
>CAIUOC010000072.1 GCA_903900685.1 uncultured Candidatus Saccharibacteria bacterium | reverse complement strand
CCGGTTACATTCACAAAGAAATGGCTGGAGTATACTCATTTATGCCTCTTGGTTTAAGGGTAATGGATAATATAAGGAATATTGTTAAAGAAGAAATGGACGCATTAGACTCTCAAGAACTAACAATGACATCCTTACAAGAAAAAGAGCTGTGGGAAAAAACTAATAGATGGGATGATGAAGTTGTAGATATATGGTTCAAGAGCGAACTTAAAAATGGTACTGAAGTTGGTTTTGGATGGTCTCACGAGGAACAAATCGGCAATATGATGAAAGAGTACATAAGTTCATATAGAGATCTCCCAGTGTCTGTATATCAGTTTCAGAATAAACTCAGAAACGAAACTAGAGCCAAGAGTGGGATTTTACGAACCAAAGAGTTTTTAATGAAGGATATGTATTCATTTTCAGAAACAGATGAGCAACATAGAGAATTTTATGATAAAGCAACAAAAGCATATTTAAATATTTTCAATAAAGTTGGCCTTGGCAAAGATACATATTTTACTTTCGCTTCAGGAGGAGCTTTTACGGGTAAGTTTTCTCATGAATTTCAAACAGTCACTAATGCAGGCGAAGATACTATTTATATAAATAAAAAAGAAAAAATTGCGATTAATCAAGAAGTCTTCAATGAAGATGTTTTGAGTCTGCTTAAATTAGATAAAAAAGATTTTATTGAGGTTAGAGCAGCTGAAGTCGGTAATATTTTTAGCTTTGGAACAGAAAAATCTGAAGAACTTGGAATTAATTTTACAGATAAGGATGGCACTAACAGACCGGTTGTGTTGGGATCATATGGTATAGGCATAAGTCGTCTCATGGGTGTTATAGTTGAATACTTTTCAGATGCTAATGGTCTGGTTTGGCCGTACAATATTGCCCCTTATAAAGTTATAATTTCATCAATTGGGAATAGCCCGATTGTTATAAAAGAATCAGAGAAAATATATAAGGACTTGACTGAGAAAAAGATTGATGTAATATATGATGACCGAGATGTTAGGCCCGGCGAAAAATTTGCTGACGCTGATCTTCTTGGAATACCGCTTAGAGTCGTAATTAGCGAAAAAAACATTATTAGTAATAAGCTAGAAATAAAAGAAAGAACTAAACAAAATAGTGAATTTATTAAACCAAATGAGCTAATGAAAATTATCGAAAAACTAAGCACAAATAGTATATAATTTCTAAGTCAAATAGTTTATAAACTGATAATCGAAGAATAAAGGGGATACAATGAAAAAAACTTATAGTATGACCAAGGAAGGTTTGAGAATATTAAAATCCGAATTAGATGATTTATTATCTCAAAGAAAAGCAGTCTCTGACAGAATTAAGACAGCAAGAGAATTCGGAGATTTGGCTGAAAACGCTGAATATAGCATTGCTCGTCAAGAACAGGAAAGACACGAAATAAGAATTGCTGAGATCGAAAATATTTTGAAGAATGTAAATATAATTATTGCTCCAAAAAATACTAAAAATGTAGGACTTGGCTCGACAGTTAAATTAAAGAGTCAGTCTGGTGTTACGAAAGAATTTCAGGTAGTTGGTACCGTAGAGGCTGATCCCTTGAACGGCAAGATATCTGATGAATCTCCAATCGGAAAAATCCTACTAGGAAAAAAAGAGGGTGAAATGGTTGAAATCTCTACACCAGCTGAAACAAACTCGTTTAAGATAGTTAATATTTCCTAATTAAATATAAATTAATCAGATACAATTAAATCATTATGGCTACATTACAAGATTTGCGCGGTGAAAGATTACGCAAATTAGACAAGAAGACTATCAGACAACTAAAACTATTTATCCAGAATTATTTCAAAAGCCAAAATTGTCTAGTTGATTAGATATACTTTGTTGCTATAATTAGATTAATGAAATTAATAAATAAATTTTTCGCCAAAGACGTTACATATCCTGGTTTGAATAAATGGAATAAAAGTTTAGCTGGTCTTCACGCATTATTTGGAGTATTAATTTTAGTTTTAAGCCAAAATAGGGGTTTTTCTGTAACTACAAGTTTCTTAACTATTAATCCATTATTGTCGACTCCAACGCATCCAGTTCTAATAACTGCGCAAAGGCACTTATTTGATGTAAGGATGTCATACGTTATTGCTGCATTTTTCTTCATGTCAGCCCTCGCTCATTTATTAGTTGCTACTAAATTCAGAAAGAAGTATGAATCTGATCTGAAAATAGAGATTAATAAATTTAGATGGTTTGAATATGCATTTAGCGCCAGCACAATGATGATAGCAGTAAGCTTTTTAACTGGAGTTACTGACATATCTAGTTTAATAATGATATTTACACTCATACTCGTAATGAATCTACTAGGCCTAGTAATGGAAATACACAACCAGACTACAAAAAAGACAAATTGGATAAGTTACGTTATTGGTTGTATCTCGGGAATAATTCCATGGATTGTATTCTTAATCTACACAATTGGAGTCGAGCTTTATGGCGGCGGAGGAATACCTACATTTGTTTACTTTATTTACGGTACGATATTTATAAGCTTCAACTGTTTTGCTATTAATATGTACCTTCAATATAAAAAAATTGGTAGCTGGAAAAACTATTTATTTGGTGAAAAAATATATATGATTTTAAGCTTAGTTGCAAAAACCTTATTAGCATGGCAAGTTTTCTTCGGTATTCTCAGACCGTAAGTATAAAATGAAGAACTTGATTTTTGATTTTGATGGAACCATTGTTGATAGTTTAGATTTTGTCATTGAAATGTATATGAGTTGGTATCCCGAAGATCAATATTTAAAAACTGTAGATAAAGATAAATTAAGAAATATGCCAATCTCACAAGTCATTGGTGAATTAAGAGTGAAGCCATGGAAGGTACCTGCACTAATATTTAGGGGACGTATGGAAATGAATAAGAATATTAATCAAATCGATATGGTCGATGGCATGAAGGAACTTCTAGACCAGTTAAGTAAGGATTCGATTAATCTTTATATTGCAAGTTCAAATAGTTCCAGAAATATAAATAAATATTTAAGAAATAAAAATTTACGAAAAATTTTTAAACGAGTCTATGGTTCAGTCGGCATTTTTAGTAAAGGCAAAGCTCTCAATAAGATAATTGATAAAAATAAATTAAAAAGACAGGAAACTTATTATGTTGGCGATGAAGTCAGGGACATTAAAGCTGCAAAAAAAGCTGGACTAAAGTCTATAGGTGTAACTTGGGGCTATAATGGAGAATCTATAATAGCTAGAGAAAATCCTGATTTCCTCGTCAATGACCCTAGAGAAATTATCAAAATCATTAATTCCTAATCTGTTATAATTAACATAATGGCATTTACAGCATATAGCAGATACAGAACAATTCCGTATAAACCAGGTCAAACAGAGGCATTCAAGGTTAGTAGAAGTAAAATAGAGGATTTTATTAACTGTCCTAGGTGTTTTTGGCTTGATAGAAGGCTTAAAATAACAAAACCCGATACTCCTCCATTTCAGATAAATAAAGCCGTAGATGAGCTTTTTAAGAAAGAATTTGACACATACAGAGATAATAAAGAGCCACATCCGTTAATGGTTGAATATAAAATTGAAGCTATTCCTTATGCTCACGCAGAATTAGATAATTGGAGAGAAAATTTTTATGGAGTTCAATATTTAGATAAAACCACCAATCTTTTAATTTTTGGAGCAGTTGATGATGTTTGGGTTAATAAAAAAGGTGAATTAATTGTGGTTGACTATAAGGCAACGGCCAAAAAAAGTGAAGTCAGTCTGGACGCTCCTTGGCAAATTTCATATAAAAGGCAAATGGAAGTATACCAATGGCTCCTTAGAAAAAATAAATTTAAGGTGAGCAATAAGGGCTATTTTGTTTACACTAATGGACGTTTAGATTTAGATGGCTTTCATGACAAAGTTGAATTTAAGACTAAGGTAATAGAATATAATGGTGATGACAAGTGGGTTAGTCCAACAATTAAGAAATTAAAAGCATGTTTAGAGCTTAAAGAAATGCCCAAATCAGGGAGTGATTGTCAGTATTGTGCATATGCGAAATCAAGAACAGAGCTAACTTTAAAATATTTAATTAAAAATAAACAGATTAAATAGTATAATTAATATAAATCATGTTAGATATTCAATACATAAGAGACAATAAAGAATTAGTACAAGAAAAAGCTAGTCAAAAAGGCTATCCAATAAATCTAGATGAACTGTTAAATCTAGATAATGAATTAAGACACAATATACAAATACTTGAGGATTTATTAAACCAGAGAAATGTATTATCTGCTCAATTTTCTAATAATCGGCCTTCTGAGGATGATATAGAAAAAGGTAAAGAATTAAAAAATAAGTCTGCAGAAATAGAAAAAACAGTTAATGATCTTAAGAAAAAATTTACCGATACCATAAAAAAAGTTCCCAATATGCCATTAGAAATGGTGCCTGTTGGATTAAGCGAAAATGACAACGTAATATATAAAAAGGTTGGCGAACCATTAAACTATGATTTTGTACCTAAGAACCACTGGGAACTTAACGAGGCAAATAGCCTAATTGATAAAACTAGAGCGGCTAAAGTTGCTGGAAGTCGATTTGTTTATTTAAAAGGGGGACTTGTCAGGCTTCAGTTTGCAATCATAAATTGGGTTATGGATAAATTAACCGATGAAGCTTTCATTGCAGGCTTAATCAAAGATAACAATCTTAATATTTCTACAAAAGCATTTGTTCCAATTTTGCCACCAGGACTAGTTAACACTAGTAGTTATATGGCAACTACTAGGCTCGATGCAGAAGAGGTTACATATAAGTTAGCTGATGATGAAATGTGGATGAATGCTAGCGCAGAACATAGTCTTTGTAATATGTACCAGGATGAAATTTTAGCATCTCAGCAACTACCGATTAGATATCTTGGCTACGCTACTTCATACAGAAGAGAAGCAGGTAGTTACGGCAAAGATACAGAGGGAATTATAAGACTTCATCAATTTGATAAGCTCGAGATGGAAGTTTTCTCAACTCCAGAAACTGGCCTTGACGAACATAAATTATTAGTTGCTATTGAGGAATATTTTGTTAGTCAGCTAGAGCTTCCATACCAACTATTAGAAAAATGTACAGCCGATATTGGTAAGCCAAATGCAAAGGGTATGGATATTGAGATATGGTTTCCCGGACAAAATAAATATAGAGAGACTCACAGTGCAGACTATATGACAGATTTTCAAGCCAGATCATTAAAAACACGATTCAGGAAAGAAGATAATTCGATTGATTTTGTCCACAACAATGATGCAACAGTATTTGCTTTTTCTAGAATACTAGCCGCCTTGATGGAAAATTACCAGACTAAGGAAGGTCAAATTAAAGTTCCAGAAGTTTTGAAAAATTATTTAGGAGGAATGGAGAAAATATGATTGAAAATATTGTAATAAACGGTGTCCATCTAGATGTAGATGAGGATTTAAATAAGTATGTAATTAAGAAAATAGCAGGACTAGACAAATACATGTCAAAGCATGTCAAGGAAAGTGTTCACGCAGAAGTTTGGCTCAAAGAATCTAAAGCTAAAGATAAGCGAAAGCTAACATGTGAGGTTAAAATGACTCTTCCAAAAGAAATTATAATGACTAGTGAAACAACATTAAATATATATGCCGCCGTAGATATTGTTGAAACCAAGTTAAAAAATCAAATACTTAAATACAAGGGCATTCATAGTATTTCAAAAATTAGACATGGTTTGAATTTATTGAAAAAAAAGAAAAGTACTGATTAAAACTCTATTTTAATAGTCGCAATTTATTAAATAACAAGTTACAATATATTATAGTAAAAAATTCTAGTGGAGTATTCTGTGAAGAAAATTATTAAACGAGTTCTTGGGGATCCTCAAGTAAAAACAATTAAGCGATTGAGAAAAAAAGTTAAACTTATTAATGCTTTGGCTGATAAATATGGAAAAATGTCAGATATTCAATTAAAAAAACAAACTGATGTTTTAAAAAAACGTCTAGCAAAAGAGAGTTTGGATGAAATTTTACCAGATGCATTCGCGCTTGTTAAAGAAGCCGCTACAAGAACTCTCGGTCAACGACACTTTGATGTCCAATTAATCGGAGGAATGGTTCTTCATGAGGGTAATGTAGCTGAGATGAAAACGGGAGAAGGTAAAACTTTAGTTGCAACATTACCGGTATTTTTGAATGCATTATCAGAACAAGGAGTTCATGTAGTAACAGTTAATGATTACCTTGCTCAGAGAGACTCTGGCTGGATGGCACAGGTTTATGATTTCTTAGGAATGACAACTGCTGTTATCATTCCTGATGAATCATTCATGTATGATCCTAATTTTATAAATAAAAATCATACCGATGAACGATTCAAACACTTGAAGCCAATTTCTAGACAAGAGGCCTATAAAGCAGATATAACCTATGGAACAAATAATGAGTTTGGATTTGATTATTTAAGGGACAATATGGTCAGGGAAACTGATCAATTACGACAAAGAGATCTACATTATGCCATTGTTGATGAGGTTGATTCTATATTGATTGATGAAGCGCGAACTCCATTAATCATTTCAGCTCCATCTGTAACAAGTGCAAATGCATATTCGCAATTTGCAAAAGTTTCGAAGCAATTAAAGTTCGAAGAACATTATGAGACTGACGAAAAAAGAAAAACTGTTATTTTAACAGATGAGGGTGTAGAAAAAGTTCAAAAAATATTAGGTATCGAGAGCTTATATGCATCAGATAATATAAGATCAATCTACCATCTAGAACAGGCATTAAAAGCCGAGGCATTGTTTAAAAGAGACAAAGACTATGTAGTAACCAAAGATGGTGAAATTGTAATTGTAGATGAATTTACAGGAAGGCTACTTAAGGGTCGAAGATATAACGAAGGACTTCATCAAGCAATTGAAGCAAAAGAAAATGTTGAAGTACAACAAGAATCAATGACATTAGCTTCTATTTCATTCCAGAATTTATTTCGACTATATTCTAAATTAGGCGGGATGACAGGAACTGCATTAACAGAAAGCGAAGAATTTCATCAGATTTATAAGCTAGATGTAGTTGAGATTCCATCAAATAGAGTTATTAATCGTACAGACAGACCAGATCGAATCTATAAAACAGAAAAAGGGAAGTTCAATGCAATCGCAAAAGAAGTTAAGGTTTGTTATGAAAAGGGCCAACCGGTTTTAATCGGAACTGTTTCGATTGAGAAAAATGAAATGCTCGGTGATGCTCTTAAGAAAGCAGGAGTTCCTTATAAGATACTAAACGCCAAAAATAATGAGAAAGAAGCTCAAATTATTGCGAAAGCTGGAGAGAAGCAAGCAGTAACATTAGCTACAAACATTGCTGGGCGAGGAACGGATATTGTTTTAGGTGAAGGTGTTAAAGAATTAGGTGGTTTATTTGTACTTGGATCTGAACGTCATGAGAGTCGACGTATAGATAATCAGTTGAGAGGTAGATCTGGTCGTCAAGGTGATCCTGGTCTAACACAATTCTTTGTAAGTACTGAAGATGATTTGATGAGAATTTTCGGCGGGGATAGAATTGCTGGATTAATGGATAGGCTAAAAGTTGACGACGAAACTCCTATCGAAAATCGATTAATATCTAAAAGTCTTGAAGGAGCTCAGAAAAAAGTAGAGGGATTCCATTTTGATCAAAGAAAGAACGTTGTTCAATACGATGATGTAATGAATCGCCATCGTAAAGCTGTATATGCAATGAGACGTGAGATATTACTCGCGGATGATATTAGTAAAAGAATTAATATTCTAATTAAAGAACAAATGCAATTTCTTGCTAATCTTGAAATGGAATCCACGAATGATTTAAAATCTGCTATAAATGAAGTTATTCCTCTTGCTCCTGAAACAATGGAAAAACTATTTAGTGCTCCGCATAACAAGTTTGAAGAAGTTTTAATAACTGAAGCAACTGAGATTTATGAAGCTAGAGAGTCTTCGTTTGGCAAAGACGTAATGAGAAAAATTGAAATAGAAATATATCTTCAGATTCTAGATAATTTATGGATGCAGCATTTGGAAAATATGGACCATTTGAGAGAAGGTATTCATTGGATGAGCGTAGGTCAGAGAGATCCTCTAGTAGAATATAGGCGACAGTCACAGAGAATTTTTGAAACAATGCAAACTGTTCTGAGACACGATATAGTTACTGCATTATTCCATGCGGAACCAAATATTATAAATACTCCATTAGAAACTGATCTAACTAGAGCTGCCAGAAGTTCAGTTTCAAATGCAGATAAAATAACTACTGCTGAAGATTTTGGTGAAGTTGATTTTGATACTAAGAAAGTGGAATTGGAAAAAGTTAAAAAGAAAAATTTAGATCGCAAGAAAGCTAATAAGGCAGAAAGACAAAGAAAAACAAAAGCAAGAAAAAAACGTAAGTAAAAATGAAGCATGTAGTTAGTCAGTTGAAATTGGATAGTGGAGCCGAAGGGTTAATTATTAATGTGCCTGATGCAAGTGTTATGACATTTGAACTTAGCTTTAGGGCAGGCGAATATTTAGTAGAAGAATCCAAGTGGGAAACCCCACATTTAATGGAACATTTATTGCTTGGAGCTAATGAATTTATTCCAAAAGCAAGAGCTTTTCAAGCAGAATTTGAGAAAAATGGAGCATATAATAATGCCTCAACAAATGCCTATGATATTACATATGAAGCGGAATGTGCTGATTTTGAGTGGGAGCGCATTTTACATCTACTCCTAATTTCTATTAGTAAACCATTATTTTTAGAAGATGAATTCATAGCAGAATCTGGAAATGTTAAAGAAGAGTTAGCATCACGATCGAATAATCATTTTAGACATCTAAGTTTGGCTCTTAGGGAGAAATATGGCTATGTAGCAAAAACAGATCAAGAAAGATTAAAACTGATGAAGAATGTTAAACTTGAAGATATATGGGAACATTATAGAAATTCACATAATCTGGCAAATCTTAGATTTGTAATCGCTGGTAAAATAAGCCCTCATCGTCAGAAAATTATTAAAGCACTTATTGAGAGTTTAGATTTACCTCCAGGTACAAACAGACCGAAACTACCAAATGAAATACCTAAAAAGTTAACTACACCTTTATTTATAAAAAATACATCGGTAGATACTATATATTTCTATATAGATAGTTTTTCAAAAAGAAAATTATCAGATGCTGAGTCAGATGCGCTAGGTCTCGTAAATACAATGCTAACAGAAACCCTTTACTCAAAAATACTCGGAACCGCCCGTGAGAGAGGGTTAGTCTATGGGATGAATTCAGGCTATAGCCAATCATATAAAAGCTCCAATTTCTGGTTTGGTTCTCAAGTTATGGAAGAGAATATAAGACCACTTTTCGATATTATAATCAATGAATTAACAAAAGTTTTTAATGGAGAGCTAGCAAATGATGACGTAGCTGAAGCTAAGCAGTATTCTTTAGGTAGATTTCAGAGAAGTGCTCAAACAGTTGGTGGAATTATGTCAGGCTATAGTAATAGATATTTTTTCGATGGAGTAATTGAAGATTATTATCAAGTTCCAGATCGTATTAAAAAAATAGATAAAGATGCAATTATTGCAGTGACTAGATCAATGTTCCTAGAAGGGATATGGGGTATTGGTATACTCGGTAACATCAATGAAGACCTGGCGACAGAACTTAGAGACCAATTAAAAGTACTTTGGAAATTGAAGTAAGGAAAATCTAATGGAAAAATTTGATAAGTCTGTCGGAGAGCTTAAGACTTTGATAAATGATGCTCTCTCTAAAATAAAATTTTCTGAATTATTAACGAAAGAAAAACAATTAGAAGATATTTCTAAGGAAACAGACTTTTGGAATAATTCCGAAAAAGCCCAGAAAATAATGCAAGAGATATCACAAATTCAGAAAAAAACTGATCCTTGGAAAAAAATTAAACAAGACATGATTTATTTAGAAGATTTAATTAAACTAAATGATAAAAATATAGAAAATGACATTGAAGCATTAATTAAAAATATAAATTCTCAATACGATTTGCTAAAAAGTGAAATGAGATTCACTGGACCCTACGACTCATCTAATGCGATTATAAGTATTTATGCAGGTGCAGGCGGTACTGATGCTCAAGATTGGACACAAATGTTACTCAGAATGTATAGTCGTTGGGCTGATAAAAATAAATATAAAATTAAAATAATAAATGAAAGTCCAGGGGAAGAAGCAGGTCTTAAGAGTGTTATTTTGGAAATAGACGGAACGGATATTTATGGCTTGACCAAGGGTGAGCACGGGGTTCATAGGCTTGTTCGGCTAAGTCCGTTCAATTCAAGTAACTCTAGAGAGACTAGTTTTGCAAAGGTCGAGGTCATGCCAGTTATTGATGCACCTGAGGAGCTATATATCGACTCTAAAGATCTTAAAATAGATGTTTATAGGGCTGGAGGTCACGGTGGTCAATCTGTAAATACAACAGATTCAGCAGTTCGCATTACCCACATTCCTACAGGCATAAATGTCGCAATTCAAAATGAGAGAAGCCAGGTCCAGAATAAAGAATTGGCAATGACAATAATTCGATCAAAACTTGCTCAGTTACAATTAGAACAACATAAGAATAATATTTCCGAAATAAAAGGTCCTAATCAGTCTGCTGAATGGGGCAATCAAATTAGATCATATGTAGTTCACCCATATAAACAAGTTAAGGACCTAAGAACTAACTTTGAAACAACTGATGTAGATTCCGTGCTCGATGGTAATCTAGAAAAAATTATTGATGCATATCTAAATTTTATTTAATAAAATTATCTTTATCTTCTACAATGAATGCGCTTTTGTTATAATATATAAAGTATATGATTTTATTAGATAGGGTATCAAAAATTTACAATCGTAAATCTACGGCTATTGAACGTATAAATTTACATATTGAACCTAAAGAATTTGTTATTGTTGTTGGGCAAAGTGGAGCAGGAAAGACAACTCTATTAAGACTTCTTACTAGGGAAGAAAAGCCAACCTCAGGAAAAATTGTAGTCGGTGGAATAGATTACGATAAGCTAAAAGATAAGGATATACCTTTACTGCGAAGAAAAATAGGCGTAGTATTTCAGGATTTTAAATTGCTGCCAAACAGAACAGTTTTTGAGAATATTGCTTTCGCCTTAGAAATTGTTGGTGCTAGCACTAAGGAGATAAATAGTACGGTGCCTAGAGTATTAGAAATTGTAAACCTGAAAAATAAATCTGATAATATGCCCTACGAACTTTCTGGTGGAGAGAGGCAAAGAGTAGCTATAGCTAGAGCTATCGTTAGGCAACCCAAAATCCTTATTGCCGATGAACCTACAGGAAATCTTGATCCTAAGTATGCCTGGGATGTAATAAAGGTTTTAGAAAAAATTAATCGATTTGGTACTACAGTTCTTCTAACTACTCATAATCAAGAAATTGTAAACAAGTTGAAGCGAAGAGTTGTAACTATTGAAAATGGAAAAATTATAAGCGATAGGAGTAACGCAAGTTATAGATTATGAAAAGAGCTTGGACTACATTTTATAGAGTATTAAAAGCAGGTTTCGTAAACTTTTTTAGAAATCTTTCCTTAGCTCTACCCGCAATTTCAGTAATGACAGTAACATTATTTACTAGTCTATTTTTATATATCGCCAATGCTACATTTAGCAACACTATCAATCAGATTAATAATAAAATTAGCATTACGGTTTATTTGACTGACGCAATTACACAGCCACAACTTAAAGATTTTCAAAAGCAGGTCAAAGAATTGGCAAATGTAAAAACCGTAGAATATGTTTCAAAAGATGAAGCCTTGGCGATATATAAGTCCGAGAATGCTGGAAATCAAAATCTACTTCAAGCTGTAGATGAAACAAGTAATCCATTACCAGCCAGTCTTAATGTTACTCCATACGATATCAATAAAATTCAGGACATCAAGAATTTTCTAAATAAGAAGCAATTTATTAAGTTACAAGATCCACAATTAGGTACCTCATATTCTGGAGACAGAAAGCAGGCAATCGATAGAATTGCCAAGGCCACAACAGTAATGAGAGAAGCTGGTATAGGTGGAATCGCTATTTTTGCACTAGTATCTGCTTTAATAATATTCAATACACTTAAAATGGCAATATTTAATAGAAAAGACGAAATAACAATAATGAGATTATTGGGAGCTAAGCCTTGGTTTATTCGTGGTCCTTTTGTAGTAGAAGCTGCTATGTATGGATTTATATCGGCAATTGTTTCAATTGGAGTTATAAAAGTAATGTTTACTATCTTTTCTTCGTCATTACAGGCAAGTAGTTTAGGTCTACTAGATATAGGTTATGCCACAAAATTCTTTAATGATCATTTTTGGATTTTATTATTAGCTCAACTGGTGGTGGGTTTAATGCTTGGAATTCTATTCTCAATTGTTGCCACAGCAAGATACTTAAAACTACGAACTTCTAAATAGACATATAAATAAGTCATTTACAGAGAAAAGGGGGTGTGTTATATTTAATAAAGGTTATACTAATAAAATCAAAATGAAAAAAATAAATATAATGAAAAAAATTAACCTTAGTTTTGCAATATTGGCTTTGGGAGCTTTATTTATTATAGCCGTACCTATAGCTAGTGCTGATAATTTACAACAACAGATCAATGATCTACAAAATAAAAATCAAGCTGCTCAATCTAACCTTGATTCCCTACAAGTGCAAGCAACTAGTTACCAAAATGCAATTAGCATACTTCAGTCTCAAATCAATGCTGCTCAAGCAGCAATTAATGCAAGCCAACAAAGCATAATAAATCTTCAAGTAAAAATAGATAAAGCGCAGACAAATCTTGATTATCAAAAGAAAGTTTTGGCTTCTGATGTTAAAGCTATTTACCTTAGTGGATCAGTTAATACTATTGAGATGTTAGCATCAAGTAGTAATCTTAGTGTGTTCGTGGATAGAGCAACTTATCAAAAAGCTGTAGAAGGTAAAATCCAAACAACCCTAAATCAAATTGCTACTCTTCAAAATCAATTAAATACTCAAAAAGATCAAGTTCAGCAAACTTTAATTGTAGAGAAGACACAAAATGATCAATTAGCTAGTGACCAACAAAAACAGCAATCAATGCTCGGATATAATCAGGGTCAACAAGATAAATACAATCAGGATATTTCAACTAATAAAGATAAAATTGCCACGCTTAGAACACAACAAGCAATATTAAACTCTGTTGGCTCAGGGAATATTATTCCACCAAATACTTCAGGTTCAGGCGGTGCGTGTGATGCTGGCCAAGGACAGGGCAATGGTGGCTATCCAATGCTATGGTGTGATGCACCAGAAGATTCTGTTACTACATCAGGCTATTTTCCTAATCGAGAATGTACTTCATTTGCATATTGGTACTTTACATCAGTTGAAGGACATAGAGATTTCACCGTTACTGGTGATGCAAAATATTGGATTGACTATTCCAATCACCCAGTAGATCAAACTCCTCAAGACGGTGCAATTGCTGTTAAAACCTCCGGTCAATGGGGACATGTGATGATAGTCGTTGCAGTTCCGGGAGAAACGTATGCTGGATCAGTAGTTCCATCTGGATACATCGATACATTTGAGATGAATACCTATTTAGACGGAAAGTTTTATGTAAAACAGCGTCCCTATAGTGGATACTACTTCATACATTAGAATATGTTTAGTCTTTTAGTAGATAATTGTCTATAATTAAAAGTAAAGTTATTAAATATTTTCGGGGGTAATTGTTTGTGAAAAAAAGTAAAATTAATAAAAAAAGATATTTCTATATATTACTAGTAATACTTGTAATTGGTGTTTTTGTACTAGGCGAAAATTTCGGCAATGGAAATATATATTTCGGCAAAAGTCCAAATTTAAATAAACAACTATCTAAAAACATAGATTATTCTTCTGTAAATCAATTATATAAATTAATTCGTGATAATTATGATGGCACTCTTACAGACAAACAAGTCCTTGATGGACTAAAAACTGGCTTAGCTAACTCTACTAACGATCAGTACACAGAATATTTTAGCGCATCCCAAACTAAAGAATTTAACAATGAACTTACCGAATCTTTTAGTGGAATTGGTGCTCAAATGGGCCTTAATGATAGTAATCAATTGATTATAGTTTCACCGCTAGCTGGTTTTCCAGCCGCTAAGGCTGGTTTACAAGGTCAAGATATAGTTACTTCAATTAATGGTGAAAGTACTAACGGCATGAATATAGATACGTCTGTAGGTAAAATAAGAGGACCAGAAAACACAAACGTAACATTAAATATTATAAGAGACGGAAATCACGAACTAACATTTAAAATAAAAAGACAAAATATTACTATTCCCAGCGTAACCTCTAAAATAATTGGCAACAATATTGGCTATATCCAAATTAGTCAATTTACTCAGGATACAGCCGATTTAGCTCAGAAAGCTGCTCAATCATTTGTGAAAGATAAGGTTAAAGGAGTTGTACTAGATCTAAGAGGTAACCCAGGGGGCTTAGTTACAGCATCTGTTAGCGTTTCAAGTCTTTGGCTGAAGGAAGGTGAAATGGTGATGCAGGAGAAGAATCAAACTCAAGTCTTGGCAACAAATAACGCTACTGGTGGTAATATTTTACATGGCATACCAACGGTTGTTCTAGTTGACGCTGGAAGTGCTAGTGCTAGTGAGATTACTGCTGGCGCACTCCATGATAATCATGATGCAACCATAGTGGGTGTTAAAACATTTGGCAAAGGTGTGGTTCAGCAAATCTTCAATTTGTCAGATGGTGCTGAGGTAAAGATCACTGTGGCTAAATGGTACCGACCTAATGGTCAAAATATTCAACATAAAGGCATTACTCCAGACAAAACAGTGACGCTAACAAGAGACCAGGTTAAGGCTGGAAATGACACTCAACTAAATGCTGCTCTTGGTATACTTCCACAAAGTTAATAAAAAACTTGCTAAAGAGACTGAAAATAAGGTAGTATTTAACCAATAAATAGAGGTGAAAAGCGGTAATGAAGAAACCGACTAAGTATATATTTGTAACGGGTGGAGTCTTGTCAGGATTAGGCAAGGGTATTACTGCTGCCTCAATTGGGAACCTTTTAAAGGCTCGAGGTCTTACTGTTAACATTCAAAAATGCGACCCTTATCTAAATATTGATGCAGGAACATTAAATCCAAGAGAGCATGGTGAATGTTTTGTCACTAAGGATGGTGCTGAAACTGACTTGGATCTTGGGCATTATGAAAGATTTCTAGATGAAGAGCTTACTCAGTCTAGTAGTCTTATGAGCGGTAGAGTTTTACTGAACGTTATTCAAGATGAAAGAGACGGAAAATCTGATGGTCATTCTGTTCAAATAATTCCTCATGTCACTGGTAAGATACAAGACTATATTCAGAATGCAGGTGAAGGTTTTGATATACATATTGTTGAAATAGGTGGTACTGTCGGAGACTATGAATCTCTAAGTTTCATAGAAGCTATAAGAGAATTTAGTCAAAGGGTTGGCAGAAAGAATTGCTTATACGTACACGTAGTGTATTTACCTTATCTGGGAGCTAGCCAAGAGATTAAAACAAAACCAGCACAAAATTCCGTTAGAGACTTAAGAAGCCTAGGTATAATTCCAGATATATTAGTTGCTAGAAGTGAAGAACCAACAAAAATTACAATATTAAAGAAATTAAGTCTTTTTTGTGGAATTAGTGAAGAATCAATTGCATTAGTGCCAAATGAGTCAACAATATATAAAGTTCCAATTACTTTAGAAAAAACCAGAATAATCGATGTAATTGCCAAGAAACTTGATATAAAAACCAAGAAACCTAAGATTGATACCTGGATGAAAGTTGTTGAACGAGCAACTAAGAAATATGACCGTGTTGTTACAGTAGGTTTCGTAGCAAAATATCTAGATAATGCAGATACATATATGTCAGTTTTTGAGGCCTTAAGGGTTGCTGCATGGTCAAATGATTGCGCCATAGATATAAAATGGATTGATGCCGAAGAAATGACGAATGAAAGAAAACTACAAAAGGCACTAAGTGGAGTTGACGGAATACTAGTACCCGGAGGTTTTGGAATAAGAGGAGTCGAGGGTAAAATTGCTTCTGCTCAATTTGCTCTCAAAAATGATATTCCATATTTAGGACTATGTTTAGGTCTTCAAGTTGCTGTAATAGCAGCAGCCAGAAATGCCGGCTTAGTTGATGCAAACTCTGAGGAAATTAACCCTAACTCTAAGAACTTAGTAATATCGACGATGAATGATCAGATAGGTAAAGAAAATACTGGTGGCTCAATGAGACTCGGAGATTATCCTTGTATCTTGATGCCAAAATCAAAAGTATTAAGTTTATATGGACAAAAGAAAATAAATGAACGTCATAGACATAGATATGAATGTAATAATTTATACAGGAATAGTTATGAAAAATGGGGAATCAAAGCCGTTGGAACTTCACCAGATAATAATCTAGTTGAAATCATAGAATCACCAACCAATAAATTCTTTATGGCAAGCCAATTTCATCCTGAATTTAAATCAAGACCAAATAGAGCTCACCCAATGTTTGATGGATTTATTAGGAGTATGTTGAAATAGTATTATAATAATAATAATGGATCAATATTTAAATAGTAAAACCGAACAAAATATTAAAAAAATTCTTATGGTAGAGGATGATAATTCTATGGCAGAAGTTTATATTAAACGCCTAGAGATTGAAGGTTTTGAGGTTAAAAGAGTAGACAATGGAGAAACTGCACTAGCTACGGCAGTGGAATATCACCCAGATTTAATAATGTTAGATGTGATGATGCCTAAGATTAACGGATTCGAAGTATTAGATATTTTAAAAAACACTCCAGTAACCTCACAAATTAAGGTCATAATGCTAACCGCCTTAGGCCAGGACTCTGATAAGGAAAAAGCTAAAAGCCTAGGAGCTGACGACTATCTAGTGAAATCTCAAATAGTGATTACTGAAGTTATAGATAGAATAAAAACTATAATTTAAGAAAAGCTATTTTAGTCGACAAAAACTTCAGTTCTTCGAACTGAACGACCAGTGAATTTTGTAACTTTACGAGTTCTAAAGCCAACAATACCGTCTTTTGCAGCATGAATACTGAAATTTCGGCTAAGCATAGTACCTTTACCGGCTCTTTTTGTTAAACCAACCTGTCTAACAATTATTTGACCGACAGTAACTTTTTGACCGGCATATAATTTAACTCCAAGTCTTTTACCTGGACTATCTCTAGTATTTTTAGCTGATCCACCAGCTTTAACGTGTGACATATATTTTAATTCCTAGTTATAACTATTAATTGTCTTGCTACAATTTGTCCAGGACGATGATAAAATAATTTCTCGTCTTGTATAATTGAAAATCTTAATCGATTATACCCTAGATCTTCAAGATGGTCAATAAGAGGAAGGCTAATAAATTTTTTATTTATTCTGTCGTCCCAAGCAGGGAGTGCGAGTGCCATATTTTTGCCGACTGGCAGTTGATCGTGAATATTGATCAGAAACTTAGAAATTATTGTATCGCAATTTTGAATATTCTTATTAAGTGTTGCTTTATCAGGATATGAACTATATGCCTGTCCTAGATATGTTTCACAAGCAACACAGTCAAATGATTGCCATTCGTGGTTTGTTGCATCACCTAACTCTAAAATAACTGGTTCTTCGATTCTGTAAGCCTTTTCTAGCCATTTTAAGTTACCGTCCGAGTAATCTATCATTCTTTGATCTATGTCTGTTCCATAGGCTCTCAGTCTATCTATGCAAGCTTCCTGCAGTATTACACCTGTACCACAAAATGGATCTAAAACTATATCATTATCTTGAGGATTAGCTAGATTAATCAGTATTTGAGCTAATTTTGGAGGCAACATGCCAACTCTAGAATCTCTAAAAGGCCGATTATAATCTCTCATTGAATAAGAATCGATATTTTGTTCCTGAACAGTTTTTGCGATGATAATTGTAAAACGAGATTTTATTAACAACAATTCGGTTCCTTTTTCACCAAGAAGTTTGTTATGAATTACCTGAGCGCTGTTAAGTTGTAAATCTTGATTAGGTATCATTCTAATTGATTGCCCAGATTTTTTAATTGTATTTTTCAGATTTAAACTTAAATTTCTTAACTTTCCCAAATTGATATCAAATCCATAGGAGCTAATCCCAAATTGCATTTTACCTTCGATTGGAAAATTTAATATATTAGCAATATCATTAGTTAGATATTTTTCTAATTGATTCCAGTCTGTAAAATTATATTCCTTTAAGAAGCTTGCTAATTTTACACTTCCACCAAGTTTTTGAAAGTCTATATCCTCTTGATCTAATTCACAGCCCACAACATTATCTGAAATACGATTAAAGTTTTTTGCACCATAAAGAGACTCAAGCTCACTTAAAGCTATATTCTTTTGTCTTCCTAGAACCAATAAAGTCTTCATTGTTATTTATTATAGCGCTTAAAATGATTTTTTTAGGTATAATAGCTACTATATTTATGAGCGCCAAAAATTTTATTTTAAGTCGTTGGAAACTAATACTCAATTATATAATCGTTATTGGTCTATTAGTGCTTATTTTTGTTTTACGTAAAGCACTGGTACAAACCTTCGAGGATCTTAAACACGTAAATGCTTGGTATCTATTATTAATGATTCCTATTCAGATATGGAACTATTATGCTCAAGCAAAACTATTTCAATCAATTTTAGAAATTCTTGGCAATAAACTAAGGACATATGCTTTATTTATAATTTCTCTTGAACTTAATCTTGTTAATAATGTAGTTCCTAGCGGCGGCTTATCTGGTGCATCATATTTTGCAGCAAGGATTAGATCATCACAGCTAACCGTCGGAAAAGCTACTTTTACTTATGTTATGAAACTTGTGATGATATTCTTTGCTTTTCAGATATTAGTAATTTTTGGATTGCTAGCTTTAGCATTCAACGGAGGTATCAATAACTTCGTGATCTTAACAGCATCATTCTCTTCAGGAGCAATAATATTTGGAACAATTTTATTTATCCATATAATTGGAAGTAAGAGTAGAATAACCACAACATTTACATTTATTACTAAATTACTTAATAAGATTATGAATATTTTTCTACCCAGTCATCCTGAAATAATTAATCTAGAAAAAGCTAAAATAGTCTTTTTGGATTTTCATGAAAATTATAATGTCTTAAGATCGAAAACTAGGCAAATGAAAAAACCTCTTTATTACGGATTTCTTAACAATATAACTGAACTGCTTTCTATATATGTAGTTTATCTAGCTTTTGGCCATTGGGTTAATCCAGGAGCTGTAATTTTGGCCTATGCAATTGCTAATTTTGCAGGACTAATCGGAGTATTACCAGGTGGTGTTGGAGTATATGAAGCAATGATGGTAGCTGTTATGGTAGCTGCTGGAATTCCAGCAAATTTAAGTATATCGGTGACTATAATGTACAGAGTCTTAAACACTATAATACAATTACCGGCAGGATATTATTTCTGGCACAAAAGAGCTAATTTTAAAGATAATTTATTGATTGAAGATAATGATTGAATTTAGTGTTGGTGAATTTGTTGATTCAATAAACCAGACATTCGATATAGCATATCCAATAATTGGCGTAGTAGGAGAGGTAACGAATTTTAAAATCAGTAAAGGTAGTTGGGTTTATTTTGACTTAAAAGACGATGAAGCAAGTATAAGATGCTTCACAACAGTTTATAAATTATCCTTCCCAGTAGAAGACGGCATGGTTATAAAGGCTGTCGGTAAGCCTAAACTACATAATCAGTACGGATTAAGTTTTACTATTCAATTGATTGAACCTGTCGGAGAGGGAACAATAAAAAAAGCAACAGAGCTTCTTGAAAAGCAGTTAACCAAAGAAGGTTTATTTGATATTAGTAGAAAAAGAAATATTCCTTATCCACCTCAATCAGTTGGGCTTATTACTTCTTCAGAATCAGCTGCATATGCTGATTTTATTAAAATAATAAACGAAAGATGGACCGGAATAGAGATAGATTTATATAATGTTTTAGTTCAGGGTGAAAAAGCACCTGATGATATTTGCTCGGCAATAAAATACTTTAATGAAATAGCCAATCCTCCTGAGGTATTAGTGATTACTCGTGGAGGTGGTTCAGCTGAGGATCTATGGGCTTTTAGTACTGAGAAAGTAACTAGAGCAGTTGCAGGCAGTAGAATTCCAACTATTGTAGCAATTGGACACGAGATTGATCAGTCTTTAGCAGAAAAAGCATCTGACAGGAGAGCAAGTACCCCAAGTAATGCTGCTGAAATTATTGTCCCTGACAAAAAACAAGTTTTAATTAATTTATCCCAAAGCAGTAAACAGCTAACATCTACAATTAAATATTTATTTGAAAATTATAAAAAAGAACTAAATCAAATGAAGGAAATTTTGGATAAAATAATTATTCTAAAAATTTCCAGTGTTTACGAAAAAGTTCAAGCACAAAGTATTTTACTAGATGCCTTAAGTCCTAAAAAAATTCTTGAAAAAGGGTACAGTATTATAAAAATTAATAACGTTTTAGTTAGGCAGGCTCAACAATTAAAAAATGCTAGTAAGCTAGAATTAGAATTTGCTAATTCTAAGGCAAACGTAACAATTGATAATATTATTATGGAGGAAACAATATGAGCACCGTGAAGAATTATAATGAAATGCAAAATGAACTTAACCAGATAATTGATGACTTGCAATCAGGTAATATCGACGTAGATAATGCTATGACAAAATATGACAGGGGACAATTACTAATTAAAGACATCAGTGATTATCTTAAAAAAGCAGAAAATAAAATAACTAACATAAAGAACAAATAAAATGACATGGTTACTAATTATTTTTATAATTTTTATTTTTTGTTTTGGTTTTGTCATTATATTTGGACCTCCTTATCTTCCTACCCTAAAACCTCAAATAGAATCTGCTTTTATGCTATTAAACTTAAAGCCTGGTCAAACAATTATTGAACTTGGATCTGGAGATGGAAAAGTCCTTATTTATGCAGCCAAAAAAGGATATAAAGTAATTGGCTATGAATTAAATCCAATTCTATATTTCTTTTCTATTATCCGAACTTTTAAATACAGAGATAAAGTTAAAATTCATTGTAATAATTTTTGGCAAATAGATTGGCCAGAAGCAGACGGTATGTTTACTTTTTTATTACCAAGACAAATGACGAAACTTGACAATAGACTTAATAAATATGACCACAGACCTATTAAGTTAGCCAGTTTTGCTTTTAAAATACCTGGTAAAAAAATTAATAAACAAAAAAATGGTATTTTTCTCTATGAATATAAATAATTTATTAATTTATACTTGATTAAATGCTTCATTATAAGTTAACATAAACATAATGAATTTAAAGAATAATCAACGGGGAATGGCAGCAGGAATTGCATTAACTGTATGTCTGTTATTACTAGTTGGTTCAATTATTTTTGGAGTATGGGCTTTTACAGGTCAACAAAACTATAAAAATAATACACAAGCTATTGTTGATAAAAAAGTTAAAGTTGCACAGCAGGCAATACAAGCAAAGGACCTGGCAGATTATAATGAAAAGCTAAAGAATCCATATAAAAATTATATTGGTCCCGTTGGCGCTGGAAGTATTAACCTTACATATCCAAATACATGGAATGCTTATGTTGATGACACTGGTCTTTCTGGAACATTAGTCAATGCTTATTTTGATCCCGTCTATATACCTCCATTAAATAATCAAAATTCTGTTTTTTCATTACAAGTTCAAGTTATTGCTCAGCCATATTCACAGGTAATTCAAAACCTTCAATCATCAAAAAAAGAAAAAACTATCGCATATTCATTGCCAAAACTACCAAGCGTTGTTGGAGTATATGTATCGGGCGATATTGGAAATCAAAAAACTGGATATGAGGTGGTTCTTCCCCTCAGAAATTATACTATTGAAATTACAACATATGGTAATAACTATAAATCAGACTTTGATAATATAATTCTCAAAAACTTTTCATTCATACCATAAAGAATTTTCAAATAATTAAAAATAATATATAGCTCAATTTTTTAGTGATATACTTTTATTTATAGAAGGGGTATTAAATTGAAGGATATTACGATAAATTCTAACCAGTTTTTATTGAAATCGGTCGCTGAGGAGTTGAGATTACCACTGGTACAGATTTCTAGACTTGCTGAGCTGTCTAGAAGTTCTTATTCGGACTCATCAGATGAAATGAAGACGATTGAGTCTAGTGCAGATTTAGCCCTTCAGCTACTTGAAAGCTATATTTTAGGTGTTGAACTAGGAGATAAGCAAAAAGAAATAGAACTAAGCCCCATTACGATTGGTGCAGTCATGAATGATGTAGCCCACCAAGTTTATAGGATTGCTAATCAAAATAACTGTGATATAGAGCTATTAATTAAAACATCTAAGCCAATAATGGGTAACTATGAAGCTATTAAAATGGCATATTTGAATATCGCACATTCAATTATTCTGGCGAATAGTTCAATAGGTAATACTAAAAGAAAATCAGTTATATTTGCTGTATACGGTAGAGGTCCAAAAAATATGGCTGGAGTTTACGGTAATGATATTCAAATCAATAAAACTTCCTGGGAGAAGTCTATGTCAATTTTTTATAAGACTAGACAAAAAATTCCTGAATTTTCGTCGATCAATGCATCAGGTTTTTTCGTTGCTTCTTCGATACTTGATTCAATGTCATTATCTTTAAATCCTTCTAAGTATAAAGGCAGGAAAGGATTAGTTGCTGGTTTTCCCCTAAGTCAACAACTTTCACTTATATAACTAAAATGACAGAACTATTATTCATAGAACCCGACAAGATATTAGGAGATATTTTTTTAAGATACTTTAGCTCTAAAAACTTTAATGTTAGAGTTACGTCCAGTGCTCAAGAAGCTATTTTATTAGCAGATGAAATTACACCTGATATAGTAATAATTGAACTACAACTAAAACAACATAATGGAATAGATTTCTTGTATGAATTTAGAAGTTACTCTGACTGGCTAGGTATACCAATAGTTATTCATTCGATGGTTCCAGCCAATGAGTTTCCAAATAGTAAAAAATTTTGGAATGAACTGAACGTTTATAAATATATTTATAAACCTAAATTAAAATTATCTTCACTTTTGAATGAGATTAATGAAATTCAGATGAACAAAACGACATGAAGCAACATGTCTCATCAGCAATCGTACTAAAGCGTACTAATTACGGTGAAGCTGATAGAATTATCCAAGTTATTACGCCAAATCAAGGAAAGTTAAGCTTGATGGTAAAGGGCGTAAGGAAAGTTAATTCAAAACTCGCAGGCAGTATTGAATTATTTTGCATTATTGATATTACTTATCTATTAGGACGGGGAAGTATTGACAGATTAATAACTGCAAGATTAAAAAAGCATTTTTCGAATATAGTTAAGGATTTAGACAGAACTAATTCAGGCTATGATTTTATAAAGATAATAAATAAAATTACCGAAGATGAAGTTGAAGAAGAGTGGTTTAGTCTACTTTCAGATTCAATGAGTTTTTTAGATGACTTTTCAATTAATTTAGATCTAGTTAGGGTATGGTTCTACTTATCAGTTTTTATGATAATGGGTAATACTCCAAATTTATCAAAAGATAGTCTCGGCAATGAATTTAAAGAAAAACAAGAGTATGATTTTGATTTAGAAACAATGTCCTTTACTCCAAAAGAAAAAGGATCATATGTTGCAAATCACATAAAAATATTAAAACTTGCTAATCAGTTTCAGCCAACAAAAATGGTCAATATACAAAACTGTGAAAAATTATCTAATGATCTATATCCACTCATTAGATCTATTGCTAAAACAAATCTAGATATATAAAACTGTACTGAGGCATTTGTTTGCTTTATAATCTAATTTAGATATGGATAAAAATAAATTAGAAGATATTGTCAGCCTTTGTAAAAGACGAGGATTTATATATCCCGGTTCAGAGATTTACGGTGGTTTAGCGGGGACATTTGATTACGGCCCTTTAGGTGCTCAACTTAAACGCAACATAACTAATGCTTGGCTTAAATTTTTTGTTGATGATTGGGATGATATATATCTTATAGATTCACCGATACTTTCAAGTCCAAAAGTTTGGAAGGCCAGTGGTCACGTTGATACATTTCACGATCCATTAATTGAAGACATCAAGAATAAGAAAAGATATCGACTGGACCACCTACTAGAAAAGAATGGAATCGAAAATGTTGATACTATGACTTTAGAGAAAATGGCACAAATTATAGAAGAAAAAAATATAAAGAGTCCAGATGGCAACGAGCTTGGTTCACCGGCTTACTTTAATATGATGTTCAAAACCCAAGTTGGGCCATTGGAAGATAGTGAATCCATTGCATATCTTAGACCTGAAACAGCCCAGGGGATGTTTATTAATTTTAAAAATATTTTGGATAGTTTTTATCCTAACTTACCATTTGGTATTGCTCAGGTTGGTAAATCCTTCCGTAATGAAATTAGTCCAGGTAATTTTATTTTTCGACTTCGCGAATTAGAATTAATGGAATTCGAGTATTTCATTAAGCCTGAAACATGGGAAGAAAACTTCGAAAAATGGCGAACAGACATGCATGCTTGGTTCGATAAAATTGGTTTAGACAAGACTAAGATTAAAGAAGTTGAGGTTCCGGCTGAAGATCGAGCACATTATAGTGAACGCACACTAGATTGTTATTATGATTTTCCTTCTTTAGGTTTTCAAGAAATATCCGGCCTGGCATATCGTACCGACTTTGATTTAAAAAGCCATCAAGAGCATTCAGGTAAAAATTTGGAATACCGACCTAAGGATGGTGGGGAACCATTCATTCCGCACGTTATAGAGCCGACTTTTGGTGTGGATCGTAATGTTATGGCAGTTCTTAGTAATGCCTATACTGAAGATGAAGTTAATGGTGAAAAAAGAATATTCCTTAAGTTACCCGCAGATTTAGCGCCTGTAAAGATTTGCGTTAGTCCACTACTTAAAAATAAGCCAGAACTTCTAGATAAAGCTAGGGAAGTATATATTGTGCTAAAGAAAAAATACGGTGCAGTTATGTGGGATGATAATGGTAATATTGGAAAAAGATACAGGCGTCAAGATGAAATTGGTACTCCATACTGTGTAGTAATTGATTTTGATACACTTGATGATAGTTCTGTGACAGTAAGAAATAGAGATGACACTTCCCAGTCGAGAGTTAAAATAGAGGATTTAACAGAATATTTTTCAGATAAATTTAATGATAAATAAATTTTAGGAGTTTATTTAAATGAAAATTACTAAATATCCACAAAGCTGTATAGTGATTGAAAATAACAATCAAAGGTTAATAATAGATCCAGGATCATTAGTGAGTCCTAAGTTTAAAGCTGAATCTTTACTTCCTATCGACGCTATACTAATAACTCATGAACACCAAGATCATGCTGATCCACTTTTAATTGAAAGCTTACTTAACAATAAAAAGGTTCCAGTGATTGCGAATGATAGCGCTCAGGCAGTACTTGGCGATCTTGTCACTAAGATAGTTAAAGATAACGAAATATTTGAAATCGGTAGTTTTAGGATAACCTGTAGAGAATTACCTCATGTTGATATGATTGATGGAAGTAAGGGTCCTAAAAATACTGGATACATTGTTAACGATATTTTTTTTCATCCTGGTGATGGAATAGAAATATCTAATCTTCAAGTAAATTCAGCGGCAGTTCCTATAGCTGGTCCGGATATTTCACCGAAAGATATATTCGGATTTATTAAAGAAATAGGCGCTAGAACTGTAATTCCAATACACTATGATTACTTCAAAGCAGATCCTGTATTTTATGAAGATATGTTTAAGAATAGGGGTCTTGAGACAAAATTTGTCATTTTGAACAATGGTCAATCCTGTGAAATCTAAGCAATAAGCTTTTTGTCTGATACAATATTTGAATGGTGAAATATAACAAAAATAGTATATTCAAGAAAAATTTTTTATGGGGCTCATCAACTTCAAGCCATCAAGTTGAAGGAAGGACATTTAATCAATGGTCCGTATGGGAACTTGAAAACGCACATAGACTAGCACATAAACCATATTCATATCTCAAAACATTATCTAATTGGGATGAAATTAAAGATAAGGTTCATAATCCAGCTAATTACGTTTCAGGTGAAGGAGTGGATCATTATAATCGTTATAAAGAAGACTTTAAGCTGTTAAAAGAACTTAATCTCAATACTTTTAGATTTGGTATAGAGTGGTCAAGAATTGAACCTGCTAAAGGAGTATGGAATCAGGAGGAGATTAATCATTATCATGAATATATCGATGAACTTATTAAAAAAGGTATTAACCCAATTCTTAATTTATGGCACTGGACTATGCCGGTATGGTTTACGGATGAAGGTGGATTCGCTAAATCTAAGAACTTAAGATACTTTAAACAATATGTTAAAAAAATAACTCAGGAATATGGATCAAAGCTAGACTATATAATAACTATTAATGAGCCAAATGTTTATGCAAGTTATAGTTATCTAACTGGCACTTGGCCACCTCAGGAAAAAAATGTTATTAAATTTGTTAAGGTGTTTTATAACTTAGCTAGAGCTCATAGACAAGCTTATAAGGTTATTAAAAGCATTAATCCAAAAATAAAAGTAGGAGTTGCTAACCAAGTGGCCAATATACAAGCCAAAAGGCCACATAATTTATTTGATGAACTATCTACCAAGTGGATGAGATATTTTTGGAATTGGTGGTTTTATATAAGAATAAGAAATTATCAGGACTTTTTGGGTATGAATTATTATTTCACAGATTACTATACCGGTAGAATTGAAAAAAAGAATCCAGAACTACCACTAAGTGATAATGGTTGGTATATGGAACCAGAAGGCTTATATCCAATAATACTTAGAGCCTGGACAAGATTTAAGAAGCCAATTATTATCACCGAAAATGGTTTAGCCGATATGAATGATGAACATAGACAATGGTGGCTTGATGAATCAATACTAGCTATGGAACGAGCAATAAGTGAGGGTGTGGAACTTGAAGGTTATCTACATTGGAGTCTTTTGGATAATTTTGAATGGGATAGTGGTTGGTGGCCTAAATTTGGCCTTGTAGAAGTTGACAGAGAAGATAATATGAAAAGAATCATCAGACCAAGCGCTAAATGGTTTGCGAGTCGTATTAAAGAACTTGATTTAAAATAAACAGATTAAAATATAAGCTTGACCATTTAAGAAATTAGTGCTATAATACAAGCATGAAAAGTAAAACATTTGAATCATTAAATCCAAATAAAGTTAACCCAACAAGGGAAGATTTTAGAATAAGAAGAAGTCTTGCTAAAAAAGTTGGTGGTGTAGCATTATTTGGAGCAACTGTTGCTGGTGTAGTTGGCATACAAACGCTCACCGAAAAACCTACTAGACCTGTAGAGATAACTGTAGGGTCTGGAAGTAATGATTGGAGTGCTGCTAAAGAATTTCTAGAAATTACCGGTAATCCAAATGGTGATCCACGTAAAGTAGCTGGCGACATGATAGCAGCGGAACTTGAAAAGGGTATTAGTCCAAATCAAATTAAGGCAGGTTCAACTATCAGAATTAATGAAACGGTTGATGAAAAATACATAGGTACTGTCCAAGAACCTAACGGTGACGTAATAAATATTAAAAAATAAATTAACTGTAAATAGCGTTATATAAGTTGTCCACACACTATATGTTGTGGACAACTTATTTTGTTTTCAAAAACTGTGGATAACTACTAAATAATAACTCATTTTATACATAATACTACTTGTAGTGGGTAATCGTGGGTAGTATATTCATGTCAGTGGGTAATCGTGGGTAACACGATAAAACAAAAACCACTTACTTAAAAAAATATATGGCTACAGACTACTTCCAGAGAAAGCTCGATGAGAAGCGGCGGTTAACCATACCGACTGAGCTTCGAGCCGAGTTTACAACTGGTGTAGTAGTGACAAGAGGCTTTAAAAATTATCTGCATCTTTATCCAAAAACAATTTGGGATAAACAGATAGAGCCGCTACTCGAAGGCAATATGCTTGATGAGAAAATAGCGGATCTGAATGTTCAATTCCGGATGGGTAAAGAAGAAAGTGTAATCGATCAAAAACAAGGTCGCATCACTTTAGAGCAGCACCTGCTTGATTACGCAGGTATAAAGCACGAAGTTACGGCTGTAAGAGTAGGTAAATACTGGCGAATTCAATCAACATAAAATTTTTTTGAATCGATAGAGTAGTTCTTTAAAAATAAAATATTAAAAAGGCTCGAGATCAGCTAATTGGCAGTCAACAGATGGACCAAGGGCACCATTGAAAAAACCCTCGCACATTTTTCAAAAACACCTCCCAAAACTCCACCTCACACATAAGTCTCTCAATAGAAACTTTCTTAATCGCTTAAAGTATTTATACGTTAAGTGATTGACTACAAAAACAAAAACAACTCTAAAAACAAAAAGTTGACTGCTAATTAGGTGATCTTGCAAAAACAAAAACAAGAAAAGATGCACCAAAACATAAAACACAATCCGGTTCTTTTAGAAGAAGTTTTGCATTATTTAAAACCTAAAACAGGCGATAGTTATTTAGATCTAACGGCTGGTTATGGTGGGCATGCAAATCCAATTTTAGAAATTACTGGCAATAATAAGGAAAGCTACTTAGTAGATCGAGATCCAAATGCTATAGATTTCTTGAATCAAGAATTCAAGGGTCATGAAATTAACATTTTGAATCAAGATTTTTATTCAGCTAGCAAACAATTATTAAGTAGTGGCCAGAGATTTGATTTAATTCTGGCTGATTTGGGCGTATCATCACCGCACCTTAACGAGCCAAAACGTGGTTTTTCTATAGGCCAAGAGGGTCCATTGGATATGAGAATGGATCAAACGCAAACTCTTGATGCCTATGAAATAATTAACGTCTATAGTGAAAAAAAATTAGCAAATATCATAAAAGACTACGGTGAAGATCCGAAGTACATAAAAATTGCTAATCTAATTGTTCATAATAGGCCGATAAAAAACACCACAGAATTGGCGAAAATAGTCTCAAAAGCTTGGCCGGGTCACTCAAAGACTCATCCAGCTACCAGAACTTTTCAAGCTATCAGGATTGCAGTTAATGACGAATTAAATCTCATTAATAAGAGCATACCCATATGGATAGATCTTTTAAAACCTGGTGGAAGGATTGTAATTATTAGTTTTCAAAGTCTTGAAGACAGGATTGTTAAACAGGCATTAGCTGAGAGGAGTGGCAATAGACTAGACGCAATATTAAAATTATTGACAAAAAAACCAATAGTTGCCACAAAAGATGAATTAGTTTTTAATCCGCGTTCTCGTAGTGCAAAATTACGAGCCGCAGTGAAAATAAATAAACAAAAGAAAGGGGAGTACAATGCCTATACAGGTCAAAAGTAGCTCCCGAACCTATAAAGTAAGAGTAAAAATAGTATAAAACTGTTTTTGCTCGCTGAATAGGCGAAGCAGTGTGAGTGCTGGCGATTACTTCAAAAGCACTCGCGCGGAAAAATAAAAATAAATATGACATATTCAAGTTCGTTATCAGTAAATAGACAAAGTTATACAAAGCGTAATCAGAACGCTGTTAGTTTTAGGTCAAGAGAAAAAGTTCTTGGTCCTGTTAGCAACACAATTATATTAGTAGTCCTAGCATGTTTATTGGGTCTTTTGTATCTTACTCAGGTAGTAAAAACTCAAAGTTATGGCAATAAAGTATTTGCTTTGCAGCAACAACAGTCTCAACTTCAAAATCAACATCAAAATCTTGAAGTATCATCTGCTCAGCTTCAATCACTAGATAGAGTTCAGAATAGCCCGGTCAGTAAAAGTCTTGCTTCTGTAACTCCAAGCACAACTATTAATAATTAGTTATAATTATTAATGAATATGAATAATTCCAATAAGTCTTTTAATTTAAAAGCCATTAGGAACATTAATTTAATATTTATTTTTTTAATGTTCATTATTGGTTTTTTTGTAATTCGACTTTTTTACATTCAAGTTATTAGATATAGCTACTATAAACAAAGTGCTCTAAACGATCAGTTAGTTCAGTCTAAAATTCCTGCCACTCGTGGCCTTATTGAAGCTCATGACGGCAATCAAATTATTCCCATCGTTCTTAATCAAGAACTTTTTACAGTTTATGCCGATCCATCATTAGTCAAAAATGTTAATAATATGGCCGACAAACTTGTTGGTGTATTGGGCGGCTCTAAATCTAAAATTGTCACTTTAGCTAATACAAAAAATACTAGATATGTAGTATTAGCTAAAAAAATATCACAAAGTCAGTCAGATAAAATTCTTGGTTTTCATATACCAGGACTTGGAACTATAGGCCAGGATTATCGTGTCTATCCTCAGGGAGATTTAGTATCTCAAACATTAGGTTTTGTAGGAGATAATAGTAAAGGGAGTTACGGACTTGAGCAGTCAATGAATAGCCAACTTTCTGGTAAACCTGGCTATCTTAAAGCTATAACTGATATTAATGGAGTTCCATTAGCTGCAAGCAAAAATAATATTAATATATCGCCAGTTAATGGAAAAAATATAGTTTTAACGATTGATGTTGCTATTCAAAAACAACTCCAGGAGATCATCCAGAACGCTGCACAGTCTGAAAAATCGCCTTTAATAAGTGCTGTTATTATGGATCCTAACTCAGGGGCTATCAAAGCAATTGCTAATTATCCAACCTATAATCCATCGGACTATTCTTCAGTTACAAACCAAAATATATTTACTAACGCAGCAGTATCTAATTCAATTGAACCAGGTTCTACGCTCAAAGTTTTTACTGCTTCAGCCGCTCTAAATCAAGGGGTTATTAAACAGAATACTACATATTATGATCCTTCCCATTGGCTTATCGACGGATTTAATATTACTAATATTGAAGAAGACGGAGGCTCCGGTATAAAAAGCGTTGAAGATGTTTTGAATCTTTCTCTTAACACTGGAGCTACTTGGATGTTAATGCAGATGGGTGGTGGTCAAATCAATTTAAAGGCAAGGGAAGCCTGGTATAACTATATGACTAATCATTTTCGGTTTGGTAAAATAACTGGATTAGATCAAGGCTATGAATCGGGAGGTATTGTTCCTAAGCCTGATATTCCTTTTCAGTCGGGTGATCAGCAGAATTTAGCATATGCAAATACATCATTTGGACAGGGGTTATCGGTATCGGCTCTTCAAATGGATAGTGCCTTATCTAGCGTCATTAATGGGGGAACATATTACAAACCATATTTGGTCGATGGCACTACAGACAGTCAGGGAAATATTGCTTACAATAAACCAACTATCGTTAATCGTGATGTAGTTAATGCTGGAACTACGAAGTCAATTATAGCGTTAATGCAACAAGTTGTATCTAAGCACTATCAATCTGGATTCACTTACTTAAATTTTCCATCAAATTATATAGTTGGGGGTAAGACAGGAACTGCACAAGTGCCAGATCCCAAAGGTGGATATACTGATAATATATTCAACGGAACATACATAGGTTTTGTTGGAGGTAATAAGCCACAGTATGCGATTGCAATTTTCGTAACAACTCCAACAGTATCAGGCTATGCAGGAAGTTATGGAGCTCAACCGATTTTTGGTAATATCGTCCATATGTTAATTAATGAATCATATGTGAGTCCAATCGGCAATTAACATGTATAATATGTAAAGGTAAAAAAATGATTCAAGTTATAAACTTTTCCGTTGAAACCAATACAATTATTAGAATTCTTAGTCTTGGATTTTTAGGCTTTGTCTTAAGTATGGTAATCACACCTATCTACACTCATTTGTCATACAAGGGACAATGGTGGAAAAAACCTAGAGAAAAAGCTGTGACAGGAGAGACTGCAACAGTATTTAATCAGCTACATGCAGAGAAGCATAAACGTCATATACCAACAATGGCTGGCATAATTTTTGTACTTTCGGTATGTCTAGTGACTATTCTTTTTAATCTAAATCGTAGCGAAACCTGGCTACCTATAGCTGCTTTTGCTGGTGCTGCTTTAATAGGACTGGTTGATGACATAATTAATATAACCGGTAATGGACTAGGGGTTGCTGGTCTTCCTTCTAAATTAAAGCTTTTCTTAGTTACTGCAGTAGCACTAATTGGCGGATTATTTTTCTATTACAAATTAGATGTTAGCTATATTCATATACCGGGGATTTATGGTAATTGGCATATTGGCTGGTTGATTATTCCTTTATTTGTTCTTGTAGTAGTCTCAACAGCTAATGCAGTTAATATTAGCGATGGACTTGATGGTTTGGCTGGAGGCTTAACTTCAATTGCTTTTTCGGCATATGCAATAATTGCTTTACTAGAAGGTAGATATGGGATTTCAGGATTCTGTTTAGCGACTGTTGGATCCTTGTTAAGCTACACTTGGTTTAATATTTATCCTGCCAGGTTCTTTATGGGAGATATCGGATCATTTGCATTAGGTACAGCGCTTGGAGTTGTGGCTATGCTCACTAATACAGTAGTACTCCTACCAATTATTGGGCTTATGTTTGTTATTGAAGCTGGGTCAACCATTATTCAAGTCATATCTAAAAAACTAAGAAATGGAAAAAAGATATTTAAAATAGCACCAATACATCATCATTTCGAAGCAATTGGGTGGCAGGAAACTAAGATTACAATGCGTTTTTGGATCTTAGGCCAGGTATCGGCGGTTATTGGGCTAATTGTCTTTTTACTTGGTAAATATATATGAGACCATCGAGTCAATTTCAATCCAGGAGAGGATCAAGATTTAACAATAATTTGGAAATGCCAAGGAAGCATAAACCTGACTACATATTGCTTGTAATTATTATATTATTATTATCAATTGGCCTAGTTGTAATTTATTCAATTGGCCCTGGATTAAGCATAAACAGTGGAGTCGGAGCTAATTATTTTATTAATCGCCAGATGATATCAGTTATTTTGGGTTTAGTCGGATTTGCAATTACTGCGTTTATGCCCTTAAAAGCTTGGCGTCGTTTTGAGAAGCCTTTAATTATTATTTCTGTTATTGCTGCATTAGCAGTTAGAGTACTGGGGCAAGAAGTTAATGGTGCTTATAGGTGGATTCAAATTGGTGGTTTCTCATTTCAGGCTGATGAGCTGATTAAATTTGCTTTACTAATTTGGTTGGCTGGTTTTTTAGCCAGTCAAATTAAGTCTGGTGCAATAAGCGATTTTAAAAAAACACTATTACCAATAATTATGGCTTTATTTATAATAGGAGTCGTTGTAGCGGGAGTTGAGAGTGATTTAGGTACAACTGCCGTTATGATGGCAATGATGGCTTGTATGGCTTTTGTGGCGTCAGTACCTATGAAAAAGATTGCCATTTTTGTAGGAGTGATTGTGGCTTGTGTAGTAATAGCTGTTGCAACTAGTAGTTATAGACAACAAAGATTAGCAACATACCTGCATCCATCGAGTGATTGTCAGAATAGTGGCTATCAGACTTGTCAGGCTTTAATTGCAGTTGGTTCGGGTGGAATATTGGGACTAGGTTTAGGCAACAGTGTTCAGGCCTATGGTTATTTACCAGAATCTGCTAACGATTCAATTTTCGCAATTTATGCTGAAAAATTTGGATTTCTTGGAACAACTATATTATTAGCTCTATTTGCAGCTCTATTTGTCAGACTTAAAAATATTATTGAACGTTGTCCAAATAATTTTTCAAGATTATTAGTTACTGGAATTATGACTTGGTTAAGTGTTCAGGCATTTATAAATATTGGTGCTATGATCGGGGTTATTCCACTTAAAGGCATTACTTTGCCCTTTATAAGTTATGGCGGTACTAGTATTATGTTTGTTATGGCTGCTTTAGGAATAGTCTTTCATATTTCTAGATATACAACCTATACAGTACCTACTAAAATTACAGAAGGGGATGATTATGACAATAGTCATTACGGGCGCAGGCTCAGGGGGTCACGTAACCCCGCTATTAGCAGTCGCCAATGATTTAAAAAAGCTCGATCCAACTGTAAAAGTAATTTTTATTGGTCAGACAGGTGATCCATTTGGGCAGAGATTAGAGATCTCAGATTTTATTGACCAATCTATATATATTAGTGCAGGGAAGTTTAGACGATATCATGGGGCTGGCTTTTCTCAACTTTTAGATTTCAGTACAATTTTAAAAAATATTGTCGACTTCTTTAGATTTTTGATTGGCACAATTCAGGCATATTTTATTCTATTAGAAATAAAACCAAATATAATTTTTATTAAAGGGGGATATATAGGTGTTCCAGTTGGCTTAGCTGCTGCAGTGAGAGGAATTAAGTATATAACCCATGATTCAGACACAATGCCTGGTCTTGCAAATAGGATCATAGCTAAGTGGGCGTTAAATCATGCAACTGGCATGCCAAAAGAACTTTATAGCTATCCTCAGAATAAAATTATTTACGTCGGTGTTCCCATATCAAATAAATATAAAAAATTATCTGCTGCTGATGTAGCAGACTATAAGGAAAGTTTAGGTATAGATAAGGATAAACAGGTAATACTTTTTGCTGGCGGTGGACTTGGCTCATTAACACTTAATAAAGCACTCTTAGCAATTGTTGATTCATTATTAGAAAATAATTCGAACCTAGTTCTTTTAAATATTGCCGGCAAGGATCATGAAGCAGATTATAATTTGCAATATGACAAAAAATTGAAAGGTGAAAAAAGGAAAAGAGTTATCGTTAAAGGTTTTGTTGGTGATATGTATCGATACTCTGGTTCAGCAGATCTTATAATTTCTCGTGCTGGGGCTACAAATCTTGCAGAATTTGCAGCGCAAGCCAAGCCATGCATTATTATTCCAAGCCCTCATCTTACTGGTGGCCATCAAGTAAAAAATGCAAAATCACTTGAGAAGAGCGGGGCAGTAGTGGCCCTAGATGAAATTGAAGTAATAGAAAACCCTAAAATTTTGCTTGATCAAATAGATATTTTAATGAATTCTCAGAAGAGAAGGCAAGAATTAGCTGATAATCTAAATCTTTTTACTAGAGAAGATGCATCTCTAGCATTAGCCCAATTATTAATTGATAAATCTAAATAAGAAAAGACATATGTTTCAAAAAAAACAAAAAAAAATGGGTCGTTCTCCAATCGTTATTCAAGAAGATAAATCAAATAATTTTAGCTACTATTCTTCCAGAACGATTAAGAATAATTTAAAACGATCTAAGCCCAAAACTAATGATGGCATTACCCAATCAACCATACCTGCAAATAATATTATCGGCAGGGTTCCAGCTATTTTTATACTAATTTTTGTTGTTTTGATACTAGGATACTTACTTTATTTAGATAACAACGTGAAGATTAAAAATGTGTCTGATAATCATTCTCAATTCCTAGAGTCAACCAGTATATATAAGACAGCATCTGAAAAATACCTATCTAATTCAATTGCAAATAATACTAAAATAACTATTAATAACCTTGGTTTATCAGACTATATGTTGTCTCGCTTTCCAGAACTTTCCAATGCAACCCCAGAGTTAAGTTTTTTGAGTCATTTTGTAACATTAAAAATTACCGAGGCTAAGCCAGTAGGAATTCTATACGATCAGACTAAAAGATTCTATTTATTAAAGAATAATGGTGTAGCTATGGCATCGGTTTCAAATAATAATAGTGTAAATTTTATAAATTTAATGCCCTATATAATAGAAAGCTTTAGTAATATAAAAATAAACCAAAGAGCACTATCTAATAGTGACCTATCTTTTATAAGTTATACCTACAATGAATTAGCAATTCAATCGATTAAAACCATAAGTTATACCCTAGTTCCTAACTCAAGAGAGTTGGACATTAAAATAGATAAGGTTCCCTATATACTTAAGTTAAATTTAGAGGAACCTGTAAAAGAGCAGGTTGGGAGTTTTCTGGCATTGAAGGGATATCTACAAGCTAATAATAAAAATCCTTCACAGTATATTGATGTTAGGGTTATAGGACGAGCATATTATAAGTAGTAAAATTAGCTCCTTAATACCCCACTAGTCCCTGCATGTTCGTAAAATGTTCAGTAATCAATTATGAGCTATTTTTTTTAAAAAACATATTATCACTATATTAAAGTAATTTGTCAAAAAAGCAGGGTAAGGGGAAGGATAAGGGAATTATCAAAAAAACTATATAAGGTAATCGAAAACATAAAAAAGCAAATACTTCACGACATAACTGTGGATAAGTCAAATATAGATCCATTGTAAAAAAAATACACAAAGAGTCATTAACCAAATTAATGATGACTATTAACAGATAAGAATACGAACATATAATAAACATTTAATTATAATTTTTGGGAATAATATAGCAGTAGTGCCCTATTATAGAGGCATTGGTTATCAACTATATATAGTATATTATAGTCGCAAAATATACATTGTGCGACATAGTATGACTATGTCTTATTGTGTGTTTCCTAATTCTTCCCCCCGCCATTATTTTTAAAAAAATAAATAAAAAAATAAATTTGTAACGCCCTTTTATACCTTTTGCATAAAAAACGCCAATTTAAGGTATTTTAGTCTATTTTTAATTATTTTTGTATATATTCTATGTTCGTAAAATGTTCAGTTTATTCTGCGCTTACTAATTTAGATTCATCTAGCTCATAGGTTGCTTTAGCAACTCTCTTGAACTGATTCTTGCCCTGTAGATTAAGAAGTATAGTAGTTTCCTTAACATATCGGCTTTCAAGAACTTTTTTAACTATATCGTCTCTATGTAGAGCTTTTCCTTCTTTTCTCAAAACTTCTGATATTATGTCTGAAACTGTACCTTTTTTGTAGCCCCATTCACGGAGTGCGTAAATACCACGCCCAATTAATACAAATCTTTTATCTTTAATTAATTCATTATGTATAGCTTGAGTGGTAACATTCTTTCGCTTGAAATCAGATTTTTGAATAGCATCAGCAATTTCATTAAAATGCATGTGCTTATTATTTTCTTTTAGAATGACATATATCTTGTCACGAATGTTCTTAGGATTAACCATAGGCCACTTTACGAGGCCCCACTTGTCGTTTAGTGAAGCAAGTTGCTTAGATATACTAGCAAGAGCTTCTGCTTGGCTGTAGTCGTCTATGTTAGCTTCTACGGCAATCTTTTTAATACTTTTCGGTTCAGCAAGTTTAGTAATTGAATTTATAATCTTACTAACACCTTCTTTTATAGATGCACTGGTAAAGACTTTTGAATTACCTATAGCTAGATAAAGAAAATCATTTTCATCAACAACTGTAAGTTCTGGTGATAATTCAGCTAAAAATGCAATTCTTGATTGATCAATTTTTGTTGCATCCTTACTAAGTTCATTAGCTAATTTTGTAACTCTAGATAGTTGCCCTGCAGTATTAAGTGTCTCCAAGATTATAGCTTGGAATTTATCTAGATTTGGTAGCTCTCCCCTGTCAGCCTTACTGCGCAGTTTAGTAATAATAGATTTTTCTAATTGACGTACTCTTTCGCGAGTAATTCCTAATAATTCGCCAATTTGTTCAAGGGTTTCTTTTCGATCAAAAAGACCAAATCTTCTTGAGATTATTTCCTTTTCTCTTTCTTGATCAATCGTCTTTAAAACATCATCGATGTGTTTTTTGATGTCAAGTTGTATATTATCCTTAATTTGAGCCTTATTTGTCATATTATCTGATTACTTTACCTGATTAAACTTAATAAGATTATATCATTTTAGCTACTATAAGTCAAATATAGTGCCTGCTAAATATATAGTATCACGAAATGGACGATTTGGCATATAACATGTTGTAGAAATATCTATTTACAATAACTTGACCAGAGTGCAACTTGTGGACAAAATATATTATCTTCTATTTTTTGCGTAAGCTTTTTTGTATTTTCTAGATAAAATATAAAGTCCTGTTGATAATATGCTAAGTATTCCTAAATATGCTAAGTATTTATTGGCATTAATAAGGCTAGATCCTGTATTTGGTGTTTTTGGTGCTGAGGATGATGTTGTCGATCCACCGCCAGTTGGTGTACTACAAGACGAAACTGCTGGATGAGTACCTGGCAAAACAACGGGGATTACATTAATAGTTATAATGAAACCACTGCATGGAACAATATTTGTAAATTTTAGCGTGTTGCCACCTGTACTAACTATAGTGTCACCAGTCAATGTAATTGCCCCACTAAATGTATCCGTACCGGTATTAGTACATGATCCATTGGATGATATAGGACTTGGGCATCCATCATTTACAACCATAGAACCGGAGGTTCCATCAAAGCCATTTCCAGAAATCTCTAAAGGATTATTAAAAGTTGGCGACAAATTATCAAAATTAATATTAAGAGTAGCCCCACTTTTTACAGTTATCTTACCGGTTCCTAAAGAATTTCCATATACGAAGGCTTGGCCATTGTCTAATGTTATTTTTCCGCTATAGCCATTAGCTGGAGCTATAAAATAATAATGACCACTGGTGTCACCGTTCATTATTATATTTCCAGTTCCTTCTAGCTGACTCAAAATAAATATATTGCCACCATAATTGGTATTACTATTCAGTGTTAGATTATGGTTTCCAATATTGAAAGTATTTGTTAGGCCAACATTACCGCCAACTAAATTAAAAGCTCCTGAGGTGTCATTAATACTTTGATCAGCTGTAAGTGTTATATCAAGTGACATTTCGTTAGCAATACTAAGACTAGTGTCTATAATTCCATTATCTAAGCTAATTGCATTACCAGTAATAAGAAAACTATAATTGGAAATACTTGTGCCCTTAAAATCAATACTATAAATATCTAGTCCGGTTAAATTGTTATTAAGTGTCGCATCAGCAGTTAGATTAGTATCGTCAAAAATAAGACTATCACCACTCACGGGTATTTGCTGAGTACCGCTAGTACAATCGGCATTAGTGTTCCAGTTCGAAGCTGTACTAAAATTACTACTTCCAGTATTGCACCAATATAGGTTTATTCCAGATGCATGAGCTGTACTAGTTGTCATTGACGCAAAAATTAGGCTAAATAAGCCTACCAATGAACTAAAGATTAAATATTTAATTTTATTTTTTAACATTTTTATTTCTTATTTTCAGTATGATTAAATCAACACTTAAATTAAGAGTATTCTTATATAATTGTTATGTCAAGATTCTTTAGTTTAATAAAAAAACTTATTTCTTCTTATTTCTTTTAAATTTTTTCTTTGCTGGCGCTTTTTTAAGAATTTCAGTTGCCTGTTTTTCTGTTATAGTTTTTGGATCAATATCCTTGGCGATTCGGGCATTCTTTTTGCCATCAGTTATGTATGGACCATAAGGGCCGTTAGCGATTTTAACACCGTTCTTAAACTCAGTAATATATTTATTGGCTATTTG
>CAIUOC010000071.1 GCA_903900685.1 uncultured Candidatus Saccharibacteria bacterium | reverse complement strand
TTTAAGAGGAGAGGAGTAGGTAATGCCTTTTTTCTGGGCGATTCTTGGGGAAATTGTGGGGGAACCGAGGGAGTGATCGCCAAGAATTAATTGCCAATTCTTGCCGGTAAAATCATCAATTGGGGAAATTTGAATCAGCTCTTCTTTAACGCCTTCTGTCAAAAACCATTGCCAGCTTTCTCTTTGTACTTCCGATAAATTAATTTCAGGTAAATTTTTTTCTTCTGAAATTGTACGTATAGCTAATGCTAATTGTTTCATGTCTAAATCCATGATTGTCTCCTTAATTGAATTAAAAAAACCGACCTTTAGGCCGGAACATATCTTTATTATATATCACGGACTGAGTTCCTGCAAATTCGTGTTAATATGGATATCAATGAGTAATAAAGTAACTAGACTATTTGCCGATTTTCGTCCCGAAAAATACGATCTTAATCTAGATATTAAATCGGATATTATGGAATTTAGTGGTCAAGTTATTATTGAAGGCAAAAAGACCGGTAGGCCATCTAAAAGACTAACCTTTCATCAAAGTGATTTAAAATTTAGATCAGCAAAAATACTAAAGCACGATAAAAAAGGTGATCATGAAATTGAAGTCACGCGAATTAATACCCACCAATCATCTCAAGAGGTAAGACTTCATAGCGAGGAGATGATATATGGTGGTCATTACACCATAACCATTGATTTTTATGGCAATATTACAAAACCTATGAATGGAATATACCCATGCTTCCCGGATAAAGATAATCCAAAAAGAACCATTATAGCTACTCAGTTTGAAAGTCATCACGCTCGTGAAGCTTTTCCCTGCATTGATGAACCCGAGGCTAAAGCAATATTTAAATTAAGTTTAACTAGTCCGTTAGATCAGGCTGTAATCTCTAACACTAAAATCAGGAAACAAACAAAAAAAGACAAATCTTTTATAACTGAGTTTAATGAAACGCCTATAATGTCGACTTATTTATTAGCATTTGTTATTGGTGAACTTGAATATATATCAAAGAAAACTAAAGATGGTGTCGAGATTAGGGCTTATGCTACAAAAGAGAATGACAAGCACCTGCAGTTTGCACTAGACACAGCCGTAGATTGTTTAGAGTTCTATAATAAATTCTTCGATATTCCCTATCCTCTTGAAAAATGTGATTTTATTGCACTTCCTGACTTTGCAGCCGGAGCTATGGAGAACTGGGGCTGTATTACTTTCAGAGAACAAGGACTCCTCGTAGACATAAATAATACTAGTCTTTTCACTAAACAATATGTGGCTCTTGTTGTTGCTCATGAACTGGCTCATCAGTGGTTTGGTAATTTAGTGACTATGAAATGGTGGAATGATTTATGGCTTAATGAAGGTTTTGCTTCTTGGATTGAATACCTAGCAGTGAATGAATTATTCCCTGACTGGCAAATATGGACACAGTTTGGCGTTGACGAAACTATGCCAGCCTTAAAACTTGATGCACTAGACAACACTCACCCAATTGAAGCAGTCATTAAGCATCCGGAAGAAATTAGAACTATTTTCGATACTATTAGCTATAACAAAGGTGCTTCAATTATTCACATGCTCAATAAATATCTAGGGGCTGATGTTTTCAGAGATGGACTTAGGCTATATCTCAAGAAACATGCCTACAAAAATTCGGAAACCGATGATCTCTGGAATGCACTTGAAATAGTTTCTAAGGTTGATGTAAAAGAATTTATGCATGCTTGGACAAGTAAACCTGGCTTTCCGATACTTAAAGTTAAGGTTAATGATGGAAATATTGAACTAAATCAAGAGCGATTCTATATACATCCAAATCCTAACAATAGAAGTGATACAATCTGGCCACTACCATTACTGGATGGCCAAGATATGCCAAAATTATTTAAGAAAAGAGAAGAAATTCTAAAAATTGAAACGGGCGACTTTATTAAATTTAACGGTGGACAGACCGGCTTTTATAGAACAGTTTACGATAACGCTCATATGCAAAAAATCGAACGTTTAATTAGAGCTGGTGAACTTAGTCCATTAGATAGGCTGGGAATATTGAGTGATACACTTGAAGGAACTAAGGCTGGACTTAATACTGCAATCCAACTTATGGATCTTTTATCTAGCTTTTATAAAGAAAATAATGCTGCTGTATGGGATATTATTACTGACATTATTGGCTCTATCAAAAAAGTCATGGATGATGATGAAATTAGAAAAGACATTAAACCATTTATCCGTAAAATAATAGCTGAGGAATTAAAAAGACTCGGTTGGGATGAAATAAAGAATGAAGATTACTTCGACCAAATGCTTAGACCAACTATTATCGGAATGGCTGCGAGTGCTGACGAAAAAGATGTTTTAATTAAAATTGAAGAATTATTTACTAAAGCCAAAAAAGCCGGAGATATTCACCCTAATATGAAATCTATTGTTTTTGGTACAACTGCTAGAAAAGGTGGTAAAAAAGAATACCAAAAAATACTCGATTTCTATAACAAAACTATATCTAGTGAAGAAAAGGTAGTTCTAGCAATGGCTCTATGCTCATTCGAACAAAAAGAACTAATAGATAATTCACTGAATTTGATTAATTCTGAGAATGTAAGGTTACAAGATGTAGGATACTGGTTAGCATATAGTTTCACTAACAGATACTCGAAGGCTAGTACATGGCACTGGGTGAAAGATAATTGGGGCTGGCTTAAAGAAAATCTTGAAAAGGACATGAGTTATAGCCGATTACCTATGTATGCAGCTTCTTCATTTAACTCCGAAACATTTTTAAAGGAATATAAAGAATATTTCAAAAACAATGACGAGACTAGTCTAGATCGAGCTATTAAACAAGGTATCGAAACCATGGAATGGCATATAGACTGGCAAAAAAGAGACAAGCAAGACCTAATTAAATACTTCAAAAAAGCTAAATAAATTTCTTTATAGGCTTAAAAGATAGTCTATGGAGAGAACATACTCCATTGACAACTAAACCTTCAGAATGATCACGAGTTCCATAGCCAACGTTTCGCTCAAATCCATAGCCTGGATAAATTCTAGATTGCTCGGCCATATAGGTATCGCGAGCGACTTTAGCAATAATTGAAGCCGCACTAACACTAGGAACGGTAAGGTCTGCCTTAATAAGTGTCCTAGCCTTAGGATTAGACATAAGGAAGTTAAAGTCTCCATCAATGACAATCTCATCATAACTAGTCTTAATAGCGTCCAGAGCCCTCTGCATGGCTGTTGCGACGGCTAAAGTTAGACCCATAGAGTCAACTTCTTCTGCTGACACCCAACCAATACCATAAGCCAAAGCATTTAGAATAATTTCAGAACTTAGAACAGCCCTTTTCTTCGGGCTAAGTAATTTTGAATCGGTAAGGCCAGCAATAGGATTTGCAGGATCTAAAATTACAGCACCAGCAAGTAAAGGTCCTGCCCATGATCCTCGGCCCACCTCGTCAATGCCAACTACTAAATCCATTTATATATATTATACGAATATATATAAATTAGTTAGGATAAGTATAGCTACAAGCAGTAAGTTTATGGCAATATCGATAGTTAGAAATACCAGACGTTCCAGCACTAATTGATATACTAATAAGAGCAATGATTAGAATATTAATTAGAATCACTTTAAAAGCTTTTTCTTTCTTTAGGTAACTTAAAATGGAAAAAATAATACACATGAATACAGACAGTGTTGCTACATATTTACAAAAGATTATTACGCCTATAAAAGCACTGCTAAGACCTGGAAAACAATAAGTACCAGGACTACAGGAACTGCTATTATGGCTTGGAAGTACTATAAAAACTAGAGTCAATATACCAATTAAAAAGCACCGGAATATAATGATATTACAGCTAATTTTGCCCACTTTTTATTTTTAAACATAAAAAGATAATAGCATATAGCAATTAAATTCTTCAAGTAATAATTATATGTAGATTAAGACTTAGGAGTATCAACGTTTTCAGTAGGAGCTTCAGCTTCTTCAGCCTTTACTTCTTCTACTGGTTCTTTGTCATCAATTACGTTAACTGAATCGCTATCAAACTTCACACCTGTAAGTCTTGCAGCTTTGCCAGTACGTTCTCGCATGTAAGATAGATAGTTTCTTCTAACTGAACTTCTTTTAGTAACTTCAATTTTAATTACGTTAGGGCTATGAAGTAAGAAACTTTTTTCTACACCAATTCCACTAGCCATTCGACGAACAGTAATTCGGCTGGTGTGACTCCCTTTGCGATCAGTTCTAATAACTAAACCTTGGAATATTTGAACCCTCTCTTTAGCGCCTTCTTTAATTTTTTGGTGTACTTTAACCGTATCGCCACTTTTTACGTTGACAACTGCCTTCTTTAGGAATTGTTGGTTTATTTGTTGAATAACAGATTGCATAATCTGATAATTTTACCCTAAAGAGGCAGTTTATGCAAGACTTTTATTTATATTTTAAGATAGTCTTAAGACTGTATACTCGCGTTTAATGAGATTTATTAAATTGTTGGCCTTTTTTTATTAAGTGATGTTTTGTTATCTATAAATTAAGAATATACTAAGTTTTATGGATTACGGAAAAAAATCATTGGCTCAACATAAAAAATTAGCTGGTAAAATAAGTCTCAGTTTGAAGGATGATCTTTCAAGTAAAGACAAATTAAGTATTTACTATACCCCCGGGGTTGCAGCCGTTAGTAGTTATCTAGCTATTCATCCTGAAGAAACTAAAAAGTATACTTGGACTAATAATAACGTAGCGGTCATAAGTGATGGATCGGCAGTTCTTGGACTTGGTAATATTGGACCTGAAGGAGCATTGCCTGTAATGGAAGGTAAGGCAATGTTATTCAAAAATTTCGCAAATATTGATGCTGTGCCAATAGTTTTGAATGTTCATTCAGTTGAGGAAATAATAAGTACTGTTAAAGCAATTGCTCCGAGTTTCGGTGGAATAAATTTAGAAGATATTGCTGCGCCCCAATGTTTTGAAATTGAGGAAAGATTAATTAAAGAACTTAACATACCAGTCATGCACGATGATCAGCATGGAACTGCTGTAGTTGTACTAGCTGGACTTATAAATGCAGCTAAAGTAGCCAAGAAAAAAATTAAAGATATGAGAATAGTTGTTGTTGGATCAGGAGCGGCAGGAATCGCTATTATTAAACTTTTGAATTCCTATGCTAATCCTGACATTATAGCAATTGATTCTAAAGGAATTATTCACCATGAGCGTGGTGATTTAAACCACACAAAAATAGAACTTCTTAAAATGACTAATAGAAGAAAAGTTAAAGGCTTATTGCATCATGCATTAGAAGGTACAGACGTTTTTATAGGAGTTTCTCAACCTGGCTTATTGACAATAGATATGATCAAGTCAATGAATAAAGATCCGATTGTTTTTGCAATGGCTAATCCTATCCCTGAGATTATGCCAGATATAGCTAAAAAAGCAGGTGTTAAGATAATGGCAACTGGTCGAAGTGACTATCCAAATCAGGTTAATAATGCCCTGGCCTTTCCAGGCATATTCAGAGGAGCGCTTGATAATAATGTACGTGAGATTACTACTGAACATAAAATAGCCGCTGCAGAAGCAATTGCTAAACTAGTTAAAAATCCATCGGAGGAAAATATCATTCCGCCAGTTAATACTAAAAATCTAGTTAGCTCTATCTCAAAGCTAATTATTTAACCAACTACTCTATATACTTCTTCAAGAGATGTAATTCCAGCACAGGCTTTGAGAATTCCATCTTGTAGGATAGTTAGCATTCCATCTTCAATTGCTTTAGCTTCAAGTACTTCAGTTGTAATCTGGGAAGGTTCAAGTTTGAGAATTTGTCTGACTCCCTTTGTCATTTGAAGTTGTTCTCTAATGGCCATTTGTCCAGCATATCCAAATGGATTTTCGGCACTTTGACCTGCCTTATATAAAACTAAAGTGCTAAGATCAGGTTTCGGGTATCTCTCGGGAACAGTATCTATAATTTTTTTAAGTTGGGCTTTCATATTATCATCAGGAGTATACGCAATTTTTGTTTTGTCATCTAAACGTCTAATAAGTCTCTGAGCCATAATTAATCTTATTGCAGATGCAAATAAAGGATTAATGCCTACCATATCAATCATTCTTGTGAGAGCGGCAGAAGCAGTGCTAGCGTGAAATGTACTCATGACTAAATGTCCTGTTAGCGCTGCCTGAAGAGCTGTCTTGGCAGTATCTTGATCTCTAATTTCTCCAACCATAATGACGTCTGGATCAAGTCTAAGTACTGCCCTAAGCTTATTAGCAAAGCTTGTCGGGCTATCATCACCCGCTACAGGTATTTGAACAATTCCATCAATGAAAAATTCAATTGGATCTTCTAGGGTTAGAATTTTTCGTTCATCTGTATTTAAGGTATTTATTAGCGAGTAAAGAGTTGTTGTTTTACCAGATCCTGTTGGACCGACAATTAAGACTAACCCAGTTGGATGTCGAATAATATCATCAACCACAGATCTTTCGGATGGTGAAAGGCCTAACTTATCCAAAGATAACATTTCTTGAGTGGTGTTAAAAAGTCTCATTACAATATCCTGGCCATATGCTGTTGGCACAACTTCGACACGAAGATTAACGGCAACTTGTTCCCCTGTAGCCATAGAAAATGTTTTAGAGATATGACCGGATTGTGGTTGTTTTTCATTAGTTGAAACATTTGCCGCAATAGCAATGGCACTTATGACCTGTCGATATTTATCAAATGATAAATGTGCAATCGGATGCAGCACTCCATCAACTCTAAAGCGGATACGCAAGCCTTCTTTCTGATTTTCTAAATGTATATCTGATGCATTTAACTCGTAAGCTTGCTGAACAAGATAAGCTAAAATATCATCGGCCCTAACTGTATCTAAGGTAGAAGATATTTTCTGAAATAATGCAGTCTTATCTTCTACATTAAGTTTTATATCATCGTATATAATTTTTTTAGGAGGATTATACAAATTATAATAGTCTCTGTATCCGGATAATGAAATAATTGCGAAGGAAACTTTCTGGTCAGTAAATCTCTGAACTAAACTTTCCATTGTTTGTTTAGAGGTTGACGTAGTGACACCAAATAAAATGTTACTCCTATCGGCACGTATAGGGATGATTCTATAACCAGTCATCTCATCTAGGCTTAAAATCTCTGGATATAGCGCTTTATCGTTAAGTTGAGAAGTATCAATATACTGCATCCCGATAAGTCGGGCACGTTTCTCGGTAGACTGTTCTTCATCAAGTCTGAAATCTTGGCTCATGCCTATTATTATACATTAGCATTATACTTTTCGAGTACTATAATCTATTATTACAATCTATGAGAAACATTGTTTTAATAATTAATAATATTCGCAGTGCTCACAATGTAGGAGCAATACTCCGAACATCAGAAGGAATGGGAGTAGATAAAATAATTTTTAGTGGTTATTCTCCCTATCCAAAAATAAATGGAGATACTAGATTGCCACACATATCAAAAAAATTAACTGATCGAATCAGTAAAACTTCGCTTGGAGCAGAAAAATTACTAAAACTTTCTTATGCAGAGGATATATATAAGGAAATTGCGAAATTAAAAAAACAAAATTATCAGATTATTTCACTTGAACAGTCTAAGACAGCAATAGACATAAAAAACTATTCCCCGACGAATAAAATAGTTCTAATTTTAGGTAACGAACTAGACGGGGTAGAAAAAGATTTACTACTGCTATCGAATGAAATTATAGAAATACCCATGCTCGGTGAAAAAGAATCATACAATGTTGCCTCTAGTGCTGCCATAGCTTTGTATCATATGCGTTTTAGTGAATAAGCTTATATGATATAATATAAATATTATGGCGAAAGCTAAAAAAAATAAAAAAATATCACAATCTCATAAAAGAATTGGAACTCACCAGAAAAGAACACCAAAGTTTATGAAAACATATTGGCCATATTTACCATTAATGGTTGGTGCAGGCATTTTAGTAATATTTTCTTTTTCCTGGAAGCTAGCTCATTCCGATATTGTAAGAAATCATACTAACCAGGCAAATGCTGGTATAAGTCAAAAAGCACTTCAAGAAAAAATCAATGCTCTTGAACAAAAACAAGCGTCAGTTAATGCAAATAAGTCAGTATCCCCAAATCCTAAGGGTGATTAGCGATTTATTTTATTGCTATATTTTCTTTTCCTACAACATCTTCTAGCTTTACAATTGTTTCTTTTTCAATCGACACTCTGGCAGGAAGTCTTATGGCTTGTCTTTTATCGTCATCACCAATAACAAGTACTACTTCAGCTTCACCCTGATTATCATCAATAATTTGCTTTAAATTATTCAGCTTATTAGTGTTCTGAGAGTCCTTAAGTTTTATATACACCGATGTCTTATTGGCTTTACTCTTATTTTCAGACTCTAGATTTTCAATATCATTTTTACTGTCCTTAGCAACAAAACCTGTGCTTTCGACTGCAAATTTAAGTTCTCCATTACGACTAGAAACAGTACCATTCACCTTAACTACTTTATCTTTGACCCAATAACTCAGACTATCCTTTAATATTTTTGGAAATAAAACAAGCTCAATAGATCCTGTTAAATCTTCTAGGATAATAAAGCCCATTTTAGCTCCGTTTCTAGTCGTTATTAATCGAACATCAGATATCATGCCGCCAATTGTGATTTTCTTATCAGAGCCATCGTCTTTTAATTCATTTATCGCAGTGGTATTTTTTTTGAGTGAATGTTTATAATCATCGAGTGGATGTTGAGTTAAGTAAATGCCAAGTAGTTCTCTCTCCCAAACTAATTGTTGAGATGGATTTGGTGGAGTTATCATTTTATCCAATCGAAGAGTTGATGTTGAAGAATTAATCTGATTACCAAATAGATCGATCTGTCCATTCTCAAGTTCTTTTCTAGATCTTACTGCGAATGCCATAAGGTTTTCTAGATTAAATAATATTTCTTCTCGGTCACCAAATTTATCGAAGGCACCGGACTTTATTAGACTTTCAACATTTTTCCGGTTAATTATGCGAGGGTTTATCTTGCTAAAGAAGTCTTGCAGAGTTTTAAACTGCCCCTCTTCTCTTCGAAGCCTAAGTATTTCATCAACTGCATTTGAGCCAACATTTTTAATTGCAAGCATTCCGAAACGAATCTTCTCTTGCTCGCCTTTAACAATCGCAAACTCAAGATAAGATTCATTTATATCCGGAGGCAGAACTTCAATACCCATCCTTTGGCATTCACTTATTTCAATACTTAATCTATCGGTATCATCATAGTCACTGGTCATGATGGCTGCCATGAATGCACTTGGATAATGAGATTTTAAATAAGCAGTTTGATATGCAATAAGCCCATAGCATGCAGCGTGAGATTTATTAAAACAATAGGCCGCAAAGTCTTCGAGCTGTTTCCAAAATTTTTCCATGAATTTTTTGTCGATACCGCTGGTTTCTAGGGCACCATCAATCATCTTATCTTTCATTTGGGCCATCATCTGAGCATTCTTTTTACCAATTGCCTTCCTCAGCATATCGGCATCTCCACCAGAAAAACCAGCAACTTCTTTTGATATCTGCATGACTTGTTCTTGGTAGACTAGGACACCGTATGTATTTTTAAGAGAGTTCTCCATTTTAGAGTGTGGGTATTTTATTTTTTTCTTGCCGTGTTTTCTAGCAATAAAATCATCAATAAACTGCATTGGACCAGGCCTATAAAGTGCCACCATTGCTATGATGTCCTCAAACTCAGTTGGCTGAAGTTCTTTTAAATATCTTTTCATTCCAGCAGATTCAAACTGAAAAACTCCGGTTGTATCTCCGGCGGACAAAAGCTGAAAGGTTTTTTCGTCTTTTAGGGATATTATATTAATATCTATTTCCACCCCGTAAATTTTCTTAATTGTCCTTAGGGCATTATTAATAATAGTAAGGTTAGATAGACCTAGGAAGTCCATCTTAAGAAGGCCTAGCTCTTCAACTGGACCCATTGAATATTGGGTCGCAATGACCCCTTTTTGGGCCATTTCGAGAGGAGCATACTTAACAATGTTTTCTGGTGCAATAACAACTCCAGCAGCATGTACACCATGGCTTCTAATAGTTCCCTCTAATTGAACAGCTAAATCAAAAATCTTCTTAGTTTGCTTGTTAGTTGCGTACTCATTTTTAAGATCAGCATCTTCGACCAAATGAACAGCTAGTGGCGTATGACGACCCTGAACTGGAGGTGGAATCATCTTCGACAATCTGTCTGCTTCTGAGTACGGTATCTCGAGAACTCTGGCTACATCACGAATTGCATTCCTAGCCGCCATCCTACCAAATGTAACAATATTAGCTACTCTCTCACTACCATACTTTTCTACGCAGTACTGTATAACCTCATTACGTCTAGAGTCCTGTATGTCTATATCTATATCCGGCATAGAAATACGATCAGGATTTAGGAAACGCTCAAAAAGAAGATCATAAAGAAGCGGATCAAGTTCAGTAATTTTAAGTGCATAGGAAATAATCGATCCAGCAGCACTACCTCTACCTGGACCGAAGACAATTCCTTGGTTTTTGCCCCAATTAATAAAGTCAGAAATAATTAAAAAATATCCGTTAAAGCCCATTGAGCTAATAACTCCCAGCTCATATTCGGCTCTTTTAAGAACATTAGCTGGTAGTGTTTTTTTAGCATCAGAAAGATTAAGCAAAGTGGCTTCTTCTTCGGTTTTCCCGCCATAGCGGAATGCAAGTCCACGATAAACATTTTGATCTAGGTAGGTTTTTTCAGTCATACCTTTTGGAACATCAAACTTAGGGATCAAAATATCTCCAAGCTTAATACTTACGTCACATCTATCTGCAATTGCTCTAGTGTTAGTAATAAGCTTAGGGTATTCCATGCCCCATCTTTCTATAACATCAGCCGGGTCGGTTACGTTAAGCTCAAAATCTTTTAGTGACATTCTTCTCTCGTCAGATAAAAAACTGCCCGTTTGAACACATAAGAGTATCTCGTGAGCTTCTTCATCCTCTTTTCTAAGATAATGAGCATCACTAGTAAGAACGCATTCGATAGATAGCTCTTTAGCTAGCTCAAGAGCTTTTTTAGTAACCTCTACTTGCTCATCCCATTTAGATGGGTGATTGGGGTGACCATGATCCTGAATCTCGATATAGTACCTATCGCCGAATATAGACTTATACCACTTAGCCATTTTACGAGCCTTGTCTATTTGGTTTTGACGAAGCAAATCTCCTAGCTCACCACCAATACAACCACTTAGTACTATTAAACCCTCATTATATTTTTCTAAAAGTTCATGGTCAATTCTTGGCTTATAGTAAAATCCGTCTAAGTTAGCAGTTGTAGATAACTGCATTAGGTTCTCGTAACCCTTGTTGTTCATAGCAAGTAGTATTAAGTGGAAGTTAGGCTTATCTGTTTGTGCATCTTTGTCAGTATGAGACCGAGCAGCAATATAGGTTTCTATTCCAATAATTGGTTTTATATTTTGAGCTTTTGCAGTTTTATAGAATTCAATAGCGCCAGAAAGAGTTCCATGATCCGTAATCGCTATGGCTGTCATAGATTTTTCAACTACATAATCAATAAGCGCAGGCACCTTAGTTAGACCATCTAGAAGACTGTACTGAGTATGGTTATGCAAATGCACATAATCACTGGCAGTTAATTTCACCTTTTAAAACCCTCTTTTATTTATATTCTCAAGATATATTATAGGCCAAAACTAGGTACATATACTAGTTTTTCTTTTGAATTAATAGAAACTTTTAAACTTGCGTATGAGCTATTTTAATAAATTTTAGCTTGAGTAAATAATGCTGCTACTAAATCTGAATTAACCTGATTGAACACCCATTCTTTTTGACATGCATTATTGTGATTAGCGTAAATCTGTAAAGTTTGATTATTGCTAAGCTTTACACTACCCTTGGGTATTTCACTCGGATTATATGGATTTGGATCTGTTTCGAATTTTATCCGAACTAATGAACTGCAGCTAAATTGAGATTGTGTTTGAGCCGATCCTGATAAAGAAAATGTACTTATATTAGCTTCGTCGACCTGGCCGGTAGGTATTTTATGAGTGCCTGTTGTATAGGATTTATATGCATTATAGACTAATTGATCCCCGAGAACGCTATCAGGAATGGACAGTCTCATTTGTGGTAAATATATGAGTCCATTAATAGGCGATATCGTGACTGGCTGATATGAAGCTCCATCTATCAAAGGAAAAAATCTATCGAAGATATTTTTAGTGGCAAATTCATTAATATTAATCTTAATCCAGCCTATTCCAATGAATATAAATTGAATAATGACTAGAATAGACAGAATTACTAAAACTATATTTGGTTTTTTCATTTTATTTTTATTTATCATTCCTCAAATATACTCCATAAAAAATCATTAATCAAATTCATATAAGAATTTTTAGATTTGTTTTACTAGATTTTTTCTGAGAGATTTTCTTTTTCGATGAAAGTTTTTAAATGATCAATAGATTTTACAGCATCTTTGATAGCTTTATCTAAATCTTCATCTATAGATTCCCCTTCATGGAGAGAAGATAAGATGATACTGATCTTATTTCTGGCCTTAATGGCATTAGCAGTCATTTTTTCTAGCTCTTCTTTGGCCTTGCCTTTGTATGAAAGACCAATAATCTTAGCTTCAGCCATTAGCTCAGTCATTTCAGTATGTATATTTTTTAGTACTTTTTCAATTTGTTTCCTAGTTTTTTGAGCTGTGTTTTTTATATCTTCCCTTGTTTCTTTTCCAGACTTTGAAGCAGTAAGAATACCAATTCCATATCCCAAGATACCAGCTCCGATTGCACCTAATGCTATTTTTTTCTTGTTATTCATTATGTCCTCCTCTAATTCTTTTTAAAAACACTGCTGTAGATACTCTTCATAAATTTAGCGAAGATTGCTCCACTGGTTATATTCTCTAGCATAACGCCTATTTTACCAGCTGAATCAGCAACTTCTTCAAGTTTTTCTGTTATTTTATTGAGTGAATTTAGAAGTATGTTCATTCTAATGAGAAAGACTATACCGATAACCAAAAAAACCAATAAAACGACTGAATTTATTATCACAAGTGCTTCTGTTGCAGTATTCATAATAAGAATATTATTACACTTACTTTATTTTATTGCAAAATTTCAATCAAATATTTTCTAAAGTCATCTGCAATGTCGTCTCGCTTAAGAGCAAAGTCGACAACTGTTTTTAAATATTCCAATTTATTTCCGGCATCATAATATCTACCATTTTCAATTTCCTTGGCAATAATTCTCTTGCCATCTTCAGCCATTAATTGAAATGCGTCATTAGTATATAGCTCTCTCCCTTCAGCTAGTTCATCCAATGCTTGATGAAGATACTTAAATATATCTGGAGTTAACAAAAAACCAGAACAAGTTGCAAGGTCTGATGGAGCATTAGCTTTACCAGGCTTTTCAACAATTCTATTAACATCAATTATTCCATCGCGAATTAAATTTCCACCAGCAAAGCCATAGCGATCATAATCTTCATCACTATTAGCCTTAATTACTGATAATACAGGTGTTTTAAATTCATCATAAGCATCTATCATCTGCTGAAATCTTAATGGATCAGCCACTATAAAATCATCACTCCAGGTATATATGAAAGGCTCATCACCTATTATATGCTCAACATTGAGAAGTGGAGTTCCTGAACCATAAACGCCTTTTTGACGAACATAAATAAAATTGGCCATTTCTGAAATTGCTCGAATTTCATCAAGTAATGGCTTTTTACTCTCACCACCTTGCCTAAGATTATTGATCAGGTCTTGGCTGGGTCTGTCAAAATGGTCTTCAATACTGCGTTTATTGGATCCGGTAACAATTACTATGTCTTCTATACCAACCTTGACTAGCTCTTCAACGACATATTGGATGATTGGCTTATCTATTATTGGCAACATTTCTTTAGGCATTGCCTTGGTCTGTGGTAGGAATCTAGTTCCAAATCCTGCTGCTGCTATAACGGCTTTTGTTATTTTTGTCATTACTTTATATTATAGCGAATTTATTTGATCTCGGATAATTTTTTGTGCAAGTCCAGGATTTGCACTGCCTTTACTAGCTTTCATAACCTGACCTACCAAAAAACCGATTACTTTGTCTTCACCAGATTTGATATCGTCTACAGCTTTAGGATTATCAGCTAAAATTTTAGATACAATGTCGCCTAATTCGTCTTTATTAGAATTTTGGGTCAAACCTTTCTTATTTGCAAATACTGACACATCAATAATCTCTTCTTCTGAAGTTAATAAATAAGTTATTAATTCCTGAGTACCGTTAGAACTTAGATCACCAGAATTAAGCAACTTGAAAACCTCTATGTATTGTTTAGATCTAACACTATCATCATAAAGAGTAAGGCTTGGCTTTTCTTTTCGTAAAGGTATTTCAATATTTATTATCCAATTGGCAATTTTCTTGAGCTCTTCTGGTTTATCTAAAAATTGATTAATAACCGATAAATAACTTACTGAAGGATTTTCGATTTCACTCTCTAGCAATAATTCAATTTGAGCAGAATCTAATTTAGCTGTAGATAAACTGGCACGCCAAGCGTCAGGCATAATTGGCATAGATAGCTTAATACTATCAATAAACTCATCACTAAGTACTATTGGTGGAATATCTGGCTCAGGGAAATATCTATAGTCATGAGCATCCTCCTTTGTGCGCTGTGAAAAAGTTCTTTGCTTAGAATCATCAAAACCACGAGTTTCTTGAACAATTGCTTGGCCTTTTTCGAGTAAATCAACTTGTCTTTTAATCTCATAATCGACTGTTTTTTCAACACTCTTAAAGCTATTAAGATTCTTTGTTTCGCTTCTAGTCCCGAGATTATCATCTTTAGATACGCTAACATTAACGTCAAAGCGCATGTTGCCATAATATAGATTAGCTTCAGAAACATCGGCATATTGCATAAGTAAGTGAAGTTCCCGAGCATAAGCTTTAGCTTCGGCTGAACTATGAATATCCGGTTCAGAAACTATTTCAAGTAATGGTGTTCCAGCTCTATTTAAATCAACTAGTGAATAATCTTTACCGACATCATGCGTACTTTTGCCTGCATCCTCTTCAAGATGAGCTCTAGTTATACCAATTACTAAATCCTCATCATTAACAACAATTTTTACGCTTCCTCCTAAAACTATAGGTGCCTCAAACTGAGTTATCTGATATCCCTTAGGCAGATCAGGATAAAAATAATGTTTACGATCAAAATGGGAATTCCTCTGAGGCCTAGAATTAAGTGCAAAACCAGCTTTTGAACCAAGAACTAATGCTTCTTCATTTAAAACTGGTAATGAGCCGGGTAACCCAAAACAAATATGGCTAACGAGCGTGTTAGGTTTTGCATCCCTTGCATCATTGTCAATACCAGAAAAAAGCTTAGTTTTAGTTTTAAGCTGAACATGGCATTCTATTCCAATAGTTGGCAGATAGCCTTTATATAAATATTTATTTTTGTTTATCACTTGGTAATGCTCCTAGGTCTTGTAATGCTTTTTTTACTGCAGTTAAAGCTTCTTTAGTATCAGTTTTATTCAATCTAGTTTTCGGGCTATCATCAAGTTTATTGCTTAATTTATGCGCAAACCAAACACCATCGTTATCTCTAATATATCTCTGGGCTGAGACCATACGTTCACCCATGGATTTTCCTTTGAAATGTCGTTTCTTTAAGGCCTCATCAAGTAACTTATCGGCAGCAATAACGGATTTTGCCCAAGTTTTCTTATCAATTAACAGTTTTTGTAGATTTTTCCATGATTCATAAAAATAAACTTTGTTCATTCTGATTGGTTTTAGCTTCCAAGCGAAAAAACAAACAATCAAAAATACTACTGCTAATCCTATATAAACGTAAATATTCATTATACTAACTCCTCTATTTTTTTAGCGGCACCAAGGAGTTTACGGTCATTTTTTTGGGCAGCCATCAGTTGAATTGCAACTGGTAAGTTATTTTTAATATCTATGGGAATAGTAATTGCTGGAATACCGGCCAGGTTTGGTGCCACTGTTAAAACATCGGATAAATACATAGCTAATGGATCATTAGATTTTTCACCTATTTTGAAAGCCTGAGTTGGTGCTACTGGACCAAGTAGGAAATCAACTGATTTAAAAGCTTTATGGAAATCATTGACAATTTTTGTACGCACTAGTTGAGCCTTCTTGTAGTATGCATCGTAATAGCCGCTGCTGAGTACATACGTACCAATTATAATTCTACGTTTAGCTTCCTTACCAAATCCAAGTGCACGACTTTCTGAATAGCTTTCATTTAAATCATTAGCTGCCTTATAGCTATATCCAAATCTTTGACCATCATATCTAGATAAATTAGAACTAACCTCAGCTGGACACAAAATATAATATACAGCTAAGGCGGATGGTAAAATAGGAAGGCTAATATCAATAATTTCGGCTCCAGCAGTTTTTAGTTTATTTACCATGTCGTCTATTGAAGCTTTAATATCTGGACTAAGACTTTCATCAAAATATTCTTTAACTAAGCCAATTTTTTTACCTTTAATGTCGCTATCTAGGGTGATGTAGCCTAGCGAATCTTTATCTATGGTTGTTGAATCTAAAGAATCACGACCTGACATTATATCAAGTAATAGACTAGCTTCACCAACAGTTCTAGTCATCGGGCCAATACAATCTGTACTACTAGCCATAGCAACAACGCCACTTCTAGATATAAGTCCATAAGTTGGCTTTAATCCTATACAACCACTAAATGCTGCAGGTTGACGAATAGAACCTCCGGTATCAGTTCCAATTGAAAATGGAGCAAGTCCAAGAACGACTGATGCAGCTGATCCTCCAGAACTTCCTCCAGGAACTCTATCTTTGTCATGCGGATTTTTAGTAATCATAAAATCACTATTTTCAGTTGAAGCGCCATGAGCAAAAGCATCCAAGTTAGCCTTAGCTACACATATTGCTCCTTCGGATTCTAATTTTTCGATGGCACTTGACTGATATGGAGCATTAAAACCTTTTAGAATATTACTAGCTGCAGTTGTTTCACCGCCGAAAGTTAGAAAATTATCTTTAGCTATAAATGGTACTCCAGCAAGTCGACCCATATTTTTTCCAGATTTTACAGCATTATCAATTATTTTTGCTCTTTCAAGTGCCCTTTTTTTAATTGTTGAAATAATGGCATTATAGTCATGACTTGCATCAATTAAAGATAATGACTCATTTACTAAATCTACGGCAGATAATTTACCGTCATTAACGGATCGAGATATTTTGACTATGTTATCCCAGGTCTTCATGCAATCATCCTTTTAACTTTAATCTGACCGTCTTTACTACTTGGAAGATTTTCCATTAAGAGTTTCTTATCAAGCTTATAGTCAATTTTCTTATCCTCACGCGTTACATTATTAAGCCCTGTGACCTGATAAGTTGGCTCCAGCCCTTTAACGTCAACCTTATCGAGTTGACTGACATAATCTAGAATTAAACTAAGTTCTGAAGAAAACTCAGCAGTTTCTTCTGGGGTCAGCTTTAATTGAGCTAAATTAGCCAATTTTAATATATCTTTTTGAGAAAGTTTTACCATATTTTATATAAATATATCAGACATTGCCCGATGTGTTTAGTCCTTCGCCTTAATATCTTCAATTATATCCCTAAGTTCAGCTGCTTTTTCAAATTCTAAATTAGCTGAAGCTAGTTCCATTTGACCTGTTAAATCCTTAATAATTGACTTGTATTCATCTTTTGGAATCTTTTTTAAGTTTAAAAGTACTGTTTTAGCCTCTTCTGGTAAATCTGGTCTCATGCCCTTATCTATATCTTTCAATATGCCTTCAGGAGTAATTTTATGATCGGTATTATATTGGGATTGTATTGCTCGTCTACGGTTGGTTTCACCAATTGCTTTTTCCATACTTCCAGTTATCCGATCAGCAAACATTATGACTCGTCCATTGACATGTCGAGCAGCTCTACCAATTGTTTGAATTAAAGCCTGTGAACTTCTAAGAAAACCTTCCTTGTCTGCATCCATAATTGCGACTAACGATACTTCAGGCAGGTCAAGTCCTTCACGTAGCAAATTAATACCAACTAATACGTCATAGATACCAAGACGTAGATCGCGAAGTATATCTGTTCGATTCAGCGTTTCAATATCGCTATGAATATATGCAACCTTAATATCTAGGTTTTTTAGATATTCACTCAAATCCTCTGCCATTCTTTTTGTTAGAGTTGTGACTAAGACTCTTTGATTAAGATTTATTGTTTTTTTAATTTCTTCTACTAGCTTATCTATCTGACCGTCAATCGGTTTAATTTCAATTTGTGGATCAATAAGCCCGGTAGGTCTAATAACCTGCTGGATAGGCTTAGGACTTCTCGTAAGCTCATATTCAGCTGGAGTTGCACTCACATAAACTACTTTATTGATATGTCTTTCAAATTCAGAAAATGTTAAGGGACGATTATCTAATGCGCTAGGTAGTCTAAATCCATGTTCTACTAAAACTTCTTTTCTAGCCCTGTCGCCATTATACATGCCTCTAATTTGGGGAATTGTCATATGAGATTCATCTATAAACATTAGGAAATCATCAGGAAAATAATCTAGTAGTGTTGCTGGTTGCTCTCCTGGCTCACGATTAGTCAGATAACGAGAATAGTTTTCTATACCTTTTACAAATCCAGTTTCAGCTAACATTTCAAGATCAAAACGTGTTCTCTGAGCTAATCTTTGAGCCTCGACAAGTTTATTCTCTTTTTTAAATAATTTAACTCTGGAGTCTAATTCGTCTTCTATGTTAACTAAAGCTGATTTTAATTTATCATAAGGAGTTACATAGTGGCTTCCTGGAAAAATAACGATAAATTTGGGACGTGATAAAACCTCCCCTGTAAGTGGATCAATTTGAGTTATCTTTTCAACTTCATCGCCGAAGAATTCAACTCTATATGCAAACTCTTCACTGGCTGGATATATATCTATTACGTCACCTCTTACTCTAAAAGTTGAACGGTGAAAATCTACATCATTTCTTTCATATTGAATATCTGTAAGTTGACGCATTAATTTATCTCTCTGTCGAGTTTCGCCCTGATTAATTCTAATTGATAAATTACCGTAGTCTTCTACTGAACCAATTCCATAAATACAGCTAACACTAGCAATTATGAGAACATCTTTACGACTAAGTAGTGAATCAGTGGCTGCGTGTCGAAGACGATCTATTTCTTCATTGATCTGAGAATCTTTTTCAATATATGTATCACTTCTAGCTATATATGCTTCTGGCTGGTAATAGTCAAAATAGCTTACAAAATAGTGAACAGCATTATCCGGGAAAAATCTTTTAAATTCACCATAAAGCTGTGCTGCCAAAGTCTTATTATGAGACAAGATCAAAGTAGGTTTTTGAACCTCTGATATAACATTGGCCATTGTAAAAGTTTTACCAGATCCAGTTACTCCAAGTAGAGTTTGTTCTTTTTTGCCAGCATTTATACCAGCCACTAATTTCTTTATCGCCTCAGGTTGATCACCCCTTGGTGAATATGAACTTTTTAATTGAAATTTAGACATCTTTATATTATAACATCTAAGATTTTAGTTATTAAACTATAATTCTTAGGTGCCAATTAATGTATTGTATAATATCCCCTGAAGACCACCACTCTCACTTAAATTAGTAACCAATTGATCATAATCCGCTCCCAACCCCAATTGATTTAGGGCCTGCTTTAATGTGATGTATTTAGTTGGAGCTATTAAAGTTAATTTTTTATTTGATTGATTAAAATTAGTGTTTAAATTCACTGAAGTGCTATCACCTTGCCCGCTGATGGTATATTGCAAATTTCCCGATATTGTTTGTTTTTTAGTGTCGATAATTGTTTTAGCTACTAATTTACTTGTTGTTCCATCTGAACTAGAATTGAAGTTAATATAAAACGGAATTTGACTGAAATTATTAAACTCTAAGCCGGTATCCAAGTAATTAATTGTTGGGTTCTTTGAATCAGATATTCTTACTCGGTAAATATAACTAAGAGAAGAATCTATCCAGACATCAACTGAATCACTATCGTTAATTTTATCAGCTGAAGCTTTTAAGGACTCTGTATTAATTAATTTATCAATTGGTTTGTTATATTTTTGCATAGTCCATTTCCCTAATGGTGTGGTCGTTAATTGAGAGGATAAATCTGTTATGTAATTTTTTACATTTTCCTTATTAAAACCTATTTTATAGTGATAAGTACGATGACCATCAATAGTTTCATATCCATAGTTTTTCAATATTTTGGTTACTGCGTATTTTTTATCACTATTAAATATATATTTTTTGTTTACACTCTCTAGATCCTTTACAGTCTGAGCTATATCCTTCGAAGAAAGACTATTATTTTTTATTTGCATCGATTTAGAATTAATAGCTGAACCTATTAAACTTTGATCTATCTTTACCCATTGACCATCAATGCTATTGGCTGCGTTGTTATCTAATCCTAGTAAAGTTCCAACATTAAATTTTTTATATCCTGAAATATTTAAATATACATCAGGGATTGAAGAATTTGGCTGTTCAATCGACATTTCCTTTAAGTTAACTTTGTCTAAACCGATATTAATATCTAGATTGGTTTGAGTATTTTTGTTATATGTATCAATTATTATCTTGCCGGAATAATTATTTTTCCCGGAAGTTGCAGTTAGGTTTCCGTCAAAATGAAGGCCAGCATATTTAGTAGTAGTTTGCTGTAAAGAGTAGTCAGCCGCTTTACCGTAAGCAAATCCCAGACTATTTAAAGACCGAGACCACATTACTGCTGGATTCATCCAATATAAAAAATAAAATCCAATTCCACCACCAATTAATAATATTAAAATAATAAGAAAAATTATTAATTTCTTATGCTTAAGTTTTTTTGGGGCTGGGTTTTGAGACGTAGGTTGAGGAGTGATTATGCCTCCCATTACTGGGGCTGGGTTTTGAGACGTAGGTTGAGGAGTGATTATGCCTCCCAT